>NZ_JBICKH010000009.1:0-977 GCF_043103905.1 Pseudomonas sp. yb_2 | reverse complement strand
GTGAAGGTCAATGCACTGTGGTTGTTGATCGGCAGGCCGTCTTTGTTGGTCAGCGTGATGGTGTAGGTAATCTCGCCGCCTTCGGTGACCGACGGGGTGGCGGTCAACTTGGCCACGACTTCGTCGGTGGTGTCGGTGACATCCACCTTCGCGGCACCGCCCAGCTCCAGGTTCTCGAAGGTCGCACCAGTGGCGTCCACCGCCGAGTTGATACCCAGGCTGATCTGGCCAGCGTCGTTGTAGACGTCATCACCCTGCGCAGCGTGGGTGTACGGCGCGCTGGTTTCGCCAGCCTTGATGGTGACCTGGGCGTTGTTGCTCAGGGTCACGACCAGGTCGTGGGCCAAGGCGGTGTTGATATGTACGGTGAAGGTCGGTTTGACGTTCTCGGCCACCGAGGTCTGGTCAGCAGTAATAGTGACTTTGACGATATCGCCTTCGTTGCCTGGAGTGCCTGGCTCGTCAGTGACCTCGGTGCTGACCGGGGTCTTGTCCAGATTCAGGTTTTCGAACTTCCACGCATCTGCGCCGCTGACGGCGTCGATGGCATTGACCACCGGCGCGTTGGTGCCGACATAGACGTTGTCCGGGGCGGTTGCAGTGGCCGAACCGGTGGTGCTGTTGGCTGCCACGACGACGGTGGTGCCGTCGGTCAGCTTGAAGTACAGCTCCGAGTGGTTGTTGATCGGCAGACCGTCTTTGTTGGTCAGGGTGATGGTGTAGGTGATCTCACCGCCTTCGGTGACCGAAGGGGTCGCGGTCAGCTTCGCCACCACCTCGTCGAGGGTGTCGGTCACTTGAACCGAAGCGTTGCCGCCCAGTTGCAGGTTCTCGAAGGTGTGACCGTCTACATCCACAGCGGACGTGATGCCCAGGCTGATCTGGCCAGCGTCCTGGTAGACGTCATCGCCTTGCGCGTCGTGGGTGTACGGCGCACTGGTCTCACCGGCCTTGATGGTGACCTGAGCGTTGTTGCT
>NZ_JBICKH010000099.1:0-7462 GCF_043103905.1 Pseudomonas sp. yb_2 | reverse complement strand
GTTCAGCGGCAAGGCACCGAACACACTGCCGGCGGAAACCCGCTGCAGGCCGTTGACGCGAATGTCGGCGATCCTGAACGGTGAGGCCTGGGCCAACGTGGCTTTCAGCAGCAGGATGGAGAGCAACAGGCGCGGGTAGTTCATCGGGGTTTCCAGACAAGCGGATTCGGAGGGCAGCAAGCGCGGGCGACCCGCAAGCAGCGGGCGATGAGGATACGGGCGGGCTGTGTACGGCGCGGTTAGCCGAGGGTAAAGATGTGTAAAGTCCGACCGGGCGGCAGTGACAGTGCCGGCTTGCAGGGCGATCATTGCACCCCCTGCAATTGCGATATCTGGCCCTGATGATCCCTGTGCTGCTGGTCGACGACGACCGCGAACTGACTGAAATGCTCTCTTTGTACCTGGCGCGCGAAGGCTTCCAGGCAACGGCCGCGGACACGGGTGAGGAAGGCGAGACCCTGGCGTTGTCCGGCCATTTCCAGGTGGTGGTGCTGGACGTGATGTTGCCAGGCATCTCCGGTATCGAGGTGCTGCGCCGCGTGCGTGCACGTAGTCAGGTGCCGGTGCTGCTGCTGACAGCACGCGGTGACAACATCGACCGCATTGCCGGCCTGGAGCTGGGGGCCGATGACTATGTGCCCAAGCCCAGCTCTCCCGGTGAGCTGGTGGCACGCCTGCGGGCAATACTGCGTCGCGTGCAGCCATACCTGATGGGTGAAACCAGCGCGCCCGAGGTACCTGAACAGGTACGCAGTGGCGCATTGAAAATGTGGCCGGGGCGGCGCGAGGCGCGCTGGGGCGCAGCCACGCTGGAATTGACCGGCTCCGAGTTCAGCCTGCTCGAAGCCCTGGCGCGCCAGGCCGGTCAGCTGGTCAGCAAGCAGGACCTGTCGCTCAATGCCCTGGGCCGGCCGCTGACCCGTTATGACCGACGCATCGACGTGCACGTCAGCAGCATCCGGCAAAAACTTGGCCCGCGTGCCGATGGCAGCAGCTGGATCCAGAGCGTGCGCGGCATGGGCTACATGCTGATCGTCGAATGATGCGCCGGCGTCTGTTCTGGAAGCTGTTCCTGGCGTTCTGGCTGGCCAACACCCTGACCTTCCTGGTGGGGGCGGGGGCCTTCATGCTCAATGAACTGCGCGGCGATACCCCCGGGCTGCGTTCGCTGCTGGCCACCGAGCTGCAAATGCTCGAACGGCATGGCGAGCGGGCCGGCCGCCAGTTGCTTGACGTGTCGCCACAGCCGCAGGATGTGCAAGTAGGCCTTTACGACGATCAAGACCGCTTGCTGGCTGGCCAAACGGTGCACGTGGCGCGCTTCGAGCAGGCACTGCTCGACCGTGACGGCCGCCCACTGGTGCTGCGCGCTTCGGTGGCCACCCGTGTCGGTATGGCACCGCGCCCACGCAACCTTGGCCCGTTCGTGACTGGGGCGGTGATGAGCGCGCTGTTCGCGCTGTTGTGCAGCTTTTACCTGACCCGGCCGCTGACCTGGCTGCGCGAGGCCATGGGCCAGGTTGCCCAAGGCCGTTTCGATGTGCGGGTCAGGCCGCGGCTGGGCAAGCGCCGTGACGAAATCGTCGACCTGGCCGAGGACTGTGACCGCATGGCCGGCCAGCTCAAGGCCCTGGTGCAGGCCCAGCAGAACCTGCTGCATGATATTTCCCATGAGCTGCGCTCACCACTTACCCGCATGCATGCCGCCATAGGCCTGATGCGCCAGCAACCCGACCGGCCCGACATGCTGGAGCGGGTCGAGCGCGAGTCGCGGCGCATGGACGACCTGATCGAGCAACTGCTGACCCTGGCCCGTGCCCAGTCCCGTCAAGGCAACAGTGACTTCGCCAGCGTGGATGTGGTCGAACTGCTGGCGCAGATCGTCGAGGATGCCCGTTTCGAGGCAGGCATGAAGCAGTGCCAGGTGTCCTTGCTGGCTCAGGGCGCGTTTCTCATGCATGGCCATGAAGAACTCCTGTACCGGGCCTTCGAGAACGTCATCCGCAATGCCGTGCGCTACACGAAGCCCGGCACGGCGGTATTGGTGGAGGCCGCACCGGCACCAGGTGGGCAATGGTTGCAGGTGTGCGTCAGCGACCATGGCCCGGGCGTCGACCCGGCGCGCCTGCAGCGCATCTTCGAACCGTTCGACCGTGGCGCCGACAGCAGCGATGGCTTCGGCCTGGGGCTGGCGATCGCCCAGCGTGCCATCGCCTTGCACGGTGGCAGCATCACCGCGCTGGCCGCCGCCACAGGGGGCTTGCGGGTGCGCATCGAACTGCCGCAAGCCATTGCTACTTGAAGCCGGTGACCGCGTGGGGAACGTAAGGGGCCTGCAAGCGCGCCACTTCGTCCTCGCTCAGCTGCAGTGACAGTGCGCCCAGGGCATCGTCCAGGTGGGCGGGCTTCGAAGCGCCGACGATAGGGGCGCTGACGCCGGCCCTACCCAGCACCCAGGCCAGCGCAACCTGGGCCATCGGCACCCCCCGTTCGCTGGCGATCTGCTCGACCACATCGATTACCCGGCCGTCCTCCACCTCGGTCTTTTCATAGAACGACTGCCCGGATACATCGGTGCGCGTGCGTTGGGTTTGCTGCCCATGCGGTCGTGTCAGGCGGCCGCGCGCCATCGGGCTCCAGGGCATCAGGCCGACGCCTTGATCCAGGCACAGCGGGATCATCTCTCGCTCTTCTTCGCGGTAGATCAGGTTGAGGTAGTTCTGCATCGACACGAAGCGGCTCCAGCCATGGTTGGCGGCTACCTGCTGCGCCTTGGCGAACTGCCAGGCATACATCGACGATGCACCGATGTAGCGCGCCTTGCCGGCCTTGACCACATCATGCAGAGCTTCCATGGTTTCCTCGATGGGGGTGTGGTAGTCCCAGCGGTGGATCTGGTAAAGGTCGACGTAGTCTGTGCCCAGGCGGCTGAGGCTGGCGTCGATGTTGGCCATGATCGCCTTGCGTGACAAGCCTTGCTCATTGGGCCGGCTGGCGCCTTCCCACATGTTGGCAGGGAAGAACACCTTGGTGGCGATCACGGTTTCTTCACGGCGGGTAAACTCCCTCAGGAGTTTGCCGAGGATGATTTCCGAGGTGCCGGCGGAATAGCTGTTGGCAGTGTCGAAGAAGTTGATGCCTTGCTCGACGGCATGGCGAATGATCGGCCGGCTGGCGTCTTCGCCCAAGGTCCAGGGATGAGTGCCGGCGTCGGGTTCACCGAAGGTCATGCAGCCCAGGCACAGCCTTGAAATGTCCAGCCCAGTGCTACCCAGCTTTACGTACTGCATCGTCGTCTCCTTCAAGGGCGTGAGTGATGGAGTTAGCCTAACGCTGGCAGGGTTGGGCGAAAATTCCGTATTGATGCATGCGCCATCTGCAAGAATTCACAAGCGTAGCAGCGGCCGCACCTGTTGCTGAAGGAAGTCGGTAACCGCCTTGATCCGCGGTGTGGCGCGCACGTCTTCATGCACGGCCAGCCAGATTTCGATGCTCATTGTCTGTTGGGCGCTGCCTGCTTCTTTCAGACCGTGTTCCTGTGCCATGAACGCGGGCAGGCAGGCGATGCCGATGCCGCCGGCACAGGCTTGGGCCTGGATGCGCAGGTCATTGCTGTGCAATGCGAACGGCTGCTGGCCGGCCTGGAGGTTGAGCCATTGCTGTTGTGGGGAACGGGCTTGAGACTCGTCGTAGCCGATGTAGCGCCTGACCGTTGCGCTGGCCAGGTAACCGGGCGAGGCATACAGCCGGTAATCCAGGTGCCCCAGCAGGCTGACCACCAGAGTTGGCTCTGTCGGCCTGGCCAGGGCGATGCTGATGTCAGCTTCGCGGCGGACCAAGGATGCCTTGGATTTGCTGCCTACCAGCTTCAGGCGCAGCTGTGGGTAGCGCTGGTACAGCTCGCCCAGGCGCCGGGCGACGATGCTGCCCAGCAGCGCCGGTGGTGCCGAGAGCACCACTTCGCCTTCCACTGTCTGTTGGCCGGCGCTGGCGAAATGCTCCAGGGCAAAAGAGGACATGGCCATCTGCTCGGCGAGTTCCGCAACACGTTGGCCTTCGTGGGTGAGGGCATAAGCGCGGGGACGTCGGTCGACCAGCTTGAGCTGGAGCGAAGCCTCGAGCGAGGCGATGCGCCGGGCCACGGTGGCGTGGTCGACACCCAGGGTCTTGGCAGCAGCCGACAGCGAGCCGGCCGAGCTGAAGGCGGAGAAATGGCGCAGGTCTTCCCAATCGAACATGAATGACTCGGCAGTGGCGGGTGCATAAAGGGGTAGGGTAACCCTTTATGACCATGCCGGCTTCAATGCCCGCCTTTCATCCGCCGCGCCACCAGGTAAATGCCCAGGCCAACCAGCGCAGTCGCGGCGCCGATGTACCCGGTGCTGGTCCAGCCCATGCCGGCAGTGATCGCCATGCCTCCCAGCCACGGCCCCAGGGCATTGGCCAGGTTGAACGCCGCATGGTTGGACGCCGCTGCCAGGCTAGGCGCCTCATGGGCAATGTCCATGAGGCGGATCTGTAGCGGTGCCGCCAAGGCGATCATGGTGCCCACCAGGCCGATGCCCAGCAGCAGGCTCCACAGCGCCTGGGCGGCGAAGGTAAAGAACAGCAGCACGGCGACCGACCACATCAGTACCAAGCCCACGGCGCGGAACTGCAGGCGGTCGAACAGCTTGCCGCCAGCGATGTTGCCGACGATACCGCCCACGCCGAACGCCGCCAGACCAAACGGAATCCACTGTGGCGACACCTGGGTCACGTGCAGCATGGTCGGTGCCAGGTAGCTGAACACGCAGAACATGCCGGCAAAACCGATCGAAGCGATGGCCAGCGCCATCCATACCTGTGGGAGGGCAAAGGCCTGGAGCTCCTTGCGCGGGTCGCTGCGTGTTTCGTCGTGGCGCTGGGGCACGAAACGCCAGACCAGGGCGATGGTGCACAGGGCGATCGCGCCGACCAGCACGAATGCCGAACGCCAGCCGAAGTACTGGCCCAGGAAGGTGGCAACCGGGTTGCCGAGCAACATGGCCAAGGTCAGGCCCATCATCACCCGTGCCACGGCCCCCGCGCGCTGATCCTTGGCGACCATGCTCGAGGCCACCACTGCGGCAATGCCGAAGTAGGCGCCGTGGGGCAGGCCGCTGATGAAACGAAATGCGACCAGGCCACCGAACGAGGGGGCAAAGGCAGTGGCCAGGTTGCCCACGGCATACAGCAGCATCAACAGCAGCAGCATGTGCTTGCGCAGCAGTTTGGCACCGAGAATGGCCAGTGTCGGGGCGCCAACCATTACCCCCAGCGCATACGCGCTGATGGCATGGCCCACCTGCGGTTCGCTCAACTGCAAATTGCTGGCAATGTCGGGCATCAGGCCCATGATGGCGAATTCGCCGGTGCCGATGGCAAAGCTGCCCAGTGCCATGGCGGCTTCCATCTTGGCGACGGTGTTTTTACTGGGGAGCGGGGGGCGTTCCTGGACTGACATCTGTATCCCTATTGAAACATGCTGAAACGTTCAAGGCGGGATAATAGTCAATCGATGGCTGCAACGTCGAGGATGCTGCCCCGGCTTCCGCGACGTTGCAGCCCGTGTCCTGCTCAGTACGGGCGCGCTTGCTACGCCCCTGGCTGAAGTGACGGGATCCTGTGGCAGCGGGTACGCCTGCTCTTTTAGACTGCGGGCGGTGACGCGCCAACGCTCGGCAAACGGTGAGTACACGCGCCACACATTCGGTTCACAAGGACAACTGCAATGTCAGATACCCCGCGCAACCCGCTGCTTATCGATGGGGCCGTCGGCCAGATCGAGCTGTTGATCGACTACCCCGACGGACCACCCAAAGGGCTGGTGCTGGTCAGCCATCCGCAACCGCTGCTGGGCGGTAGCCCACGGCATATCGTGCCACTGACCCTTGCACGGCAGCTGCGTGCAGCCGGCTGGCAAGTGGTACGGCCGAGCTTTCGTGGGGTGGGGCAGACGCAAGGCACGCACGACCAGGGCATCGGTGAAGCCGAGGATTGCATCGCGGTCATCCGTCACTTCAACCAGCAACAGCCCGAGCTGCCGGTAGCCCTGGTCGGGTTTTCCTTTGGGGCCTACGTGTTCGCCCGGGTTGCCTGTGCGCTGGAAGGGCAGTTGCAGGCAGTCGCATTGATGGGGCTGCCGGTGGGGGATGTACCGGGAGGGCGCTATTACGAGCCATTGCCGCTGCCTGGGGATTGCCTGTTACTGCAGGGTGAACAGGATGAAATGGCACCGCTGGCCAACCTGCTGCAATGGGCTGGCCCTGAACAACGGGCAGTGTCGGTATACGCCGGTGCCAATCACTTTTTCAAAGGCTGCCTGGGGCGTGCCGCGGAGCAGGTGATTGCTCATCTCGCCCAGAAGACTGGCCCTCACCGCTCCAGGTAATGCGTCTGTGCAGCAAAGTCGATGAACCGCTTGCTGGCCAGCGACAGGTATTCCCCCGAGCGCCAGCACAAGCGGAAACTCATCTGCTGTGCTGGCCGGAACGGCACGCCGACGATGCCTGGCGTGCGTTGCTGCACCGAGCGCAGCAGGGTCGCCACCCCCATGTTGTCCAGCGCGGCCTGCACCACCAGCGAGACGAAGTTGCTCTGTAGCGCCACCTGGTAAGTGATGCCATGTTCGGCGAAGAACGCATCCAGAAGATGGCGTTGAACGAAGGTGCGATCGAACACCACCATGTCGGTATTGCGCAGGTCTTCGGCGGTGAGGTAGGCCTTGCCGGCATAGGGGTGATCCGGGTGCATGCACGCCAGCATTTCGTCGCTGCCCAGCAGGATCGACTCCTTGTCCGGCGGTACACGCCGGGACTCCAGCAGCGCCAGGTCGATTTCCCGTTGCTCCAGGCGATGGCCAATGTCTTCGGCACTGCCTTCGAACACGGTCATGGCAATGCCCGGGTACGACTTGCGGAAGGCGTTCATCAACCCGGGGACGTAGTGCAGGCCGAACATCGGCGGGATACCCAGGCGCACTTCGCCGCGTTTGAGGTCGGCCATGTCGCGCAGCTCTTGCCGGGCAACGTCCATTTCGCGCAGGGCAGAGGCAATGCGCGGCAAGAACTGCTCGCCTTCTGCCGTGAGGATCACTTTGCGCGTGGTACGGTTGAACAGGGTTACCCCCAGTTCTTCTTCCAGCCGGGTGACGGCCATGCTCAGCGCGGGCTGGGCGATGTGCAGGTGCTGCGCGGCCTTGGTGAAGCTGCCTTGCCGGACGATTTCGACACAGCAGCGCAATGCCTTGAGGTTCATTGAGGGGTGCTACCTTTCATGCGGGATGCATTCATAACGAACTGTGATGCTAAGCATCATAACAATATATTTATTATTATTAACCAGAGGGCCTACGATGCGCGCCACTGAGACATCCTGCAACATCTCAGTCACGCAGCTTAATAAATCTGCAATCCCACAAAGATTTTGAGGTAGTACCCCA
>NZ_JBICKH010000098.1:0-1968 GCF_043103905.1 Pseudomonas sp. yb_2 | reverse complement strand
GGGTCGTACTGATAACGGCGGTGGATCGGGTTGTAGGCGTGCTCGACCAGCAACGAGGTATTGATGCCGGTGTTATGCACTTGCGAGAGCTTGTCGGCCGGCAAGGTCGAGGCAAACTGCCAGGCCTTGCGCCCCATGGCGTCATAACCGAAGCAGCTGGTGAGCTTGCCCTGGGTGCGGTACACCTCACGATGCAGGTCATCGCGCTCCATGTCACTGATGACCTGGCCGTCCAGGTTCAGCTGGTGCAGGTGGCCACTGCCGTAATACAGGTGATTGACCTTACGCCCATCCGGCAGGGTCAGCGTGGTCAGGTTGCTGAGCGGGTCGTACTCGTAGCCGAGCGTGCCGTCAGGGCTGATTTCTTTGCTCAGCCGGCCGAGCAGATCGTAGGTGTATTCCAGCTTTTCTTCCGTGATCCCAAGCTGCTTGCCGATCCCGCTCGGTTGCCGCTCGATGCTCAGCAACCGGTCACCGTCGTCGTATACGAATGTCTGGCTCGCATCACGGTTGATCTTGGCGACCAAACGGCCAATAGCATCACGCTCGAACAGCGTATGGCGCTCGGGCCGCTCGGCATTTTCGCCATAGCCAATCTCATCCAGTCGTGTGAGATGGCCACCGACGTTGTAGCTGAAACGCCGGGGCAGGTTATCCACCCGCACTTCCTCGCTTAGCCGGTCCGACGCGTCATAGGCAAAGCGGTAAACCGCGCTGTTCTCGTTGACCAGTGCGGTCAGGCGCAGGGCCTTGTCGTACTCATAGCGGATCCACTCACCCTTGGCGTCCTGGCGACTGCTTGGCAGCCCGCGCGAGGTGCGCTGCAAACGGGTGGTCTGGCCTTTGCCGTCGGTGTGGCTCAGTACCTGACCAAGGGTGTTGTAGGTGAAGGTTTCCGCAGTGCCGTCCGGGTGGTTGATGCGCAGTACTTCGCCGTCGGGTTTGCGCTCCAGCGACGTGGTTTGGTTCAGCGCATTAGTTACGGCAGTCTGATCACATACAAAATAAGAATTTGCAAGAAGATGCTCCAAGCGACTACATAATATTAATTGTTAAAAAACAAAAGCTTGCAGCAAAAAACCAATTAACCTTCTTACCAAACCAAAAGCACGAAACTTTACAGTGGCGAGCGGCGCCATTTATCATCAAAACTTAAAACTTCTTTTTTCTTTATTCTCCAGACACCATCTTTAGACACTAAATACATCTTGGAGCATGTTTCAGCACCTTTAGTTTGCCGCACTTGAATTGTCAGCGTTTTTCCACCCCCATCCAAAACCTCTAACTCATCAGTGGCAGGATCATAAGCGGCAGGTTTAGTGCACCCAAGATCTACAAGCCGCCCATAGTTAGACTTATCCTTAACGACATATTTATCAAGTATCTCTTCAAGTTGTTTTGCATACTTTTCTTTTAGCTGAGAATCTTCTATCCCATGAGCCATGTTTTTTTACGCTGGTCAAAGAACTCAGTCTCCCAGCAGTTCATTTCCCTCATGAAGGCTACTAGTTCACTAGGAGGATTCATAACTACATTTTCCCTTAGTCATTTTAATTCGCAAAAATACCTTCAAGGATTTTCTCACCTTGACGATACACGTCATAGGTTATGGAAGTCGGTCGCGCCCCCCAGCTCGATGGTAACCGATCCATGAACCCCACCTACCAGAAGGTGGAAGCCAAGGTTACCGTGGCATCTCTGGCGAACAGTTCCATGGCAGCAGCGCTTCGTAGTCTGCTACCGATGAGGCGTGCGGCAGTCGCTCCAGGACGTGGCGCAGCCACGTATAGGGCTCTTGGCCGTTGACCTTGGCGGTTTCGACCAGGCTGTAGATCTGCGCGCTAGCCGTGGCTCCCGTGGGCGTGTCACTGAACAGCCAAGCTTTGCGCCCGATCACAAACGGCTTTATGGCCCGCTCTGCCAGGTTGTTGTCGATCGGCAGGTGGCCCGCCTCGACATACCGCTCCA
>NZ_JBICKH010000097.1:0-452 GCF_043103905.1 Pseudomonas sp. yb_2 | reverse complement strand
CAGGCCATGCACGATCAGCTCGACGGTTTCGAGCAGGCCATGCAACACGCCCAGCAAGCCGCCGAGGACCGCGCCAAGGACCATACCCGCTGGGTGGTCAGCGAACGCTTGTTGCAGGCGCTGGACCGCTACGACAACGCCGACCTCATCAACGGCCTGGCCTTTGCCGAACAGACCGGCCAGTGCGTGATCGGCATGGAGTTGAGTGAAGAGGGCACGAAGGTACTGGACCACTGGTGGCGCAGTGACGTGGCAGACCGGGGCAACCTGGCAATACGCGGCATCACCTACAACCAGGAGGACCTGCGGGAAGAACTGGCGGCGCTGCTGGAAGCCGCCAAGGCCGAACCGCCGTCAGCGTCATCCTTCGCCCTGCCGGAAGCGCTTGCCAGGCAAGCCCATGCCGCTGCCAATGCCTTTGGGCGCATCAACACCCTGTACGAACAGATGCA
>NZ_JBICKH010000096.1:0-1518 GCF_043103905.1 Pseudomonas sp. yb_2 | reverse complement strand
CTGGCACCGGGGGGTTGGTACTCGCGTGGTGGGATTATTCGGACAGTTCCAGACATCTCAAGGAGTTGCAGGGCACCTCCAAGAGCCACCCGGCATACAAGTCTGGTATTTTAGCTTTCACGTATGTAACGCGAGCCACGGCAACCATAGCGCTTTCGTTAGCCGAGCTAGGAAGCGCCATCGCCATTGCAAAGCCGTTATTCGATCATTTATCAAAGAATAGCAGATCAAAAATCATCCATACGCTGAGTCGCTCAGCCAGTGTACTTGCAGGAAAACTTGGCACACAGGCAGCTCGACTATTATTAGCACGATTAGTCTTGGGCGCCTTCTGGCTTGGTCTGGTCGTGACAGTGATCATCCTCATCCTTGAAGACGACGCACTCGAAAAATGGTGCAAACGAAGCACTTATCGCCTTAATAAAGACGCAGATGCCTACGACATAAACGACGAACTCCCGGCACTTCACTCTGCCTTTAGCGAGGTAATTTAATGTTTTTGATTGAGTGGGGCTTTTGGAAAATGGCCACTGAGTCAAGTGCTTCCCGTAATGCAGCCTATGCGCAGAGGAGCCTGCCAGATAAAAGATCTGACCGTAACGTGAGCGACGGGGGTCTTGATATTAGCTTCAAGTCTGCGAGCGAGCACCCGCATACTCGGGGTCCCATTTACGCTTTCAACGAAACATATTTAGACATGCGCTGCGGCGGGTCGGAAGAAAAACGCGGCCTGATCACGCTTATGACGCTCGGAGGAGTAGGTCCGACTATTTATGCATGGGCACAACTGACACATGGTTTTTTAGTTTTCAACATCTCCGCCCTACCTGAGTTCAACATACCCTTCATCCTGCTTAATACACTCGCACTCTTGATTGGCGCCGGCCTCACTTACCTCTATCTCAGGTATGGTTTCCACCTTACACGCCTCGAGCTATTTACAAGCAGACACCTACTGATTCGCTTCAACAGAAAAACTCAACAAGTCCACCTGCACCGCCCCACTTACTGCGGTGGAATAGTGACATTTCCATGGAGGGAAACTGGCAGCACATCTACTTATCAAGAGGACGATCCGCTCAGCCTCGGCATGCGACTAGGCCTAATCTGGCACCCCAGCCGCACCGGCCTGCCCCACATGGAAATGGCCCTACTGGGCAAACAAGGTCAAGGCGGCAGCGAACTGCGTGATGAGTGGGAATTCATCCGTCGTTACATGGAAGAAGGCCCACACGCCGTCCCCCGCCCCCGGCTGATCGGCATGGAGTTGAGTGAAGGGGGCACGAAGGTACTGGACCACTGGTGGCGCAGTGACGTGGCAGACCGGGGCAACCTGGCAATACGCGGCATCACCTACAACCAGGAGGACCTGCGGGAAGAACTGGCGGCGCTGCTGGAAGCGGCCAAAAGCGAACCGCCGTCAGCGTCATCCTTCGCCCTGCCGGAAGCGCTTGCCAGGCAAGCCCATGTCGCTGCCAATGCCTTTGGGCGCATCAACACCCTGTATGAACAGATGCA
>NZ_JBICKH010000095.1:0-41099 GCF_043103905.1 Pseudomonas sp. yb_2 | reverse complement strand
GCGGTTCATGCAGTGGCAATGAAAGCCTGGGGCCGCTTCGCGCCCCTTTCGCGACACAAGGCCGCTCCCACAAAGAACGAAGCCATCAGCATCACAACAGGAACCCAGCCCACCTCAGGAGGTCTGTGTTTGCATGTATTACGGTGAACGCTTCAACGCCTGGACCCACCTGGTCGGTGCCGTCCTCGCTGCTATTGGTGCCATCTGGCTGATCGTGGCCGCGGGCCTGCAAGGCGACCCGTGGAAGATCGTCAGCTTCTCCATCTACGGCGGCACGCTGCTGTTGCTGTACAGCATTTCCACCCTGTACCACAGCACCCGTGGGCGGGCGAAAGTGATCATGCGCAAGCTCGACCACCTGTCGATCTATCTGCTGATTGCCGGCAGCTACACGCCGTTTTGCCTGGTCAGCCTGCGCGGCCCTTGGGGATGGAGCCTGTTCGGCGTGGTCTGGGGGCTGGCGATCATCGGCATGTTGCAAGAGATCAAGCCGCGCTCCGAGGCGCGGATCCTGTCGATCATCATCTATGCGGTAATGGGCTGGATCGTGCTGGTGGCAGTCAAGCCGCTGCTGAACTCGCTGGGCACGGCCGGCTTCGCCTGGCTGGCTGCCGGCGGCGTGTTCTACACCGTCGGCATCATTTTCTTCGCCTTCGACAGCCGTTTCCGCCACTGGCATGGCATCTGGCACCTGTTCGTCATCGCTGGCAGCCTGATGCACTTCGTGGCGGTGTCGCTCTACGTGCGCTAGTTAAAAGTCGCCCCACAACTGCTGTGCCACCGACAGCGCCACCACCGGCGCGGTCTCGGTGCGCAGCACGCGCGGGCCAAGGCGTGCTGCGTGGAAGCCGGCGGCTTTGGCCTGCTCGACCTCGGCTTCGCTAAGGCCGCCTTCGGGGCCGATCACGAAGGCCAGGGTGGCGGGCTTTTCATGGCTGATAAGCGGCTCACACACCGGGTGCAGGACCAGCTTCAGGTCAGCCTTGGTGCTGCTCAACCATTCGGCCAGGGTCACGGGTGGGTGGATGACGGGCAAGGTAGAACGCCCGCATTGTTCACAGGCGCTGATCGCCACTTGGCGCCAGTGGGCCAGGCGCTTGTCGGCGCGTTCGTCTTTCAGGCGCACTTCGCAGCGCTCGCTGACGATCGGGGTGATTTCGTTGGCACCAAGCTCGGTGGCCTTCTGGATCGCCCAGTCCATGCGCTCGCCACGGGAAAGGCCCTGGCCCAGGTGCACATGCAGCGGTGAATCGGCCTGGCCGGCAAAGGCCTGGTCAAGGCTGACGCGGACAGTTTTCTTGCCCACCTCGAGCAACTGACCACGGTATTCCTGGCCGCTGCCATCGAACAGCTGCACGGCGTCGCCGGGTGCCATGCGCAGCACGCGGCCAATGTAATGGGCCTGGGCCTCGGGCAGGTCGTGCTCGCCAAGGCTCAGGGGGGCGTCGATGAAGAAGCGGGACAGTCTCATGGGTTTGCTCGGTAAATAGAGAGACGCAGATCCCCTGTGGGAGCGGGCGTGTCGATGCGTCGAACCGCCGCGAATCAGGCGCCGCGGTGCCTGGCAAGGGCTTCGCCCTTGTTCGCGGGCTCGCCCGCTCCCACAGGAAAAGTGGTGTGGCGAATTGCCGGGCCTAGCCCGGGTCGCGGAAGTCGGGGTGGAAGTTGGCCGGTACTGCGACACTGACGCTGTCGCGGGTGGCGATATCGATGCCTTCGCTGGCCACTTCGGCAAGGAAGTCGATCTGCTCGGGGGTGATCACGTACGGCGGCAGGAAGTACACCACGCTGCCCAGCGGTCGCAGCAGGGCGCCGCGGGTCAGGGCGTGCTCGAACACCTTCAGGCCACGGCGCTCCTGCCAGGGGTAGGCAAGCTTGCCTGCCTTGTCTTGAACCATTTCGATGGCCAGGGCCATGCCAGTCTGGCGTATTTCGGCAACGTGAGCATGATCGGCCAGGTGTGCAGTGGCTGTGGCCATGCGCGTGGCCAGGGCCTTGTTGGCCTCGATTACGTTGTCCTGCTCGAAGATATCCAGGGTCGCCAGCGCTGCAGCGCACGCCAGCGGGTTGCCGGTGTAGCTGTGCGAGTGCAGGAATGCGCGCAGTGTCGGGTAATCGTCATAGAACGCCTGGTACACCTTGTCGGTGGTCAGGCAGGCGGCCAGCGGCAGGTAGCCGCCGGTCAGGGCCTTGGACAGGCACAGGAAATCCGGGCGGATGCCGGCTTGCTCGCAGGCGAACATCGTGCCGGTGCGGCCGAAGCCTACGGCGATCTCGTCGTGGATAAGGTGCACGTCATAGCGGTCGCAGGCTTCGCGCAACAGCTTGAGGTACACCGGGTGGTACATGCGCATGCCGCCGGCACCCTGGATCAGCGGCTCGACGATCACGGCGCTGATCGAGGCGTGGTGTTCGGCCAGGGTCTGCTCCATGGCCTGGAACATGTTGCGCGAGTGCTCCTCCCAGCTCATGCCCTCGGGGCGCAGGTAGCAGTCAGGGCTTGGCACCTTGAGGGTGTCGAGCAGCAGCGCCTTGTAGGTTTCGGTGAACAGCGGCACATCACCCACCGACATGGCGGCAATGGTTTCGCCGTGATAGCTGTTGGTCAGGGTGACGAAGCGCTTCTTGTCCGGTTTGCCGATGTTCTGCCAGTAGTGGAAGCTCATTTTCAGCGCCACTTCGATGCACGACGAGCCATTGTCGGCATAGAACACCCGGTCGAGACCGGCCGGGGTCATGGCGACCAGGCGTTCGGACAGCTCGATCACTGGCTGATGACTGAAACCGGCCAGGATCACGTGCTCGAGCTGGTCGACCTGGTCCTTGATGCGCTGGTTGATGCGCGGGTTGGCATGGCCGAACACGTTGACCCACCAGCTGCTCACCGCATCCAGGTAGCGTTTGCCCTCGAAGTCTTCCAGCCACACGCCTTCGCCGCGCTTGATAGGGATCAGCGGCAGCTGCTCGTGGTCTTTCATCTGGGTACAGGGGTGCCACAGGACCTTGAGGTCGCGTTGCATCCACTGATCATTGAGGCCCATGGGCACTTCTCCTGGCTTTGCGGCGTGGTTCGACCGCGTAAGCCTAAGCAATGCCGCAGGGCAGGACAACCGCTGCCGTTCAATGGAGGTGGGGGCTGGTCCATTCGAGCCTGCTGCCATGCACAGAGCAAAGCCCTGCAGGATGTGGTGCCGGAGTGAAGGCTCAGGCCTGAGGCTGTGCGCAGTCACCAGGTTCATGCAGAGGTCCCTGCTACTGTGTGGCATAGCTACCGACAAAAATATGAGCTGCCAAAAGGACTTGATGTCACTGCGCTGGCAGGGTGCTCGGACCTGACGTATTCTTAACGCATCTTCCTGGGGCATTCCTGCCTCTCCCCGTTTCTGTAACCTCTGACTCGGAGTTCGCCGACATGGCTGCTGCTTGGGTGCGCCTGTGCGCGTTGGTATTGATTGGTGTGTCCAGCGGCGCTGCGCTGGCAAAAGACAAGACGCCCACGGCGATTGTCGTGGGGGGGGGCCTGGCAGGCCTGACGGCAGCCTACGAGCTGCAGAACAAAGGCTGGCAGGTGACCCTGCTGGAGGCCAAGGCGGGCATGGGCGGGCGTTCGGGCCTGGCCACCAGCGAGTGGATCGGCAACGCCAAGGCACAGCCGGTGCTCAACCAGTACCTCGACCGTTTCAAGCTTGAAACACTGCCGGCGCCCGAGTTCGTGCGTACCCCGGGTTACTTGATTGACGGCGAATACTTCAGCGCCAGCGACCTGGCCACCAAGCAACCGGCCACTGCCGAGGCGCTCAAGCGTTACGAGAAAACCCTTGATGACCTGGCCCGTTCGATCGATGACCCGCTGAACCCGCAGGCAACCAGCACGCTGTTCGCCCTTGACCAGATCAACGTCTCCACCTGGCTGGACAAACTGCAACTGCCGGCCACCGCCCGTCAATTGATCAATCAGCAGATCCGCACCCGCTACGATGAACCGTCGCGCCTGTCGCTGCTGTACTTCGCCCAGCAGAACCGCGTGTACCGCGGCGTCAGCGACCGCGACCTGCGCGCCGCGCGCCTGCCCGGTGGCAGCCCGGTGCTGGCCCAGGCTTTCGTCAAGCAGTTGAAAACCATCAAGACCAGCTCGCCGGTTACCGCCATTGTCCAGGACAAGGATGGTGTCACGGTAAAAGTCGGCAGCGTTGGCTACAAGGCGGATTATCTGGTCATGGCTGTGCCCCTGCGCGCGCTGGCCAAGATTCAGATGACCCCTGGCCTGGACAGCCAACACCTGGCGGCGCTCAAGGGCACCAACTATGGTTGGCGCGACCAGATCATGCTCAAGTTCAAGAAACCCGTATGGGAAAGCCGCGCACGCATGTCGGGCGAAATCTTCAGTAACGCCGGCCTCGGCATGCTGTGGGTCGAACCGGCGCTCAAGGGTGGTGCCAATGTGGTGATCAACCTGTCCGGCGACAACGCACGCCTGCTGCAGGCCTTTGGTGAAAAGCAGATGGTCGACCAGGTGCTGATCCGGCTGCATGCGTTCTACCCCCAGGCCCGTGGCGCATTCACCGGTTACGAGGTCAAGCGATACAGTGCTGATGCTGGCACGGGTGGTGCCTACCTGGCCTACGGCCCAGGGCAGATCAGTAAATACTGGCGCCTGTGGGAACGTCCGGTGCAGCGCATGACCTTTGCCGGTGAGCACACGGATGCCCTGTACCCGGGCACCCTGGAAGGCGCCCTGCGCAGTGGCCAGCGTGCGGCCAGCCAGGCACAGGACCTGTTGGCCGGCAAGTCGTTCGACCCGGCCAAGGCGCTGCCGGTTGCGGCGGCGGCAGGTGCGGCCGCCGCCAAGGAGAGCAAGGGCGGGTTCTTCTCCAATATGTTCGGCGGTTCGTCCGACAAGGGCGACAAAGCTGACAGGGCGCCGGCCAAAGCTGAGCCCAAGCAGGCCGAAGAGGCCAAGCAGGACAAGCCAGGCTTCTTCAAGCGCCTGTTTGGCGGGGCGCAAGCGCCAGAGGCGAAGGTTGAGCCAATTGCCAAGGCTGAGGAAGTGGCGCCTGCACCTGCGCCCGCTCCACAGGCAGCTCCGGCTCCTGCAGCACCTGCGCCTGTGGCCAAGGAAACGGCTGCCAAGCCTGCGGCAACCAAAGCCGCTCCCGCCAAGCATGCGCCCGTGCATAAGCCAGCCCACAAGCCTGCCGAGACGAAGAAGGCGACAGCCAAGTCGGAGCCTGCGAAGAAGCCTGTAACCAATACCCAGGCCAAGGCGGGCTGACCGATCGACAGTGCCGGCCTGTTCGCCTGTTCGCCTGAGGGCCGGCACTGCAACCCTAACTCTCCGACTATCGTTAATGTTTTCTTAATGGTCAGCTAACAGAATAAATATCGGATTCCTCGATAATCCAAAGCAATTTTTTCCGCTTTTCTTCGATACGTTACGCGTTAGTCTGTGCATAGCTTTCACGGGGAAACACGCAACATGCAACTGCGCAATTCACCTTCTCGCTACGGCGTGGTCAGCATCATCCTGCACTGGGGCGTGGCGCTGGCAGTTTTCGGCCTGTTCGGCCTGGGCTTGTGGATGGTCGGCCTCGACTACTACAGCCCTTGGCGCAAAGCTGGCCCGGACCTGCACAAGAGCATCGGCCTGGTGCTGCTGGCGGTGATGCTGCTGCGGGTAGTCTGGCGTTTCATCAGCCCGCCACCACCGGCACCAACCAACCATGGTGCGGTCACACGCCTGGCGGCCAAGCTGGGCCACCTGGCCCTGTACCTTGGGCTGTTTGCGGTGATGGTTGCCGGTTACCTGATTTCCACCGCCGACGGCGTCGGCATTCCGGTGTTCGGCCTGTTCGAAGTGCCTGCACTGATCAGCGACCTGCCTGACCAGGCAGATGTGGCGGGTGTGGTTCATTTGTGGCTGGCTTGGGGGCTGGTGATTTTTGCCGTGCTGCATGCCCTTGCCGCGCTCAAGCATCATTTCATCGACCGTGACGCGACCCTGACTCGCATGCTGGGCCGCAAAGCTTGACTCTCAACCTCAATTACACAGGAAGGAACAGGATGTTGAAAAAGACTTTTGCCGCTCTGGCGCTCGGTACCGCTCTGCTCTCTGCTGGCCAGGCCATGGCTGCCGAGTACAAGATCGACAAGGAAGGCCAGCACGCGTTCGTTGACTGGAAAATCAGCCACCTGGGCTACAGCTTCATCCACGGTACTTTCAAGGATTTCGACGGCAGCTTCACCTGGGACAGTGCCAAGCCTGAAGCCAGCAAGATCAGCGTCGACTTGAAAACTGCCAGCCTGTGGTCGAACCACGCCGAGCGTGACAAGCACATCGCCAGCGCCGACTTCCTCGACGTGAAGAAGTACCCGGACGCCAAATTCGTCTCCACCAGCGTCAAGTCGACTGGCGACAAGACGGCTGACGTGACTGGCGACCTGACCATGCACGGTGTCACCAAGCCGGTGACGTTCAAGGCTACCTTCAACGGTGAAGGCAAGGACCCATGGGGTGGCGAGCGCGCTGGCTTCAACGCCACCACCACGCTGAACCTGAACGACTTCGGCATCAAAGGCCCGGGTGCTACTTCGCAGACCCTGGACCTGGATATCAGTGTCGAAGGTGTGAAGCAGAAGTAATTTCTGCCAGCTGAAAACCGAGGGGGCCGCTTTGCGGCCCTATCACGACACAAGGCCGCGCCTGCAGAGATCAAGAAATTCTCTGCAGGAGCGGCCTTGTGTCGTGATAGGGCTGCGAAGCAGCCCCCTCGGTACTTCTATCAGCCCTTGCGGGTCAGCAGCGCTGGGCGCTCACCGCGTGGGCGGCTTGGCAGGTCATCCAGTTGCTCAGGCGTCGGGAAACGGTCCAGCTTGGACTCCTTGCGAATGATCACTGGCTGTTTTTCCGGCTGACGCGGGTTGCGCACGGCCGGCTCTTGCCGGGCAGCATCGTCACGCGCAGGGCGACCACGGCCACCGCCGCCATCACGACGGGCACCGCCACCGTTGTTGGCGCGGGGCGGGCGTTTTTCTCCGCCACCACTGCGTGGCTGGCCGCCATTGCGGGCTTGGCCCTGGCCGCCAGCGTTGCTGCGTTGGCCATTGCCTTGCCCCTGACCTTGGCCAGCACCACCCGGGCGGCGGTTGCGGCCCTGGTTCTTGCCCTGGTAAGGGCTGACATAGTCCGCGCGGTTACCGAAGTTATCGAGTTCGTCGTCCAGGAACTCTTCCGGGTCGCGGTCTGCCGGCGGCTTCGGCACGCTGTTATTGCTGGCCTGCTGCGGGCGTGGCTTCTTGTCACGCGGCTTGCGCGGTTGCTGCTTGTCGCCGCTCTTTTCCTTGTCGTCCGGCTTGGCCGCAGCTTGCTGCCTGGCTTTGCCTTTGTCCTTGCCTTTGTCCTTGCGGCCGCCGTTGGTGTCTTTACCACCTTCGCCACGGGCCTGCTGGTTGCGGCCACCGCGGCCGTTATTCTGCGGGCGCTCGCGTGCTTCGGGCTTCTCGGCTTCTACCTGGCTGGCGTCGAAGCCCATCAGGTCGCCATCCGCGATGCGCTGCTTGGTCACCCGCTCGATGCTCTTGAGCAGCTTCTCTTCATCTGGCGCGACCAGGGAAATAGCTTCGCCCGAACGACCGGCACGGCCGGTACGGCCGATGCGGTGGACGTAGTCTTCCTCGACATTCGGCAGCTCGAAGTTGACAACATGGGGCAACTGGTCGATGTCCAGGCCGCGGGCAGCGATGTCGGTGGCGACCAGTACGCGCACGCTGTTGGCCTTGAAGTCGGCCAGCGCCTTGGTGCGAGCGTTCTGGCTCTTGTTGCCGTGGATCGCGGCGGCGGTCAGGCCTTGCTTTTCCAGGTACTCGGCCAGGCGGTTGGCGCCATGCTTGGTTCGGGTGAACACCAACACCTGTTCCCAGGCGCCCAGGGTGATCAGGTGCGCCAGCAAGGCACGCTTGTGGCTGGCAGGCAGGCGATATACCCGCTGCTCGATACGCTCGACGGTGGTGTTCGGCGGGGTGACCTCGATACGCTCCGGGTTGTGCAGGAGCTTGTCGGCGAGGTCGGTGATGTCCTTGGAGAAGGTGGCCGAGAAGAGCAGGTTCTGGCGTTTGGCCGGCAGGCGGGCGAGGACCTTCTTGACGTCGTGGATGAAGCCCATGTCGAGCATGCGATCGGCTTCATCAAGTACCAGGATTTCCACGTGGGCCAGGTCGACCTTGCCTTGGCCGGCGAGGTCGAGCAGGCGGCCTGGGCAGGCGACCAGCACATCAACGCCTTTGGCAATGGCCTGGATCTGCGGGTTCATGCCAACGCCGCCGAAGATGCAGGCGCTGACCAGTGGCAGGTCACGGGCATAGACCTTGAAACTGTCATGCACCTGGGCTGCCAGTTCGCGGGTCGGCGTCAGGACCAGCACGCGAGGCTGGCGCGGGCCGTGGCGCTGTGATTTGTCGGGATGGCCGGCCGGGAACAGGCGCTCGAGAATCGGCAGGGCGAAGCCGCCGGTTTTACCCGTACCTGTCTGTGCGGCAACCATCAGGTCGCGGCCTTGCAACACGGCGGGAATAGCCCGCTGTTGCACGGGGGTCGGCTGGGTGTAGCCCGCAGCCTCGATAGCGCGGACAAGAGCCTCGGAGAGACCGAGGGAAGCAAAGGACATGGGCGATCCTGTTCTCGTGTGGGCTGGGCCCGTTGGGATGTTCTGCCTGGCGCGACGGGCATCGGTGAAATGCGATCGCGTCCGGTCCAGCTGGGCTTTCACTGCACATCCGGGAAACGGAGGCTGGACGCGAAGGGGCGTCGGTACCGATCGGGATGCCTGTTGCGAGGCCGAGCGTCCGGGCGTGAGCCGGGCGGGAAGGCCCGAGTATAACAGAGCTATCGCGCTGTGCTGCTTTCCTGCTGCTCAACGGCGTTGAGAATGTTTCCAGTGTCGCTTGTATAACGGTTGCTGATCGCTGCATAGGCCGGCTCCTGCTTGAACCGCTGCAGCTCTTCGGCAAAGGCCACGGCCAGTGCCTCGCGCCCAGGCTTGCGCACCAGGCCCAGGTACTGCGCCTGGCGGCTGATTACCAGCGGCAGTTCTTCGACTTGCTGTTGCAGGCCGAGCTGGCGGAGCAGGTAATGCCCCACCCTGCGGTCGGTGATCACCAGGTCGATGCGGCCCAGCATCAGCTTGCCGAAGTTGGCTTCTTGGGTGGGTGCGGCTTCGCGCTTGAAGTGCGAGGCCTCGGTGAACGCTTTACCGTAGGCGTAGCCGGGCGATGTGCCGACGGTGAGGCCGGCGAGGTCGTCCAGGTGGGTGACGGCATGGCGGCGCGTGCGGCTTTGGAACAGGACGAATTCGACCTCCGACATGGGTTCGGAGCCGTACACCATGTAGGGTTGGCGCGCGTCCGTCTGGAAGATGTCGAGAATGCCATCGGCCAGGCCTTGCTCAGCCATTGCCAAGCAGCGCTTCCAAGGCAGGAATTGCCACTCTACCTCGACGCCGAGGCGTGCGAAGACCTGGCTGGCGACTTCGTAGTCGATGCCGCGCGGTTGGCCGTTGTGCTGAAACACATAAGGTGCCCAGTCGTCGGTTACCAGGCGCAAGCGTTCGCCCAGAGCCAACGGGCTCAGGCAAACGAGCAGCAGGATCCAGAACAGACGGGCGATATGTGGCATGGCCGGAGATTACGCGCTCGGCCGGTGTACGGTAAAGGCATGCATTATCGATGTGGGAGCGGGCGTGCCCGCGAACACCGGCGAAGCCGGTGCCAACGATCGGGTTGCTCTCTTCGCGGGCACGCCCGCTCCCACAAGTCCGCGCAAGGCAATGAGTTTTGCGGGCACATCAGGCTTGGGTGGTTCGCAGCAGATGCGCCTCGATATCCTTGCGCCGCTCGCCCAGCGATAGCCGTAGCCCCGGATGGCGCAGGCACTGACGCAGCCGCTCGGGCTCCACGTGGCCGTAGCGGTCATTGAGGTTTTCCAGGGCCTTGTCCCACCAGGCAGACGCACAGGCGCGATCGAACTCATTGGGGTAGGGGTAGCAGCCATAGAGCAATTCGCGGGCGAACTGGCGCTCGTGACTGGGCAGGGTCAGGCTCAACGCCTTGTAACCCAGGCGGTGCAGAGTGGGTGGCCGCGGCAGTTGATCGTTGACCAGCGCAACGTCGGCCAGGGCCGGGGGGCTGAGTGGGTCGTGCTCGTGCTTGCGCAGCCAGGCCTGGATCTTGGCGCGGAACTGCGCCTTCCGGCTCCAGTAGTGATGGATGACATCGGTACACTCGGCCAGCTCCAGGTTGCGGTAGGCCGCCACTGCCAGGCAGAACTCCTCGAGGGTATAGGCCTCTCGAGCCAAGGGGTAGAATTCGTCCATCATGGCGATGGAGCGGTCCAGGGTGTCGCAGTTCTCGGCAGTGAGGCCGATAACGCCGGAATTGACGAGCGGCATCTGGCAGTCGGCCAGTCCCCGGGACTCGAGAATGGCCAGCAGGTTCTTGTACAACAGGCACTTCTGGTCAGCGCCGTAGCGCGTGCCGATGGCGTTGCACAGCAGGCGGTTGGGCGCCACGCGGGCGAACAGATGCAACGGCGAAGTGCGGAAGAAGGTGTCGGTGTCGATCAGCACTGCCAGCGGGTGTTGCTGCAGTACCTGGCGCAACAGCACATGCTTGCTGCGAAAGTGATAACCGTGCGGGGCATTCCATGCCTGGCGCGTGGCCTCGTCCAGCAGGTGGACGGTGACGGGCAGCCTGGCGTAGGGCTGCGCATTGTCGGTGTAGACCTGGATGTCCATGGCCTCGCCGGCTGCGCTGCCTAGCTGGGCGAGGGCGCTGACGATGCTGAAGCAGGCTTCCTGATGGTAGGTTGCCGGGCCAAAAGCCAGGTATACAAGCTGTGGGCGCGAAGGTTGGGTGTGCTGCATGGCAGGCAAGACCTGTTTAACCCGAAAATGAATAAGGCTTTAGTCTATGACCAAAGCCTTAATCATTTCTTAAGCAGACTTTGCCAAAAGATTTCAGCGCGGCAGCTTCAGGTTGTTCCAGATCGCCAGGCTCGGTTCAGCCTGGTTCAAGGTATAGAAGTGCAGGCCTGGCGCGCCGCCTTGCAACAGCTGTTCGCACATGCGGGTAATCACTTCTTCGCCGAACGCCTGGATGCTGGCAGTGTCGTCGGCATAGGCTTCCAGCTGCTTGCGGATCCAGCGCGGGATCTCGGCGCCACAGGCATCGGAGAAGCGGGCCAGCTTGCTGTAGTTGGTGATCGGCATGATGCCCGGTACCACCGGAATCTCCACGCCCAGCTTCTGTGCACGCTCGACGAAGTAGAAGTAGCTGTCGGCGTTGAAGAAGTACTGGGTGATGGCGCTGTCGGCACCGGCCTTGACCTTGTGCACAAAGTTGGCCAGATCCGCCTCGAAGTTGCGCGCCTGCGGGTGCATTTCCGGGTAGGCAGCCACTTCCAGGTGGAAGTGATCAGCGGTCTCCTCGCGGATGAACTCGACCAGGTCACTGGCATAGCGCAGTTCACCACTGGCCATGCCCATGCCCGACGGCAGGTCACCACGCAGCGCGACAATGCGTTTGATGCCGGCTGCCTTGTACTCGGCCAGGAGGGCACGCAATTCGGCCTTGGTGTCGCCCACGCACGACAGGTGCGGCGCGGCAGGTATCTTCACTTCGCTTTCCAGCTGCAGCACGGTATTGAGCGTGCGGTCGCGGGTCGACCCACCGGCACCGTAGGTGCAGGAGAAGAAGTCCGGGTTATAGGTGGCCAGCTGGCGGGCGACGCCCATCAGCTTTTCGTGACCGGCATCGGTCTTGGTCGGGAAGAACTCGAAACTGTAGCGGCGTTCTTGTGACATCAGGCGTTCCTCTGGCAACAAGCGTCTGGCGGCAAGCTGCAAGTAAAAGCCAGATCGGTGATGGCCGGTCTGGCTTGGGCGTCGTTCAAGATCTGTGTTTCCGGAGCTGCAAGTGGCAACGGCACGGTATGCCTTTGCCTGCCACTTGCAGCTTCAAGCTTTCCGCTTAGTAGCGGTAGGCGTGCGGCTTGAACGGGCCTTCGACGGTCACGCCGATGTAGTCGGCTTGCTGCTTGGTCAGCTGGGTGACCACGCCGCCGAAGCCGCGGACCATTTCCAGGGCCACTTCTTCGTCGAGTTTCTTCGGCAGCACTTCAACGGTCAGGCGCTCGGCTTTCTTTTCGGCCGGCAGGTCAGCGAACTTCTGCTCGAACAGGAAGATCTGTGCCAGAACCTGGTTGGCGAACGAGCCGTCCATGATGCGGCTTGGGTGGCCAGTGGCGTTGCCCAGGTTGACCAGGCGGCCTTCGGCCAGCAGGATCAGGTAGTCGTCGTTCTGCGGGTCGAAGCTACCAGCGCCGGTACGGTGGATCTTGTGAACCTGCGGCTTGACCTCTTCCCAGGCCCAGTTCTTGCGCATGAAGGCGGTATCGATCTCGTTGTCGAAGTGGCCGATGTTGCAGACTACGGCACGCTTTTTCAGGGCCTTGAGCATGTTGGCGTCGCAGACATTGACGTTACCGGTGGTGGTCACGATCAGGTCGATCTTGCCCAGCAGGGCCTTGTCGATGCTGGCTTCGGTGCCGTCGTTGATACCGTCGATGAACGGCGAGACCAGCTCGAAGCCGTCCATGCAGGCCTGCATGGCGCAGATCGGGTCAATTTCGGAGACCTTGACGATCATGCCTTCCTGACGCAGGGACTGGGCCGAGCCCTTGCCCACGTCACCGTAGCCGATCACCAGGGCCTGCTTGCCCGACAGCAGGTGGTCGGTACCACGCTTGATGGCATCGTTCAGGCTGTGACGGCAGCCGTACTTGTTGTCGTTCTTGCTCTTGGTGACCGAGTCGTTGACGTTGATCGCCGGGACTTTCAGCTCGCCCTTGGCCAGCATGTCCAGCAGGCGGTGTACGCCGGTGGTGGTCTCTTCGGTCACGCCGTGCACGCGGTCCAGTACCTGCGGGTACTTCTTGTGCAGCAGTTCGGTCAGGTCACCACCGTCGTCGAGGATCATGTTGGCGTCCCATGGCTGGCCATCTTTCAGGATGGTCTGCTCCAGGCACCACTCGTACTCTTCTTCGGTTTCGCCTTTCCAGGCGAAAACCGGGATACCGGCGGCGGCGATCGAGGCGGCGGCCTGGTCTTGAGTCGAGAAGATGTTGCAGGACGACCAGCGCACTTCGGCACCCAGGGCAACCAGGGTTTCGATCAGCACGGCGGTCTGGATGGTCATGTGGATGCAGCCCAGGATCTTCGCACCCTTGAGCGGTTGCTCGGCCAGGTACTTGCGACGCAGGCCCATCAGCGCAGGCATTTCCGATTCGGCAATGATGGTTTCGCGACGGCCCCAGGCGGCCAGGGAGATGTCGGCGACTTTGTAATCGGTAAAACCAGCAGGCATGTTTGCAGCGCTCATGAGAGCCTCCATTCGTAATGTGCGAATGGGCGCCGTTGTGCGTTAAGCGCTCGCGGGAGCGAGCAACGCCCCATCCGAGCCTGACAGGCCTAGCCTGCTGCAGCGCCCCTCGGACAGGTGGCGGGCATGGCACCGCTGTGGGCAACCATGTAAAACGGCGCAGATTATAGCTGCCCCCGCCGGCTTGCCCAAGGTTTTCCGTCGATTAATCGCGACGATAGTCGATGTTCAATGGAGCGAAGGCAGCCGCTCTGCCATCATTGCTACACGTTAGCCAAGCAGGTCAGGAGTACAGATGAACTTTCACACCCGCAAGTGGGTTAAACCCGAAGACCTCAACCCCAATGGCACCCTGTTCGGTGGCAGCCTGTTGCGCTGGATCGATGAAGAGGCGGCGATCTACGCCATCGTCCAGCTGGGCAACCAGCGTGTGGTGACCAAGTACATGTCGGAAATCAACTTCGTCAGTGCTTCGCGTCAGGGTGACATCATCGAGCTGGGCATCACCGCTACCGCGTTCGGCCGCACCTCGATCACCCTCAAGTGCGAAGTGCGTAACAAGATCACCCGCAAGAGCATTCTGACTGTCGACAAGATGGTGTTCGTCAACCTGGGCGAGGATGGCTTGCCGGCAGCCCATGGGCGCACCGAGATCAAGTACGTGCAGGACCAGTTCCCGGATTCGGCAGTCGAATAGACCCTGGTTGCCTGTGCCGGCCTCTTCGCGGGTTCACCCGCGAATGGGCCGCAAAGCGGCCCCGGCATTCTCAAGGCTGGGCGCTGACCTTGCGCACCACCCGCCCAATGCTCAACCCCTGCACCAGAATCGACGACAACACCACGATGTAGGTGATCGACAGCAGCAGGTCCCGTTCCTCGCCCAGCGGTAGCGACAGTGCAAGTGCCACCGACACGCCACCGCGCAGGCCACCCCAGGTCAGCACCCGCACCGTGCCTTTGGGCACCGGGCGCCAGCGCCGCAGCAGCACGATCGCCGGGGCCACCGTCAACAGGCGAGACAGCAGCACTGCCAGCGCCAGCACGCCGCCGGCCGCCAGGTGCATCCAGTTGAACGGCAGCAGCAACAGCTCCAGGCCGATCAATGCGAACAGCAGGGCATTGAGCATGTCGTCGATCAGCTCCCAGAAACCGTCCATGTAACGGCGGGTCATGTCATTCATCGCCAGGTTGCGCCCCAGGTTGCCGATGATCAGGCCTGCCACCACCATGGCGATCGGTGCCGACACATGCAGCTCGTAGCACATTGCCGAACCACCGATTACCAGCGCCAGGGTCAGCATGACCTCCACCTGGTACTGCTCGACACTCTTGATCATGCGGTAGGTGGCGTAGCCGATCAGGCCACCGAACACCACACCGCCAATGGCCTCGCGGGCGAACAGGATCGCCGTGTCGGCCATGCTCGGTGTTTCACCCAGCTGGATGATGCCCAGCAACACGGTGAATACCACGACTGCCGTGCCGTCGTTGAACAGTGACTCGCCGACGATGGTGGTTTTAAGCGGTTTGGGCGCATTGGCAGTACGCAGCGCGCCAAGCACGGCAATCGGGTCGGTCGGTGAGATCAGTGCACCGAACAGCAGGCAGTAGATCAGGGGCACCTGCCAGCCGAATAGGGCAAACACCCAATGCGCCAGGTAGCCGATGACCACGGTGGCGATCAGCACGCCCAAGGTAGCCAGCAGGCCGATCGGCCAGCGGTAGCTGCGCAGGTCGCTGAGGTTGACGTGCAGGGCGCCGGCAAACAGCAGGAACGCCAGCATCCAGTGCATGAGCAGATCGTTGAAGTCGATCTGGTTCATCAGCCCTTCGACGCGCTCTTCCAGGCCGGGGAAGCCGACAAGGCTCAGGCCTTGCAATATCAGGGAAAACAACAGCGCCGTAACCATCACGCCGATAGCGGGGGGCAGGCCGATGAAGCGGTAGTTCACATAGGTCAGAAGTGTGGTGAGGCAGATAAACGCGGCAACTAATTCAAGCATCCCGAATCCTGTAACAGTGGCTTCCAAGTCGTTACCCGAGTGACTCGGGCAGTTCTTTGATGACCTGGCACGGGGTTCGGGGCACAGGGTTTGACCGAATTAGTCCAAATCGTTCCCGTGACAGTCTGCACTGGTTACCCTGTGGGAGCGGGCGTGCCCGCGAACACCGGCAAAGCCGGTGCCATACACCGAGTTGCATTCTTCGCGGGCATGACCGCTCCCACAAAGCCCCCCTGAGCGCTATATATTCACAGCCATGAAAAGCCATAAGGATAAGAAGGCGTGTTGGCAACATCTCTGGTGCTGGTTGCCGCCCTGCTGCATGCAACCTGGAATACCTTGATCAAATTCAGTGGCGAGCGCTTGCTGGTAATTGCCAGCATGGACACGGTAGCGCTGGCCTTCGCGGTGCTGGCGGTGCCCTTCGTCGATGTTCCGCCTGCTGAAATCTGGCCCTGGTTGGTAGCCTCGGCACTGGCTGAGCAGTTGTACCGCTATCTGCTGATCAAGGCCTACCGCGTGGGCGACCTTGGGCTGGTCTATCCTCTGATGCGCGGGCTGTCGCCGTTGGTGGTGCTGGGGCTGACCCTGGCCTTTGCCGGGGAATCGCTGAGCCAGCAGCAGATCATCGGTATCCTGTTGATCCCCTGTGGCATGGCCTGCCTGTTGTGGCAGGGCGGCGGCGGTGACCGTCTGCCATGGTCGATGCTGCCGGTGGTTGCCTTGATTGGCCTGTGCATTGGTTGCTACACCTGGTTCGACGGGCAGGCCGTGCGCCTGTGGGGCAAACCGTGGGATTACCTGGTCTGGCTGACCCTGCTCAGCGCCTGGCAATTCCCGTTGTTGGCGAGCGTAGCGCGGCGGGCGCCATTCGTACTGTTCTGGCGAACCCAATGGCGCCTTGGGTTGGCGGTAGGGTTCTGCGTATTGTTCAGCTATGCCCTGGTGCTGTGGGCCATGCACCTGGGGTCAGTGGCCGAAGCGGCGGCACTACGGGAGTTGAGCGTGATCCTGGTGGTGCTGCTGGGCATGCGCTACCTCAAAGAACCTTTTGGCGGGCCGAGACTCCTAGCTTGCGGGCTGGTGTTGGCCGGCATGCTGGTAATGAAGCTTTGACCTGAAGACTGAACAAGGAGTCCTGTCCATGACTGTTGCCCTGTGGTGCATCCTGATTGCGCTGCTGTTGAACCCGCTTTGTGCCTTGATCGCCAAGGCGAGCAGTGGCCGCTTCGGCCTCAAGGACAATCACGATCCGCGAGCCTTCCTCGATACCTTGTCGGGCCTGCCGCGGCGTGCTCATGCAGCGCAGCAGAATGGCTACGAAGCGTTTCCGGCATTTGCTGCGGCGGTGCTTGTGGCGGATATCGTGGGCAATGCCGAGCAGGTGACCCAGGATGTGCTGGGGGTGATGTATATCACCAGCCGCTTGCTTTACATCATCTGCTACCTGGCCGACTGGGCTGCCTTGCGGTCGCTGGTGTGGTTTGCCAGCCTGGCACTGATCGTGTCGTTCTTCGTGGTTTCCATCTGAAACCGGCTGGCCATCTTCGCGGGCAGCCCCCGCGAAGATAGCCACAACGATCAAGGTACCTTGGGTACCTCAGGCAGTGGCTGGCCCTTGGGCCACAGCATCCAGATCTGCCCTTGCTGCTTCATGTTCCCGGCCAGTTCGCCTGCTTCCGGCCCGGTGCCCCAGAACAGGTCGGCACGCACTTCGCCGGTAATCGCCCCGCCGGTGTCCTGCGCGCCAACCGGTCGTACCACCGGCGTGCCGTCCGGGCGTGTGGTAGACAGCCACAACAAGCTGCCCAGGGGAATCACCTTGCGGTCAATGGCCACGCTGTAGCCGGCGGTAAGCGGTACGTTCAGCGAGCCGCGCGGGCCTTCGTTGCTGTCCGGGCGGGTGCTGAAGAATACGTAGCTGGGGTTGCTGGCCAGCAGCTCTGGTACGCGCTGCGGGTTGGCCTGGGCCCAGGCATGAATGGCGCCCATGCTCACTTCTTCTTTTTTCAGCTGACCTTGCTCCACCAGCCAGCGGCCGATCGGCCGATAGGGGTGGCCGTTCTGGTCGGCGTAGCCCAGGCGCAGTTGACGGCCGTCCTCCAGTTGCACCCGGCCAGAACCCTGGATCTGCAGGAATTGCAGGTCCATCGGGTCGGTCAGCCAGGCCAGCACCGGTGCCTTGACGCCGTTACGGTTGATGACTTCGGCCGTGTCGTAGGGCTTGAGCACCCGACCCTCCAGGCGGCCGCGCAGGCGTTTGCCCTTCAGTTCGGGGTACACGCTGGCCAGGTCGACCACGATCATGTCATCAGGGATGCCGTAGACCGCCACATGGTTGGTTGCCGATTGGCTCAGGCTGCCTGGGTAGACAGGCTCGTAGTAGCCGGTAATCAGGCCGTTGGCATTGTTCTCTGCAGAGCGCAGGCCGTACACCTGCAGGTTCTGTTCAAGGAAGGTTCGCACTTGGGCGGCGCTGGCTGTGGCGCTGCCGGCCGCTTCGCAGGTGGCCGCCCACACCGGGTCGCGCTTGAGTTTTTCGCAGCCGTTGCGCCATGCATAAAAGCCTGCCAGCAGGTCTTCATCGCTGACGGGCGGCAAGTCTTTCCAAGTGGCCGGGGCATAGGTGGCGACAGCGTGGGGCTCGGGCTTGGCGCTCTCGCCGCCGTTGCAGCCGGCCAGCAAAGCCAGCACCGGCAGTGTCCAGACCAGGTGGCGCAGGGCAGATTTCATGTGTGCATTCCTGTCATGAGCGAACATGAAGGTTCGCCCCTGTCTTTTATGTGGCTATTGGTGTTTGGCCCAGGGGCAGCGATACTGGCCGCCCATTTGCGTAGGCCGAAGTGAGCGTGATGTTTAAGCGATTGACCGTTGTTCTGCTGGCAGCACTTGCCCTGGGAGGGGCTCTGACGGGTTGTGACCGGGTTGACCCGAATTCGCCGCTGGGCAAACGCAAGGTGATCTTCAAGGACATGCTCAAGACCAGCGAGGACCTCGGCGGCATGCTGCGTGGCCGGTTGCCGTTCGACGGGGTGAAGTTTGCCGACGGTGCGCTGAAGCTGGACAGCCTGTCGCATCAGCCGTGGCAGCATTTTCCACAGGTGCGCGATGGTGGTGACAGCGCCGCCCGTGCCGAAGTGTGGGAGCGCCAGGCGCGGTTCCATGACCTGGCCCGGCAGCTTGAGGGCGTCACCGGCGAACTGGTCGATGTCACCCGCAACCAGCCACTGGATGCTGCGCAACTGAAGGCACCGATGGACAAGGTCGAGGCTGCGTGCAAGGCCTGTCATAGCGAATTTCGTAATCATTGAATGGCTGTGCTGTTTGCGCAAACCTTCGAGGCGTGTACAAATTCCACAAAGACCAGGCTTGCCGGCCAGATGCCTTAGCGGTCGAGAGCGTCGACCGCTTCCTGCAGCTCTTTACGCGACTCGGCCAGCTTGTCCTTGCGCTTGTTGATCTTCTCGGCGTCGCCTTTCTTCTCTGCCTTCTTCAAGTCCTTTTCCCGCTGCGCCACTTCGTGACGCGCATCGAGCACCTTCTGCTCACGTTCCTTGCGCAGGCTGGCGTCGGTGCAGTTGTCCACACCGCGCAGGGCTTCCTCCAGCCCTGCAACCTGGTCGCTGTTGCCGTGGTCACGGGCAATTTTCAGCTGGTTTTCGATGGCGCTGCGCTTGGCGGCGCAACCGGTCAGGCCGGCATCCGGCTGGGCAGCCTGAGCAGTGCCCGCGGCCAGGCCCAGTGTTGCGAGCAGGAAAAGAGTCGAAATACGTTTCATGAAAAGCCTCCCTAACGGGGCGGGGCAGCAAAAGTTGGGGGAAATCCTGCCTTGGTTTTGCCCATTTAGAAACCCTTGGTGAGGTTTTCTGCCGGAGTCTCGGGTTTTTCCTACGCACTATTTGGTAAAAAATCATTGCTCAATGCGCTGGGGTGGGGTCCGGAAACCTTCTATGCCGGCTTCGGCCAACTGTGCGGCAATGGCTTGCACCTCGGAGGCCGCGAAAAATTCCACAAGTTGGCGCGAGCGTTTTGCGCCGATGCCGGGCACGGTTTGCCATTGCCCGGCACTGCGTGAAGCCAGCGCCTGCCAGTCGCCAGTCAGTGGCAAATGCTTGCCAATGGGCACGCCAAGGGCGCGCAGCCACTGATCGAATGGGCGTGAGCGGGCTTCGTCGAAACTGCCCATCAGGTGTGCCGCAGTGAGCCTGCTGATACCGGGGGCCTGCTGCAGGCGCTCGGCATCGAGCTGCAGCCAGTCGGTCATGGACGTTACCAAGCCAGCTTCGACCAGCCGACGCCATGTGCCGGGCCCGGTGCGTGGCAGGGCCAGGCCCTGTTTACCGCCAAGCCAGGTGAGGCGGGCAATGAACTGCTCATCACAGCCCTCGCTGACTTGCCAGCAGCTGTGGGCATGATGCTGGTCGGGTGCTGGCGCGGTTAGCGGTTGGCGCTCTACAGCGCGGTGCACGACGTGTTCGAGCCGCGGAATGGTCAGCCCGGCAAGGCTGATGGCCACCTGATCGCCGGGGCGAATATCCAGGCGTTGCCAGCGCGCCAGCGACCCAAGGCTGACTTGGGTAATGCGCCGGTCATCGAGGGTAACGGGTTGCAGGTGAAGAACGGGCGTGACCCTGCCAGTGCGGCCGACCCGAAAGCGCACGTCGCGTACTTCGGCCAAGGCTTGTGCATAGGGGTACTTCCAGGCCGCGATCCAGTAGGGCGCCTTGGCCTGCCAGCGCTCGGCAGGTGGCCGATTGCCCTGGCGCAGGATCACACCGTCGGTGGCGAAGGGCAGAGCAGAGCGATACCAGTGCTCGCGCCAGTGTGCTGCATCCTCCAGCGTGTCGATGGCGATGCTGTAAAGCTGGCTGTCCGGAAAACCCAGTCGTGCCAGCTGGGCGAGGCGTTCGGCCTGTTGCTCGGGGCCGTGCGGCCAGCCCCACACGAACAGGCCGATAGCGTTGCCTTGTGCGCCAGTCAGTTGCTTGCGTGCGAGCAGCCCTGCCACGGTACCCCGCGCGTTGGCGCTGCCTGCCTTGGCTTGCACATGTTCGTCCAGGCGCAGATACAGCTCACCTTGCAAGTGCAGGTCGACCGCCTCAGGCAACTGCCGGGTGACAGCGCCGAGCTGTGGGATGTGTCGGCTCCAGTCATGGCCGTGTACACCGTCCCCCCGGCTGGTCAGCTGCACCAATCGGCCCTGTTGGTAAGTGAGGGAAACTGCAACGCCGTCGACCTTGGGCTGTACCCACACGCCGGTCTTGCCGGCCATCCATCGCGCCACGGCCTGGCGGTCTGCCAGCTTGTCGACGCCGGTATGCGGCACGGGGTGGGGGACCGGGCCGCGAGCGCTGGCCAGGGGGGAGGGGCTGGTGCCAACCGCGAAGCACTGCTGCAGGTGGTTCAGGCGCTCGCGGCTCTGGTCGTACAGTTCGTCGGCCACCAGGGCTATGCCCTGCCGATGGTAGTGCTCGTCCCATCGGGCAAGCGTGGCGCGCAGTTGCGCAACTTCGGCCTTGGCCTGTTGCGGGTTCCAGTGTGGGCATGAGGCAGCCCTGGCCAATGGGGTGTTCAGCACAAATAGCAGGGCGAACAACAACAGGTACGGCATGGCCTGGCATCCTTGCATGGCGGGGAAGCGCTTAGCGTAGGCGGGTGGCGGGGCGGGCGGTGCGTGCAGTTGTCAGGTGATATTTCGCTGGTGCTCGTCTCCAAGCCCGAGACGGAGCAAGAAACGAGCGCGGCGCTCGATCTGACGGGCGATGAAAATGCCGTAACAGGCACAAAAAAGCCCCTGCCGATCGCTCGGCAGGGGCTTTCGTCTGGCGCTGCAGGAAGCTTACAGGCCGGCAGCGTCACGCAGCGACTGGGCGCGGTCGGTGCGCTCCCAGGTGAAGGTGGTGAAGGTGTCGTCGCCGACAGTCTTCTGCTGCGGAGTACGGCCGAAGTGGCCGTAGGCAGCGGTTTCCTGATACATCGGGTGCAGCAGGTCGAGCATGGTGGTGATGGCGTACGGACGCAGGTCGAAGCACTCGCGCACCAGCTGGATGATCTTGTCGTCGGAGACCTTGCCGGTACCGAAGGTGTTGATCGAGATGGAGGTCGGCTGGGCCACGCCAATGGCGTACGACACCTGGATCTCGCAACGCTCGGCCAAACCGGCGGCGACGATGTTCTTGGCCACGTAGCGGCCGGCGTAGGCAGCGGAACGGTCGACCTTGGACGGGTCCTTGCCGGAGAACGCGCCACCCCCGTGACGGGCCATGCCACCGTAGGAGTCGACGATGATCTTGCGGCCAGTCAGGCCGCAGTCACCCACCGGGCCACCGATGATGAAGTTGCCGGTCGGGTTGATGTGGTACTGGGTGCCTTTGTGCAGCAGTTCGGCCGGCAGGGTGTGCTTGACGATCAGCTCCATCACGGCTTCTTGCAGGTCTTTCTGCGAAACCTCCGGGTTGTGCTGGGTCGACAGCACCACGGCGTCGATACCGACCACTTTGCCGTTCTCGTAGCGGCAGGTGACCTGCGACTTGGCATCCGGGCGCAGCCATGGCAGCAGGCCGGACTTGCGCGCCTCGGCCTGGCGTTCTACCAGACGGTGCGAGAAGCAGATCGGTGCAGGCATCAGGACTTCGGTTTCGTTGCTGGCATAGCCGAACATCAGGCCCTGGTCACCGGCGCCCTGGTCCTCCGGCTTGGAGCGGTCCACGCCCTGGGCGATGTCTACCGACTGTTTGCCGATGATGTTCATCACGGCGCAGGTGGCGCCGTCGAAGCCGACGTCGGAGCTGTTGTAGCCGATGTCGATGATGACTTTGCGTACCAGGTCTTCCAGGTCGACCCAGGCCGAAGTGGTGACTTCGCCGGCGATGATGGCGACACCGGTCTTGACCAGGGTTTCGCAGGCTATGCGGGCGTATTTGTCCTGAGCGATGATGGCATCAAGGACTGCGTCCGAAATCTGGTCGGCGATCTTGTCCGGATGCCCTTCGGACACGGACTCGGAGGTGAAAAGGGAGTATTCGCTCATCTCGAAGGTTCCTGAAATTTACCGATGGTGTATGTCGCCAGCCGTCCGCTGAAAATGGCGGACCTGGATCTGGAAACCGTTACGCAAGCCCACGTACAGGCTGTCCGCATGGGCCAGCCCGGCAGCGTTGGCCCAGCGCGCCAGGTCGTCCTGTTCGAAGCCCAGCCAGAGGTCGCCGCAGGCTTCGCGCGCCCACCCCTGGTCATGGCTGCACAGTTCGGTGACCAGCAGGCTGCCGCCTGCCTTCACCCGTTTGGCCAGCTGGCGCAAGGCCAGGGCCGGGTCGCTGAAATGGTGCAGCACCATGTTCAGCACAACGCAGTCGGCGGCCACATCCGTTGCACCCAGTGCATCGGCCAACTGCAGGTTCACGTTGTCGAGCCCTTCGCGCTGGCACACCTGGCGCGCAAGCTCGAGCATGGTAGGGCTGTTGTCCAGGGCGGTGACCTGGGCGAAGCGCCGGGCCAGGTCGGGCAGGAAGCCACCGTCGCCGGGGCCGACTTCCAGCGCGCTGGCGGCCGGGTCGAAATGCAGTTTGTCGAGCAGCGCCAGCAGGCTGTCGCGGTACTGCGGAAGGCCGGCGATCAGGTCCTGCTGGGCACGGAACTTCTCTTCCACGCGCAGGAAGAAGTCCTGGCTGGTGGCCGCCCGTCGCTGCTGGACATGGGCTATGCGCGCCTGCACATCGGGCGGTAGGGCCAGGTCGTCGACTTCTTCGAGCAGCGCCGCGTGCAGCCGGCCACCCAGGCGCAGGCCATCGGGCAGGGCACGGCGGTAGAAGATGGCGTTGCCTTCGCGGCGGGTTGCCACCAGGTCGGCCTGAGCCAGCACCTTGAGGTGATGGCTCATGCCCGACTGGCCGATGTCGAAGATCTGCGCCAGTTCCAGCACGCCGAACGAGTCATTGGCCAAGGCGCGCAATACGTTCAGGCGCAGCGCATCGCCACTGGCTTTGCACAGGGCTGCCAATGTTTCGCGTTGCTCGGGGATCGATTGCGCACGCAGATTCATGGGGCGGCAGTCTAGACAGGCATCGATGCCCTAGCAAGGCCAATATCAAAAAGTTTTGATATTGGCGATGAGCTGCAAGCCGAAAGCCTCAAGTTACACGCTTTGGGGCGCCCCGAGTCGCGCTCTGCTTCTTCAGTTGCGGCTTAAAGCCGGCGCTTGGCGCTTAAATGTTTGCCCCAAGCGCCCCCAGTGGGCGAAAATGGCCGCCTTTTTCGTGACACCACCTATTCAAGCCCCCTAGGAGATCAGCGATGCCCAGCCGTCGTGAACGTGCCAACGCCATTCGTGCCCTCAGCATGGATGCCGTGCAAAAGGCCAACAGCGGCCACCCAGGTGCCCCCATGGGCATGGCGGATATCGCCGAAGTGCTTTGGCGCGACTACCTGAAGCACAACCCGAGCAACCCGAGCTTCGCCGACCGTGACCGCTTCGTGCTGTCCAACGGCCACGGCTCGATGCTGATCTACTCGCTGCTGCACCTGACCGGCTACGACGTCACCATCGATGACATCAAAGGCTTCCGCCAACTGCACAGCCGCACCCCGGGCCACCCGGAATACGGCTACACCCCAGGCGTTGAAACCACCACCGGCCCGCTCGGCCAGGGTATCGCCAACGCCGTGGGCTTCGCCCTGGCCGAAAAAGTACTGGCTGCCCAGTTCAACCGTGACGGCCACAATATCGTCGACCACAACACCTATGTGTTCCTCGGCGACGGCTGCATGATGGAAGGCATCTCCCATGAAGTCGCCTCGCTGGCCGGCACCCTGGGCCTGAACAAGCTGATCGCCTTCTACGATGACAATGGCATCTCCATCGACGGCGAAGTGCACGGCTGGTTCACCGACAACACCCCGGCGCGCTTCGAAGCCTACAACTGGCAGGTGATCCGCAACGTCGACGGCCACGATGCCGAAGAAATCAAGATGGCCATCGAGACCGCCCGCAAGAGCGATCGCCCGACCCTGATCTGCTGCAAGACCACCATCGGTTTCGGTTCGCCGAACAAGCAGGGCAAGGAAGACTGCCACGGTGCCCCGCTGGGCAACGACGAAATCGCCCTGACCCGCCAGGCCCTGAACTGGAACCACGGCCCGTTCGAAATCCCGGCCGACATCTACGCCGAGTGGGATGCCAAGGCCGCCGGTGCCAAGGTTGAAGCCGAGTGGAACCAGCGCTTCGACGCCTACGCCAAGGCCTACCCGGAGCTGGCTGCCGAGTTCAAGCGCCGTGCCAGCGGCGAGCTGCCGGCCGACTTCAGCGAAAAGGCCCAGGCCTACATCAACGAAGTGGCTGCCAAAGGCGAAACCATCGCCAGCCGCAAGGCCAGCCAGAACGCCCTGAACGCCTTCGGCCCGCTGCTGCCCGAGTTCCTCGGCGGTTCGGCGGACCTGGCCGGCTCCAACCTGACCCTGTGGAAAGGTTGCAAGGGCGTCGAAGCCAATGACGCCAGCGGCAACTACGTGTTCTACGGCGTGCGCGAGTTCGGCATGACCGCCATCATGAACGGCGTTGCCCTGCACGGTGGCCTGGTGCCTTACGGCGCGACCTTCCTCATGTTCATGGAATACGCCCGCAACGCCGTGCGCATGTCGGCCCTGATGAAGCAGCGCGTGATCCACGTGTACACCCACGACTCCATCGGTCTGGGTGAAGACGGCCCGACGCACCAGCCGATCGAGCAGCTGACCAGCCTGCGCAGCACCCCGAACCTGGACACCTGGCGCCCGGCCGACGCGGTGGAATCCGCCGTGTCCTGGAAAAACGCCCTGGAGCGCAAGGACGGCCCATCGGCGCTGATCTTCTCGCGCCAGAACCTGCAGCACCAGGACCGCGATGCCCAGCAGATCGCCGACATCAGCCGCGGTGGCTATGTGCTCAAGGACTGCGCCGGCGAGCCTGAACTGATTCTGATCGCCACCGGTTCCGAAGTGGGCCTGGCTGTTCAGGCCTTCGACAAGCTGACCGAGCAAGGCCGCAAGGTGCGCGTGGTTTCCATGCCGTGCACCAGCGTGTTCGATGCCCAGGACGCTGCCTACAAGCAGTCCGTGCTGCCGCTGGAAGTCGGTGCGCGTATCGCCATCGAAGCTGCCCACGCTGACTTCTGGTACAAGTACGTCGGCCTGGAAGGTCGTATCATCGGCATGACCACCTACGGTGAGTCGGCGCCGGCTTCGGCATTGTTCGAAGAGTTTGGCTTCACCCTGGAGAACATCCTCGGTACTGCCGAAGAGCTGCTGGAAGACTGATTTAAAGATCTGCGGGCGGTGTCGCCTTCATTCGCGGGCAAGCCCGCTCCCACAGAGGTTGCATGAAACCCTGTGGGAGCGGGCTTGCCCGCGAATGCCACACCGCAAATTCCGCAGGCTGACGACAATTGAACTGTCTCGTGAGCCCCGAATGCCCCACCGTCCCTACAAAGTTGCACTCAACGGTTATGGCCGTATCGGCCGCTGTGTCCTGCGCGCGCTGTTCGAGCGGGGGGCAAAGGCCGGTTTCGAGATCGTCGCGCTGAACGATCTGGCCGATCAGGCCAGCCTCGAATACCTGACACGCTTCGACTCCACCCACGGGCGTTTTCCCGGCGAGGTCAAGGTCGACGGCGACTGTCTGCACATCAATGGCGACTGCGTGAAGGTAATGCGCAGTGCCACCCCCGAAGGCATCGACTGGGCTGCGCTGGGCATCGACCTGGTGCTGGAGTGTTCCGGTGCCTATAACACCCGTGCCGATGGCCAGCGTTTCCTCGAAGCCGGTGCGCCAAGGGTGCTGTTCTCGCAGCCCATGGCCAGCGAGGCCGACGTTGACGCCACGGTTGTCTACGGCATCAACCAGGCCTGCCTGACCGGCAGCGAGCGCCTGGTGTCCAACGCCTCGTGCACCACCAACTGCGGCGTGCCGCTGCTGCGTGTGCTGGACCAAGCGTTTGGCATCGAATATGTGCAGATCACAACCATCCACTCGGCGATGAACGACCAGCCGGTGATCGATGCCTATCACCACGAAGACCTGCGCCGCACGCGTTCGGCCTTCCAGTCGGTGATCCCCGTGTCCACTGGCCTGGCGCGTGGCATCGAGCGCCTGCTTCCGGAACTTGCCGGGCGAATCCAGGCCAAAGCGGTACGTGTACCGACCGTCAACGTCTCGTGCCTGGACATCACCCTGCAGACTGCCCGCGACACCAGTGCGGCCGAAGTCAACCGAGTGCTGCGCGAGGCTGCGCTGGAAGGTCCGCTTAAAGGCTTGCTGGCTTACACCGAGCTGCCGCACGCCAGCTGTGATTTCAACCATGACCCACATTCGGCGATCGTCGATGCCAGCCAGACGCGTGTTTCCGGCCCCCGCCTGGTAAACCTGCTGGCCTGGTTCGACAACGAATGGGGTTTTGCCAACCGTATGCTCGACGTTGCCGAACACTTTCTGCACGTCGTTCACCCAACCCGCACCAAACAGCCCTGAAGGACTGCATTCATGACCGTGTTGAAGATGACCGACCTCGACCTGCAAGGTAAGCGCGTACTGATCCGCGAAGACCTCAACGTGCCTGTGAAGGACGGTGTGGTAGCCAGCGATGCGCGTATCCTGGCAGCGCTGCCGACCATCAAGCTGGCCCTGGAGAAGGGCGCAGCGGTAATGGTCTGCTCGCACCTGGGCCGCCCGACCGAAGGCGAATTCTCTGCCGAGAACAGCCTCAAGCCGGTCGCCGATTACCTGAGCAAGGCCCTGGGCCGCGACGTGCCGCTGGTTGCCGACTACCTGGACGGTGTCGCGGTACAGGCCGGTGAACTGGTGCTGTTCGAGAACGTGCGCTTCAACAAGGGCGAGAAAAAGAACGCCGACGAGCTGGCGCAGAAATACGCAGCCCTGTGCGACGTATTCGTCATGGACGCTTTCGGCACCGCACACCGCGCCGAAGGCTCGACCCATGGCGTCGCCAAGTTCGCCAAGGTGGCCGCTGCCGGCCCACTGCTGGCAGCCGAACTGGATGCCTTGGGCAAGGCCCTGAAAGCCCCGGCCAAGCCAATGGCGGCCATCGTTGCCGGCTCCAAGGTTTCCACCAAGCTGGACGTGCTGAACAGCCTCAGCAGTGTTTGCGACCAGCTGATCGTCGGTGGCGGTATTGCCAACACTTTCCTGGCCGCTGCCGGCCACCCGGTGGGCAAGTCGCTGTACGAGCCTGACCTGGTGGACACCGCCAAGGCCATTGCCGCCAAGGTCAGCGTGCCGCTGCCAGTCGACGTGGTGGTTGCCAAGGAGTTTGCCGAGAGCGCCGAAGCCACCGTCAAGGCCATTGCCGACGTAGCTGCCGACGACATGATCCTGGACATCGGCCCGCAAACCGCGGCCAATTTCGCCGAGCTGCTGAAATCGTCGAAAACCATTCTTTGGAATGGCCCGGTTGGCGTGTTCGAATTCGATCAGTTCGGCAACGGCACCAAGGTACTGGCCAAGGCCATCGCCGACAGCGCCGCGTTCTCCATCGCCGGTGGCGGTGACACCCTGGCAGCCATCGACAAATATGGCGTCAGCAAGGAAATCTCCTACATTTCTACCGGTGGTGGCGCCTTCCTCGAGTTCGTCGAGGGCAAGGTCCTGCCAGCTGTGGCAATTCTGGAAGAGCGGGCCAAGGCCTGATGACGTCGGCGCTTGGCAAAGGGAGTGGCCTGGTGGTCAAACAATTGCCTGTGATGATGCTGGCCGGTCTGCTGAGCGCTTGCGCGGGCAGCCCGGCCTCGGATGCCGACCCGGCGCAGTCGCACAAGGGCGGTTGCTATCAGTCCGACTGGCAGGCCGAGACTGTGCCGGTCATCGGCAAGCGCGTGGGCCCGGAAGGCCTGGAAAAGTACGACGAAGACCACCAGCGCAAGGCGCCGGGTTGCCCTTGATCGGGTAATAGGCAACCTGAACGTTGATTTGTGGTCTTGAAGAAGGGGCCGCTGTGCGGCCCTTCGCGGGCTCGCCCGCTCCCACAGAGACTGACCTGTACCTGTGGGAGCGGGCGTGCCCGCGAAGGGCTGCACAGCAGCCCCAAATCGAGGAAACTGAATGAAAGCGCTTTTGGCCGTGACGGCCCTGGCGACACTGGCAGGATGCTCACTGCTGCAGCCGGCGCAACCGGCCCCGGCAGACAACTGGACCCGTTGGGTCTGCGACACCCAGGCTGAGGTGCTTTGGCGCTTCGCCGATGCGCAACGTGACCAGGTTGACGTGCGCCTTGGCGGCGGCGACCAGGTGTACCGGCTCAAGGCTGAACCGGGTGCCTCGGGTGCGCTGTACAGCGATGGCATGCTGGCCTTCCACACCAAGGGCGAAGAAGGCCTGGTGTACTGGGTGGCAACCAACGATCTGATTGGGCGGGGCTGCAAGGCACCGTGACTGGCCGGGCCGCGAGGGTGGCCCACACTACTTGAACAGCAACCGCCCCTGCGGCAGGCTTGCACGAAACAAACGACGCTTGTCGGGAGAGAGATACACAATGGCACTCATTAGCATGCGCCAGATGCTGGACCACGCCGCCGAGTTCGGCTACGGCGTACCAGCTTTCAACGTCAACAACCTCGAGCAGATGCGCGCCATCATGGAAGCGGCCGACAAGACCGACTCCCCGGTGATCGTTCAGGCTTCGGCCGGTGCCCGCAAATACGCGGGTGCGCCATTCCTGCGCCACCTGATCCTGGCTGCCATCGAAGAGTTCCCGCACATCCCGGTGTGCATGCACCAGGACCACGGTACCAGCCCTGACGTCTGCCAGCGCTCGATCCAGCTGGGCTTCAGCTCGGTCATGATGGACGGTTCGCTGGGTGAAGACGGCAAGACCCCGACCGACTACGAGTACAACGTCCGCGTTACCCAGCAGACCGTTGCCATGGCTCACGCCTGCGGCGTTTCGGTTGAAGGCGAACTGGGCTGCCTGGGCTCCCTGGAAACCGGCCTGGCCGGTGAAGAAGACGGGATCGGCGCCGAAGGCGTGCTGGATCACAGCCAGATGCTGACCGACCCGGAAGAAGCCGCCGACTTCGTCAAGAAGACCCAGGTCGACGCCCTGGCGATCGCCATCGGTACCAGCCACGGTGCCTACAAGTTCACCAAGCCACCAACCGGTGACGTGCTGGCCATCGATCGTATCAAGGAAATCCACAAGCGCATCCCCAACACCCACCTGGTGATGCACGGTTCGTCCTCGGTACCGCAAGAGTGGCTGGCGATCATCAACCAGTACGGCGGCGACATCAAAGAAACCTACGGTGTACCGGTTGAAGAAATCGTTGAAGGCATCAAGCACGGCGTGCGCAAGGTCAACATCGATACCGACCTGCGTCTGGCCTCTACCGGTGCCATGCGCCGTCTGATGGCGCAGAACCCGAGCGAGTTCGACCCACGCAAGTTCTTCGGTGAAACCATCAAGGCCATGCGCGACGTGTGCATCGCGCGTTACGAAGCCTTCGGCACCGCGGGCAATGCCTCGAAGATCAAGCCGATCTCTCTGGAAGGCATGTACCAGCGCTACCTGAAAGGTGAACTGGCCGCCAAGGTCAACTGATCGACAGGTAACCCTGAAAAACCCGCAGCGATGCGGGTTTTTTTATGGGAGATGGAAACCTGTACATAATTCCGGCAGACCGACCGTTAGTCGGCTACCGTACAGTTTGATCATTGATAGCGTTCTGATTGCATTGCGTGTTGCAGCCTCAGGTCTAGAGTACTAATGGATCCAACCGTATTTTGAAGTCGGTCACATAACAGAGAAGCAGCATGGATGGCGCTTACCCTCAACAGCAGCCACTGGATGGCAGCTCAGTTCTTCTGGTGGTAGACGACTACCCCGAGAACCTCATCAGCATGCGGGCCTTGCTGGCCCGGCAGGATTGGCAAGTATTGACGGCAAGCTCTGGGATAGAAGCCTTGAGCGCGTTGCTTGAATACGAAGTCGACCTGGTGTTGATGGATGTACAGATGCCGGAAATGGACGGCTTTGAAGTCGCCCGGCTGATGCGCGGCAATCAGCGTACCCGACTGACCCCGATCATTTTCCTCACCGCCAACGAAAAGTCCGAAGCGGCCGTGCTCAAAGGCTACGCCAGCGGCGCCGTGGACTACATGTTCAAACCGTTCGACCCACAAATCCTCAAGCCCAAGGTCCAGGCGCTGCTCGACCAGCAGCGCAACCGGCGCATGCTGCAGCAGCTGAGTCGTGAGCTGGAGACGGCCAGGGCCTTCAATGCGTCCATCCTGGAAAATGCCGCCGAAGGCATTCTGGTGGTTGATGCCCATGGCATCATCCGTTTTGCCAATCCGGCCATTTCCCGTTTGCTGGCGGCACCGGTGCAACACCTGCAGGGCACCCAATTGCTCGACGTTGTGCAACTGACCAGTACCAGCCTGTGGCGCGAGTCGGACTTCTACAAGGCCTACCAGGGGCGGCAGATCTACCGCGTACACGATGCCCAACTGCGTACCCAAGGCGGTGAGCTTGTGCCGGTGGCGCTGTCCTGTGCGCCGTTGCCGGCCGATCAACAGGCCATGGTGGTGACCGTGCTGGACATGTCGGCAGTGCGTAACTTGCACCAGCAGCTGGAATACCAGGCCATTACTGACCCGCTAACCGGCCTGCTCAACCGCCGTGGTTTCTACCAGGCGGCTGAAGGTGCACTGTTGCGCAACGAGCGCTCTGACAAGGCGCAGGCGCTGATGTACATGGACCTGGATGGCTTCAAGCGCATCAACGACTCGCTCGGCCACGACGCGGGCGACCGGGTGTTGCGCTGGGTGGCCGAGCAGCTCAAGGACTGCCTGGGCAGTGAGGCCTTGCTGGCGCGTATGGGCGGTGATGAGTTCACTGCACTGTTTGACAGCTTGCCCTACCCGGAGCAGGCCGGGCGTTTTGCCGAACGGTTGCTCGAACGTGTTTCCATCAGCCATGAGGTAGACGGGCTCGATGTGTGCCTTGGGGTCAGCATCGGCATTGCCACCTACCCGGACTGTGGCGCCAATGTCGAAGGCCTGCTGCGTTCGGCCGATGCAGCAATGTACGCAGCCAAGCAAGCGGGGCGTCAGCAATACCGCTTCTACGACCAGGAACTCAACGGACGGGCGCGCTCGCGATTGATGCTCGAGGACAGCGTGCGCATGGCCATCGAGCAGCAGGACTTTACCTTGGTGTACCAGCCACAGGTCGCCTTCCACGATGGCCGCCTGCGTGGTTTCGAGGCCTTGCTGCGCTGGCAGCACCCCAGCGTTGGCGATGTGCCGCCGGGGCTGTTCATCCCGTTGCTGGAAGAAGCACGGCTGATCAACCGCCTGGCCAGCTGGATCTACCGCCAGGGGGCCGCCCAGCGGCAGGCCTGGTACGACCGGTTTCCGCCGGACCTTGTGCTCGGCATCAGCCTGAGCCGCGCGCAGTTCGTCATGCCTGGCCTGGTCGAAGAGCTGCAACGGGTCATCCAGCTTTACCAGCTTGTCCCGACGCAGTTGGAGGTGGAAGTGGCGGAAACGTCGCTGATGTATAACATCGACGCGGCCGTCAAACAGATACACCGCTTGCGTGAGCTGGGCGTGAGGGTGGCCCTGGATGACTTCGGTGCGGGTGACTGTTCGTTGCGCATGCTGCGCGACCTGCCTATCGACACCCTCAAGCTTGACCGTCATCTGGTGGCACGTCTGCCCGATTCGACGGTAGATGCTGCGTTGGTTCGCAGCGTGATCGGCCTGTGCGCCGACTACCGTATCACGGTGATCGCCGAGGGTGTGGAGACCCCGGCGCAGGCCGCCTGGCTAAAGGCCAATGGTTGCGAATACGTTCAGGGTTTCCTGGTGGCTTATCCGATGACCGCGACTGACGCTAGCGGCTTCCCGGCAATTTTCTCCTGGCCAGGGCCGTGATTGGCTAGAATCGGCATTCGTTACGCCGAATACAGCGCCATGACCGTACTACGTTACTTGCAAGCCTACCCCCCGCACCTGCAGGCGCAGGTGCGGCAGATGATCGACAGCGACCGCCTGGGTGAATACCTGCAGCGCCGTTACCCTGACCGCCATGACGTGCAAAGCGACAAGGCGCTGTATGGCTATGCCCAGGATCTGCGCCAACAGTACCTGCGAAGTGCGCCAAACCTGGACAAGGTACTGTTCGACAGCCGCCTCGATCTGACGCATCGGGCCCTGGGCTTGAACACGGCGGTGTCGCGGGTGCAGGGTGGCAAGCTCAAGGCGAAGAAGGAAATCCGCATTGCCTCGCTGTTCAAGGAGGCCGCGCCACAGTTCTTGCGCATGATTGTTGTGCACGAGTTGGCGCACCTGCGCGAGCGAGATCACAACAAAGCGTTCTACCAGCTCTGCCAGCACATGGAGCCGGACTATCACCAACTGGAATTCGACCTGCGCGTCTACCTGACCTATCGGGAGCTGCCGGGCAACCTCTAAGGAACATGCAGCATGGAAGTGAGCAAGACCAAGAGCAGCTTCTACCGCCGCCTGTACGTGGCCTGGCTGATCGATAGCCAGACCGCGACCAGCGTGCCCGCCCTGATGGAAGCCACCGGCATGCCTCGTCGCACAGCTCAGGACACTATCGCCGCGCTGGCCGACCTGGACATCGTCTGCGAGTTCGAACAGCAGGAAGGCGCACGCAACCACGCCGGGCATTATCGCATTCATGACTGGGGGGCGATCGACAAGCAGTGGATCATTCGTCACTTGCGGCAGATCCGCGAAGTGCTGGGTTACCCCTGATGTGCAAAGCCCACACAGGGTGGGCTCATCCCTTGCGCATTCCAATGGACGCGATGCCGTCCTCCAAAAACTCCTCGCCCACCACCGCAAACCCATGGCGGGCATAAAACGCCTGTAAATGCGCCGGAGCCGACAGATAAACCGGCACCCCCGGCCAACAATGCTCCGCCGCCTCCAGCCCTTTGAGCAGCAAGCTTTCGTCGAGCTGCAAACCTCGCGCCTGCGGTGATGTCACCACTCGTCCGATCACCACATCCCCACCTTGTGACTGCGGATCCAGCAGGCGCAGGTAGGCCACCAGCTTGTCTTCCTGCCAGGCCATGAGGTGCAAGGTATCGCCAGTCAGGTCCTGACCATCGACTTCCTGGTAGGCGTGGCGCTGCTCCACCACGAGTACTTCAGTGCGTAGCTGCAAAATGGCATAGAGCTGCTCCTTGCCGAGGTCGGCGTGGTGCTTGCAGAGCCAGTCGATTGACATGGGCACGAACTCCTTGGATGAGGCTCGATCATCGCATGCTGCATGTGCTTCGGCCAAAATAGAGGCTAAATGACACTATTGGCCGCTGCCCTCGGCAACCGCTTTGTGTAATCTCACTGGCAGTGTTGCCCTCCATTGCGAAAGGACGTGAGCATGCGGCCACTGCTTTGTGTTCTGGGATTGCTGGCAACGATGCTGGCAACACCTGCCCCGGGTCACGCCAAGCTACGCCTGGTGGCCGACAACTGGCCACCGTTCACCGATGCCAAGATGCCGGGCGGCGGCCTTGCGACCAGCATCGTTACCACCGCACTGGCCCGTGCCGGCTACGCCAGCGGCTATGAAGAGGTGCCGTGGGCGCGGGCGTTGCTGGGGGTAGGTGAAGGGCGCTACGACGTGCTGATCAATGCCTGGTACAACGACTCGCGCGCCAATATCGGGCAATTCTCCAGCGCCTACCTGAGTAATCGTATTCGCCTGCTGCAGCGTAAGGGCGAGGCGTTTAGCTACAAGCGTCTGTCTGACCTTTATGCCTATAGCATTGCCGTAGTGCGTGATTACGCCTATTCACCGGAATTCGACGGGGATCCCCGTCTGCACAAAGTGCCGGTGCGCAACTTTTCTTCTGCGGTACGCATGTTGGCGGCAGGGCGGGTAAGCCTGGCGGTGGAAGACGAGTACGTGGCCCGCTACAACCTGCAGCGTGAGCCGCAGGACGTGCGTGATGGGGTGATGCTGGTGGATCCGCCGCTGGGGGAGAACACCCTGCATATTCTGGTCAGCCTGAAGCACCCGGAGCATGATCGGATCGTCGAGCGCTTCGAGCAGGCGATAGCGGCGATGAAGGCCGATGGCAGCTATGCCCGGCTGCTGCGTCAGTACGGCTTTTGAGCACAGGCACTAAAACGATCAGGCCGGGGCATTCTCCTTGATCAGGTGTGCCGCCAGGGTCCGCAGTGGCCCCAGCTGCCGGCATATCAACGCCAGCTGCGTCTGCACCAACCGCTGATGCTCATCCAGATCTTCCGGCATCTGCTCCAGGGCATTGGCCAACGCCTCTTCGGAATCACTGTGAATCGCCACCGGCAGCCGCGCGGCCAGGCCGTTGGCAATTTCGTCCAGGCTGCTGGCCAGGCTTTGCCCGGCGCCTTCGATCAACTGCTCCTGCACCTCGGCTGGCAACGCCGTGTCGCGGTGCGCGCCTAACCCCGAGAGGTAGCTGAGCAAGGTGTGCGACAGCACCAGGAAGCGAAAGCCAACGTCGGCCTCCTTACGGAAATGCCCCGGCTCCATCAGCATGTTGGCCAAGGTGGTGGACAACGCCGCGTCAGCGTTGTGGGCATTGCGCCGGGCCAGGCGGTAGGCCAGGTCGTCGCGCTTGCCGTGGGCATACTGCTGCATGATCTGGCGCAGGTACACGCTGGCGCAGGCCAGGGTATTGGCCAGCGCCTTGTTCAGCCGTCGGCCCTGCCAGTCAGGCAGGAACAGGAACACTGCAAGAATGGCAATCAGGCTGCCGACCAGGGTATCGAACAGGCGCGGCAGGAACAGGCCGTAGCCATCGCCGATCTGGTTGAAGCAGAACAGCACCATCAGGGTGATCGCGGCAGTGGCCAGGGTGTATCGGGTGGTGCGGTTGACGAAGAACACCACCCCGGCAACCACGGCGAACAACGACTGGATGACCGGGTTGGGGAACAGGTCGAACAAGGCCCAACCCACTGTCAGGCCAACGGCAGTGCCGAAGATTCGCTGCACCAGCTTGCGCCGCGTGGCCCCATAGTTGGGCTGGCAGACGAACAGCGTGGTGAGGATGATCCAGTAGCCCTGGGTCGGGTGAATCAGGTGCACCATGCCATAGCCGATCGACAGCGCCAGCGGCAGGCGCAAGGCATGGCGGAACAACAGCGAGGTCGGTGTGAGCTGGGTGCGCAGGCGCGTCCACACGTCCTTCAGCGAGCGCGGCGAGCGGTCGAGCAGGCTGCTGTCGCTGGCGTCGGCCAGGCTGTCCGGGTTGCTGGCGGCACTGAGCAGGCGGTCCAGTGTTGCCAGGTTGGCGGCGAGTGCCCGCAGTGAGCGCAACAGGCCGCGCCAGGCCGGGTTGCTCTGGATGCGCAGGTGCTCCAGCGAGGCGTTGAGGTCTTCGAGGGCTTCTGGATAACCGCTGGCCAGCACGAACGGTTGGCGCAGGCGGATCGAGCGGGCCAGTTCCTGGCAGGATGAACCCTGCTTACGCAACAGGCGCTGGCAGCGGAACATGACGTCGCTGTGGAAAAACGCCTCGGTCAGTGCGTTGTAGGGGTAGTGCGAGGCACTGACACGCTCGTGGATATCCTGGGCCAGGAAGTACAGCTTGAGGTAGCGGCTTACCTTCGAGTTTGGTTGGCTGTTGCCCACCCGGTGCAGGATGATCTCCTTGGCTGCGTTCAGCGCGGCCACCACCTTGCCGTTCTGCTGGGCCAGTTCCAGGCGCCGTGCCTCGACGTCGAGCGTGCGGACCGGTTCAAACAGGCTGGCCTTGAGCTTGAGGTAGCTGCCCAGCTCGAAGAACAGTTTGGCCAGGCTCTGCTGTACCGGCTGGTTGGAAAACAGCGCCTGCCACAGCACCGACAACAACCCGTACCAGGCCGCACCTGCCACCAGCAGCAGCGGTTCGTGCCAGAAGTCGGTGACCTGGCCGCCGCGCTGGTCCACCCCGATCATGGTGTAGACCGCAGTGATCAAGGTGGCCGAAGCGATGGCGCCGTAGCGCTCGCCCAGCGCCCCGAGCATGGTCAGGCCAAAGGCAGCCAGGGCCAGGGCAATGACGAAGATCCAGGGGTAGGGGAATAGCAACTCGACTGCCAGTGCAGCAATGGCGAAGCACACCAGGGTAACGGCCAGGGCGCTGAGGCGGCCCTGCCAGCTGTCGTCGGTTTCGGCCAGGGCGCTGGCGATGATGCCGAGGAACAGCGGAATCAGCAGGGCCATCTCGTTCTGGTACCAGCACAGGGCCAGGCTGCCGGTGAGGGCAATGGTGACCCGGATGCTGTAGCTGAACTTGTCTTGGCCCCACAGGCGACGCAGTGACTGACGGAACGAGCTCGATGACATGATGGCCTGCCAGGCGGTGATCAGAAGAATACCTTTCAGGGCCGGTTATTGGGGCGCGCAGCGGCCCCAATAACGGCGCCAAGCACGGGCCAGCAAGAAGCGTTCCGTGCTGCTGAAAGGATTCTACTCTACACGAACTGCGCGGCGGCGTTCGCCGATGCCCAAGCCCACTGGAAGTTGAAGCCGCCCAGGTGGCCGGTGACATCCAGCACTTCACCGATGAAGTACAACCCCGGGCTTTTCAGCGATTCCATGGTCTTGGACGACACCTCGCGGGTATCCACGCCGCCCAGGGTCACTTCGGCGGTGCGGTAGCCTTCGGTGCCGGCCGGTACTACCTGCCAGTTCGCCAGCTTTTCGGCGATTTGCGCCAGTTCCGCCGGGGTGTACTGCTTCATCGGCTTCGACTCGAACCACTGCTCGGCCAGCAAGTTGGCCAGCTTGCGGGTGAACACCTCGCCCAGCACGGTCTTCAGTTCGGCGTTGGCGCGTTCGGCCTGCATCTGTTGCAGCCAGGAAAGCGCATCGCGGTCGGGCAACAGGTTGATCTCGACCGTGTCACCGGCTTCCCAGAACGACGAGATCTGCAAGATTGCCGGGCCGCTCAGGCCGCGGTGCGTGAACAGCAGGTTTTCGCGGAAGCTGGTGCCATTGCAGCTGGCGGTGCAGTCCAGCGAGGTGCCGGACAACTCGGTGCACATCGCCTTGAGTTGGGGCTCGGTGATGGTGAATGGCACCAGCCCAGCGCGGGTTGGCAGCAGGGTGTGGCCGAACTGGCGGGCCACCTGGTAGCCGAAACCGGTGGCGCCCAGGGTCGGGATCGACAGGCCGCCGGTGGCGATGACCAGCGACTGGCAGGCGAACTGGCCGCCGCTGGTCTGCAGCAGATAGCCGCTTTCGGTCTTCTCGATCTGTTCGATGCTGGTGTGCATGCGGATCTCGGCACCGGCCTCGTCGCATTCGGCCAGCAGCATGTCGAGGATGTCGCTGGCCTTGTTGTCACAGAACAGCTGGCCGAGCTTCTTCTCGTGGTACGCCACGCCGTGCTTGCACACCAGCTCGATGAAGTCCCACTGGGTGTAGCGGGCCAGGGCCGACTTGCAGAAGTGCGCGTTGTGCGAAAGGAAGTTGGCCGGCTCGGTGTACAGGTTGGTGAAGTTGCAACGCCCGCCGCCGGACATGAGGATTTTCTTGCCTGGCTTGTTGGCGTGGTCGAGCAGCAGCACCCGGCGGCCGCGACGGGCACTGAGCTGGGCGCACATCAGGCCGGCGGCGCCGGCGCCAAGGATGATCACGTCGGTGGAGTGCACGGTATGAACCTTCAGATTTGAAATGCTGAACCCTGTGGGGGCGGGTTCACCCGCGAATGCGACGATGCATTTACTGCCGCATTCGCGGGTAAACCCGCTCCTACAGGGGGCTTTGCCTGGCTTTAGAGAATGCGGACTTTCAGGGCGCGCCCCTTGATCTTGCCGCTGTTCAGCCGCTGCATGGCCTGCTTGGCCAGCGCCCGCTCCACGGCCACAAACGCCTGGAAGTCGAAGATGGCGATCTTGCCCACTTGCTTGCCCGGGATGCCGGCATCACCGGTCAGGGCCCCCAGGATGTCGCCAGGGCGCAGCTTGTCCTTGCGGCCAGCGGCAATGCACAGTGTGGTCATCACCGGCAGCAGGGGCTCGCCGCCCTTGTTTTTCAGGCTGTCCAGCTGGTCCCAGCGCAGCGGGCTCTTCTGCAGCGCTTCGATGGCCTGGGCGCGGTGGCCTTCGGCCGGTGCCACCAGGCTGACCGCAACGCCTTTCTCGCCGGCGCGGCCGGTACGGCCCACGCGGTGCACGTGGATTTCGGCATCACGCGCCAGCTCCACGTTGATGACCATGTCCAGGCCATCGATGTCCAGGCCGCGCGCGGCCACGTCGGTAGCGACCAGCACCGAGCTGCTGCGGTTGGCGAACATGGTCAGCACCTGGTCACGGTCGCGCTGCTCCAGGTCGCCGTGCAGGGCCTGGGCGACGATGCCCTTGGCGGTCAGGTGGGCGACCACGTCCTCGCATTGCTGCTTGGTGAAGCAGAACGCTACGCACGACTGCGGGCGGTAGTGGCCGAGCACGCGGGTGACGGCTTCCAGGCGTTGCTGCGGGTCAATCTCGATGAAACGCTGCTCGATCTGGTTGTCGGTGTGCAGGCTTTCGACCTTGACCTGCTGAGGGTTGCGCATGAAGTCGGCGGCCAGTTGCTTGATGCCGGCCGGGTAGGTGGCCGAGAACAGCAGGGTCTGGCGGCGCGACGGGGTCTTGCCGATGATGCTGGCGATGGCGTCGAAGAAGCCCATGTCGAGCATGCGGTCGGCTTCGTCCAGCACCAGGGTGTTCAACCCGTCCAGGACCAGGGTGCCTTTGTCCAGGTGCTGCTGGATGCGCCCTGGTGTGCCGACGATGATGTGCGCGCCGTGCTCCAGCGAAGCGATCTGTGGGCCCAGCGAAACGCCGCCGCACAGGGTCAGGATCTTGATGTTGTCCTCGGCACGGGCCAGGCGGCGCAGCTCCTTGGCCACCTGGTCGGCGAGTTCGCGGGTAGGGCAGAGCACCAACGCCTGGCAGCCGAAGTAGCGCGGGTTGATCGGGTTGAGCAGGCCGATGCCGAAGGCGGCAGTCTTGCCGCTACCGGTCTTGGCCTGGGCGATCAGGTCCTGGCCTTTGAGGATGACAGGCAGGCTCTGGGCCTGGATCGGCGTCATCGAGGCATAGCCAAGGGCCTCCAGGTTGGCCAGCATGGCAGTGGACAGCGGCAAGGTGGCAAAGGCGGTGGATTCGGTGGTCACGAGGCGGGCCTGCGGTGCGAAGCGAAAAATGCCGCATAGTCTACCAGCCTCGTGGCCATTCGCCCTACGACTCCATGTGTTGTTCCGGACGACGGGCACGCCTTCCGTCCGTCGGCGCCAGCTGCAGGAAGATCGCTGCTGCCAGCATGGCCATTACACCGATGGTGACGAAGGTCAGCTGGAACGCGCCCAGGGTGGTTTCCACGCCTTCGGCGCTGCCTGCCGCAGTAAAGCCGCCCAACAGTGCGCCGGCGCAGGCCACACCCAGGCTCAGCGACAGTTGCGCGACCACCGACAGCAGGCTGTTACCGCTGCTGGCGCTGGCGTCGTCGAGATCGATGAGCGTCACTGTGTTCATCGCAGTGAACTGCATGGAGTTCACTGCGCCCAGAAGGCCAAGTTGCACCAACAGCAGCCAATAAGGGGTCTGCTCGTCCACCAGGCCCAGGCTTGCCAGCAGGATGCCCAACAGCAAGGTATTACCGGTGAGGATGATGCGATAGCCGAACCGTTCGATCAGCGGTCGGGCAATGGATTTGGCCAGCATGGCCGCCGCCGCCAGCGGGATCATGCTCATGCCGGCCTGGGCGGGTGAGTAGCCCAGCGCAACCTGCAGCAGCAATGGCACCAGGAACGGCAGCGCGCCGCTGCCCAGGCGGGCGAACAGGTTGCCGAGGATGCCGATGGCGAAAGTACGCACGCGGAACAGGCTTGGCGAGAACAGCGGCTCCGGGTCGCGCCCGGCGCGCAGCCAGTACGCGGCCAGGCAGGCCATGCCGGCGAACAGCAGCAACATTACCCGCAAGTGCGGCAGGTGCAGCTCGCCCAGGCCTTCCATGGCAATGGTGATCAGTACCATGGCTGCGCCGAACAGCAGGAAACCAGGGCCGTCGAAGGTGGTGCGCTCGGCGCCGCGCAAGTCCGGGATGAACTTCCACACGGCAATGCAGCCAAGCAGGCCGACTGGCAGGTTGAGCAGGAAGATCCAGTGCCAGCTGAGGATTTCCACCAGCCAGCCACCGACCGTTGGGCCCAGCAATGGCCCGAGCAGGCCGGGGATGGTGATGAAACTCATGATCCGCACCAGCTCGCTGCGTGGGTAGGCGCGCAGCACCACCAGCCGCCCGACCGGCAGCATCAGCGCACCGCCCAGGCCCTGCACCACGCGGGCGAAGATCAGGAAGCCAAGGCTGTTGGCTGCAGCGCACAGCAGCGAGCCAAAGCTGAACAGCAAGATGGCGCTGAAGAAGATGCGCTTGGTGCCGAATCGGTCGGCGATCCAGCCTGAGGCAGGGATCAGCAGGGCCACGGTGAGCATGTAGGCAATGATCACACCCTGCATGCGCAAGGGGTCTTCGGCCAACGAGCGGGCCATGGCCGGCAGGGCAGTGTTGAGGATGGTGCCGTCCAGGGACTGCATGAAGAAGGCGATGGCCACCACCCAAGGGATCCAGCGGGCGGTGACGGGGTCCAGCGGGGTGCGTTCGGGCATGACGTCCTCGTTTGTCA
>NZ_JBICKH010000094.1:0-816 GCF_043103905.1 Pseudomonas sp. yb_2 | reverse complement strand
TCCCGTTCACCTGCGCAGATGGCTCGCAAAATCTTCATGCCAGTTACGCCGGAAATATCACTGATGACATTGGCCAGCTGGATGTTCATTTGGCTCATGGCCTTTTGCATCCGGTTCAGCGTCTGCGCCTGGTCTTTCACTTTGGAAGCACGCTGCCTGACCAATGACCGGACGCAGCAGGTCAGATCATCGGGGCGGAATGCGCCTCTGAGCAGTCCATGAGTCATCAGCTGCCAGATCCACTGGCAATCCAGCACATCTGATTTACGGCCCGTGATTTGCCGAGTTGCTCTGGCATTGACGAGATAAACCTCAAAACCGCGCTCGCTGAGAATCTCGTAAATTGGAATCCAATAAACCCCCGTGGATTCCATGGCAACGACCTTGATCCCCAGGCTTTCAAGCCAGTTAGCCATCTTGAGCAGGTCGTCAGTAAAGGACGTGAACGACTGGACGGGATTTTCGTGCCGGGGATCGACCGCCACGAAATGCTCTCGACCACCGACATCGATCGCCGCGCAATCGGGATGGACGACGGTAAAGCGTTGCTTGGAAGGCTTGCGCGCCATGATGAATCCTCGCAGGATAAAGGGCGCGCGGGGCACACGGTGGCGAAAGGGTTCACTCTCTCATACGTGGTCACAGCTGAATCAGCTGATGCCTACAGGGACTTCACGCCGATACCGTGCGGATCACTCTCCTACGCGGGTGTGCAGACACACACCAGTGCTGGCTACGATCTCTGTCCCGCGCACACGAACCCTAACAAAGCAAAAGGCGGCTGGCCCTACCGGGCCAACCGCCTTTTCTTTTTCA
>NZ_JBICKH010000093.1:0-48891 GCF_043103905.1 Pseudomonas sp. yb_2 | reverse complement strand
AGGTGACGTAGCCCGTCGCAGGAGCGGGTTTACCCGCGAAGAGGCCGGCCCAGGCAACCTTTCATCTGCCCTGAAAACGCGCACATCGCACCAACCCAGCCCACCGTGATCCGGGTTGCCAACCCGCCGCCCCTCTACCCCACGGCCTTCAGCCAGCTGGCACTCTCCTTGCTACCGTCACCCGCTTAAGCTTTTGTCAGCCTTAGTTTTTTTAACGCTTATGGGCACATATTTACTAATTTCTCGTTACCCCCGCGCCCCTCATCATCGCTCCAACAAGAACGCGTCGCCCACCGCCGGCACGCCCCCGGGCAGTTCCCAATGCCCTACCTTGCCTTGGAGTCAGTCATGACCAGTGCAGCCAATTCGGCACCCCTGATAGAAAAACACACGATCGGCTACGTGCCCCCGCAAGACCGCCATGGAAAGGTAAGGGATCTGTTCACACTCTGGTTCGGCGGCAACATCGCGCCGTTGCCCATCGTCACCGGCGCGCTGGGTGTGCAGCTGTTCCACCTGAACCTGGTATGGGGCATCGTCGCCATCCTTGTCGGCCACCTGGTCGGCGGGGTGCTGATGGCCCTGCACTCGGCCCAGGGCCCGCAAATGGGCATTCCGCAGATGATCCAGAGCCGCGCCCAGTTCGGCACCCTCGGCGCGCTGCTGGTGGTGGTGATCGCCGGCGTCATGTACATCGGCTTCTTCGCTTCCAACATCGTCCTTGCCGGCAAGTCACTGCATGGCGTGGTCGACGCCGTTCCGGTACCGGTGGGCATCGTCATCGGTGCGCTGGGTTCAGGCATCATCGGCATCATCGGCTACCGCTTCATCCACGTGCTCAATCGCATTGGCACCTGGGTACTGGGTATCGGTATCGTGGTTGGCTTCGGCTACATCTTCACCCATGTGCAGAGCGACGATTTCCTCACCCGCGGCGGCTTCAACCTGGCCGGCTGGCTGGCCACCGTGTCGCTGGCAGCGCTGTGGCAAATCGCCTTTGCGCCCTATGTGTCGGACTACTCGCGCTACCTGCCGGCAGATGTCAAAGTCAGCTCGACCTTCTGGACCACCTACCTGGGTTCGGCCCTGGGCTCAAGCCTGTCGTTCATCTTCGGCGCCGTGGCCGTGCTAGCGATCCCGGCCGGCATGGACACCATGGACGCGGTCAAGCTGGCCACCGGCACGCTCGGCCCGATCATGCTGGTGCTGTTCCTGCTCAGCGTGATCAGCCATAACGCCCTCAACCTGTATGGCGCGGTGCTGTCGATCATCACCCTGGTGCAAACGTTCGCCTACCGCTGGATCCCCACCGCCAAAAGCCGGGCAGTGCTGTCGCTGATCGTGCTGTCGGCCTGCTGCGTGGTAGCGGTGTTCGCTTCGGCAGACTTCATCGGCCACTTCGTTGACATGGTGCTGGTACTGCTGGTGGTGCTGGTGCCGTGGACGGCGATCAACCTGATCGACTTCTACGCCATTCACAAAGGTGACTACGACATCCAGTCGATCTTCCAGGTCGATGGTGGGATCTATGGGCGCTACAACCCGCAGGCCCTGATCGCCTACGCTGTGGGTATCGTGGTGCAGATACCGTTCATGAACACCCCGCTGTACGTCGGGCCGATTTCCGAGCACATCAACGGGGCTGACCTGTCGTGGCTGGTAGGGTTGGCGATCACCTCGCCGCTGTACTGGTGGCTGGCGAGCCGAGACAGTGCCTACCGTCGTCGGCAGACCAGCGCCAAGCTGGCAGCAGTGGCTTGATCGGTACTGGCCTTTCGCAGCAAAAGATGAAACGGCCGGGTGCAGGAGCCCGAACGCCTGGCCGAGACCTTTGCAGCTCGACCACGACCAACAGAAGCTGTGTTAATCGCGCTGGCGACCATCCTTGCGGCAGCGCGCAGGACACCAGTTGGACAAGGTCATACGAGTCGCTGCGCGCTCGCGGTCTTGAAAATGGCACTTTTTATAAGGTTCATTGCTTGAATCAGCAAACGTGCTGGCGCTATCAGCTCCCCTCCGGCAGCAGACTGCGATCAAACATGAATGGCCGTTCGCCCTGCGGCGTGTACTGATACAACTGCTGCGGCCGGCCCAATTTGGGCTGGTTTTTCTCCCCGGTGTCACTCACCCACCCCAGCTCGCGCAAGCGCTCCAGGCGTTTGCGCAACGAGGTGCCGTTCACTGCCTGCCCCAGGCACGCCTGCACCGCCCCCAACGCATCGAACACAGTGAATTTCTCCGCCAGCAGGTACAGCGGCAGGCTGCTATACACGGTCTTCGCCGCAAGCCGCTCGCGAGCGCGCTCTATCAGCAGGTTGTGATCGAACGGCAACAGCACCTTGCGCGCCAACACGCGTTCCAAGTCGAAAAATGCCAATTGCTCGCCTTCGACTACCTGCCCCGGGTCTAGCAAGGCCAGGTAATAAGTACTGAGCGACCAACCACGTGGATCGCGAAAAGCATTGCCCTCGGTGCCAACCTGTTCCATGTAGCATGGCGCAACCTGGGTTTTCTCATGCAGCGCTCGCTCGGCAGCAGCTTCCAGACTGGTATCGGGGGTGCGGCCATTGACGATAACCCCGGGCAAAGCCCACTGGCCGGCGTGAGGTTCACGTTCACGGCGGTGCAACAACACTTGCAGATGCTGCGCACTCGGGGCCAGACGCAAGGCGACGATATCGACACTGGCCAAAACTTCGACTGTACTCACCGGAAACTCCCACTTTAGTTACGCGATAATCCACCAGAGCATATAAGTAAAGCAACCATAAATTCTGCAATAAAAGCGACTTGACACACATAATACACCAGGTGAATTATATAGGCATTCCAGCAAGGAGAACCGCCATGAAGATCGCCAGTTTCGATGTCGACGCGCAGAACGGTTTCACCAGCAACGCGGCGCAGGAGCTGCCCGTACCCGAAGGCGATGAAATTGCCCCCGACCTGAACGCCATGGCCCTGCGTGCCGACCTGCGCCTGGGCAGCAAGGACGCCCACCCGGCCAATGCTGCCTGGGTGGTTGCCGACCCCGCGCACATGCTGCGGCCCCTGCAACTGACCAACGCCGACCTCACCTGGGTCAGCCACTGCGTCCCAGGCACCCTGGGCTTCGAGCTGCTACCCGGCCTGCCCGCCCCGATCGATTACGACTATTTCGTGTGGAAGGGTGTCGAACCCGACCTGCACCCCTACGGCGCCTGCTACCACGACCTGGCCGAGCGCCGTTCTACCGGTGTGATCGAGTACCTAAAGGTGCAGCAAGTAGACGCGGTGATCGTCGGTGGCCTGGCCTTGGACTACTGCGTCAAGACCACCGCCCGCCAGCTGCGCCAGGCGGGCTTCCAGGTGTTGCTTTACCTGCCGGCCTGCCGCGCACTCACCCAGGCAGGTGCCATCGAAGCCTGTGGCGCCTTGGCGGCGGAGGGTGTGATCCTTTGCGGTGATGAAGCGGCGCTCGACCACCAGCTTGCCCTGATCAAGGAAAAACGCCCATGAGCGAGAGTGTTTTCGGACCACGCATCATCCAGAACCTGCTGGACACCGACTTCTACAAAATCACCATGATGCAGGCGGTGCTGCACAACTACCCCAATGCCGAAGTGGAATGGGAGTTCCGTTGCCGCAATGGGGAGGACCTGTCCCCTTACCTGGCAGAGATCCGCTACCAGATAGAGCAACTGGCCGAGGTCACGGTCACGCACGATCAATTGGCCTATCTGGAGAAGTTCCCGTTTCTGAAACCCGACTTCATCCGCTTTCTCAACCTGTTCCGTTTCAACTTGCGCTATGTCCAGGTTGGCCTGGATGACGCCGGGCAACTGGCTATCCGGGTGCGTGGGCCGTGGCTGCACGTGATCCTTTATGAAATTCCGCTGCTGGCGATCATCAGCGAGGTGCGCAACCGCTATCGTTATCGCCAGGTGGTGATCGAGCAGGTCGGCGAGCGCCTTTATCAAAAGCTCGACTGGCTGAAGGCCGAGGCCAGTGCCGATGAGCTGGCCGGTTTCCAACTGGCCGACTTCGGTACCCGACGGCGCTTCTCCTACCGGGTGCAGGAAGAGGTGGTGCACATCCTCAAGCATGATTTTCCCGGACGATTCGTCGGTACCAGCAATGTGCACCTGGCGCGCGAATTTGAGATCAAACCGCTTGGAACCATGGCGCACGAATGGTTCATGGCCCACCAGCAGCTCGGCCCGCGCCTGGTCGATAGCCAGGCTGCTGCGCTGGAATGCTGGGTGCGGGAGTATAGGGGGTTGTTGGGTATCGCCTTGACAGACTGTATCACCATGGACGCCTTCCTGGCTGATTTCGACTTGTACTTCACCAAGCTGTTCGATGGCCTCCGGCACGATTAGTTATCCCTAGCTACAGTCCCAGAAGTCCTCCTCCTCCCCCCTCCTCCTTCCCCTCCCCAATATCCATTGAAAGCTTCCCATCAGTTGCAGATTTGGTGCGATCCTTCATAACTGGTCAGCGCCGCACCCAAGCTAAACGTATCTTCCAGAACACGCAGAGTGCCGCAGCTCAGCGCGCTATGAATAGGTCGTATTCCTCATCCACCTTGTGACCCTCGGCTAAGCGCTGGCACCCAAGATGAGCATCAGAGGAGAAGTTGATAATCGACTCTGAAGCTGTTCCAGGCGTCCAGAGCTTGGGTGCGCATTTACGAACGACATGGCTCTCACCAAGGCTAACAACCTGGCTCCGAAGCGTCAGAGAGAAGGATGAGATGTGCTTGAGGCTATTATTGTGGGTCTGGTGGAAGTGAAGCCGGGTGACATGCCTTTTCGTAGGCTGTTTGAAAGCCTGAGGAGTGAACTGCATTGAGCAGACCTGCGCGTGCTGACGTAACGCTAAGCAGGCTCGCATCCTCGCCAAGAACACGGGTACCCGCCTAATACTGATCTTCAAGGTCGCACGCAGCCCCATTCAGCGTGCTGTCACAACCCGCTCGGGATAACCCCTAAAGCCCAGGTTTCGTAAACCTGAAATCCCTGTAGGCCGAATTTCAGTCAAAACCGAAATTCTCAACAACCGGAACCCGTGAGACCAAATTGAAGGCCCTGCATGCCCCTATGTCATATGGAGTGAGAGAATCTTCTCCACAGCATCGCGAAACCCAGGCTTGAAAATTCGTTTGCCTTTGATGTCTAGCACCTCTCCGCGATCACCAAAGGTATACCCGAGCTGTGCAAGCGCTTGAGAATCTATAGCGCCCTTTAGCGCATTGATTTCAGCATCATTCAAATTGAGATTTTCTAAGCAGAAGTTACCTTCCTCCTTAGCTCCCCCTAAGTATATTGGGGCATTGTGTGCATTCTCCTGCCTCGCAATCTTTGCCCGCAAAGTGTTCAATTGCTTAGCCAGCAAGGTGACACTCAAACGCAACACAGGATCTTCGATTGACGTTATCCAGTCACTCTTAACTGAGGCGGCTTTTACCTTGTGGTCTACCGAGAATAACCTCCATGCCTGGATCAACTCACGGTATTGCGTACCTGAATCATTCACAATGGTTTTTTCGCTGGGTACTGGGAGTCCTCGATCCCTACCAAGGGTTACGACTGCCTTGTATGTAAAGTCCTGGTGATGACGTTCGTGCAGCAGCTGACAGACCATATTAATGGCCGCAAGGCTCCTCTTGCGACGCGGATCACTGGCTTCATTAATCAGCCGTTCGTACGTATCATCCGGCGATAGCGCTTGATCAGGCACCTTGAACAGCCCTCTGATCTAGAGCCTGCAGCTTACTCTTATGCGGGCGTGCAAGAACTTCCTGTACCTGGCTAGAGATGCACTCCGCGCATGGTTCTTCAGCGTCTACATCGAGCAGCATAAGTTTACCTGTGAAGAGCTCGTCGATTCTATCCCATGACCCCAGTCGTTGAACCAACAGATTGGTCAACTCATTAGCGACCACGAGCTTCTGCTCATCAGTAAGCCTGAACATGCTTGCAGGCAACCCATTATTTTCAGCCATCCGATCAATTACCTGAGAGATCAATGGAATGGCACGAGAGGGATTGGAAAATTTATAGATTGTCGCATTCTGACAGATCTCAGCAAGCAAATGATATGACGACTCTGACTCCTGAAATGCAAGTCCAATTTCACGCACTTCACCAGAAGCAATCAATCTGACATTTCCACCACCGTTTTCTTCTCCATGGCTAATGAGTTTAAGACAACCTTGAACATGAGTATTGAGAGCAGCGTAGTCACGCAATAAAACTTCAAGTTTCCCAGCACTCAACTCCTGATTTGCCACAGCTTGCTTGCGTTCCAACTCACGCATAAACTGACCGCCATCGCGACAAGCATCGTAAAACTCCTGCTCCAGTTTATTCAATTCATCAGTGTAACGAACATAACGAGCGCTCTCGGCATTAATCTCAAGCGAGATCTCATTTGCTAGTGCAACCAACCCACCAAGAAACGGAACCCCCGTAATAAAAAATCTACAGCGAGTGCAATTTTTTTGACCTAAGTATCCTGCCTCCACAGGGCTGTAGTACTCTTCCTTCTGCCGCTCGACAATTACTTCTCCACCGATATGACAACCAGCAGCAGACATCGGGCAGATCCCGCAATCAAACACAACGCATGCCGTCTTAGGGACGCCAAATTCAAGAAGAGCACGATTCCCGTCAGTTGCAATCAACTGTCCTTTGACAGCAGAGAGCCCATTTAGCCTGATCGAGTTTAGTGTGCGTTCCGCCGAACGCTGCGCAGCTTGCTTCTCGACCTCACCCATAGGACGTCGGATCTGATCACCGTTCAACTTAGTGTAATATATGGTCATCACTAACGAAGCATGACCAACGAGCTTCGATATAAGATGAAGCGGCGCGTCCCCATCGGCAATATAAGCTGTAATTAAGCTCACGCGCAGACTGTGCGGCGTATACTTACTGGTATAGCGGCGCCTCCCACCTTCAAACGTAGCAAGATCCTCGGAATCCCGCTGAATTTTATAAAGAATCATAGGCAGCGTTAATGGAAAACATTTCTTAATATCTAACGGCTGACCAGACCCGTTAACACGAAACAAGAAGCATTGACTTTCGCGAGCCTCTAAAATGTTCTCATTGGTTTCAGCTGGAAGCTTGATATCAGTCCAGGCTGTTGGTTTAGAAATAGGATTATATTTGCGCTGCCAGTCTCGCAAGAGTATCAACCAATATGCCAAGTCATCAGGTATCCAGTCAACCTCATAACCGCCAACCTTCCTTCCCGTCTTATTGGTTGTCACATAGCACTTTAAGGCGCCGTGTTCTCCGTGCTGCAGTACACCTTGAGGACGGCGAGTCCGCCGCCTCTTAGATACTAGTTTGCTCTGATTTTTTTCCCAGAGAATAGCGCCATTGGCACCGAGAACTGCGATTTCTTGATCTGCTTCACCACTGTCGAGCCATAGTATTTGTTGACCACGCAACGGAAAACGTAACAGAGTGTAGAGTGCAACAAAACGCACCGGAGACCAGACTTGGCACTGCTGCACATAGCCAGAAGATCCATCATCATTCCGATAAAATTTAGAAATCTCGCGCCAAACGCAGTTTTCATCATTCTCGTCGACTACATTTCTATCGACATCAAGCCAGTCAGAGCTTGAGTCAAAGTCACCTTGCAAATGAGCCAAAGATTTTAAAGTAGGCCTTACTAATAAAGAGGCTTCGCAATTTGGCACCAGATAGTTCCGAGCTCTCAAAATATACTCATAGCCCAGTACTGGCTTGACTGACTGCGAAGGGCGCAAGCGCTCTAGCCCATCAAAGTATCCTGCCATGCCTATTAAAAGAGGGTTGCGAAACTCTGGAAGCACGACCCGCTCATCTCCCTCCTCGTCGGTACAATATTCGTGCAGCAACCACTCAAAAAATGTTACTAGGGCACCGTTATATGACTGTTTCGCTGTAGGTGCTAGCTCCTCAATCAAAGAACTATACAAGGACACGTCAAAGGAATTGCTTCTGTGCAGCACATACAAACTTTCATCAGGCAAGCCTAGCGGCTTAACATACCCATTTAAAAAGAATCTTAATGCTGTCCGCTTGATGGGTATTGAGGTTTGTGTCTTGATCCACCGCTCCGCATCCGCCAATATATTCGGATAGTCCAAGCTAAAATCTTCAGCTTTTCTAGTGCCAATAAATTCATACCAATCCACCCATCCAATACCCAAGTATACCCTCTCCGGAGCAGACGGAAGCCTTTTATCTTCGCGATAGCGAGCACAGTAATCATTGTTTGATCTAATATTAAGCTCTCGACATACGCGCTTAGCCTCATTATATGAATACCACGGAAAGCGTCTCTTCCCTAGATAATGATACCAATCTACCCAACCTCTGTCCGAATAAACCTCATGAGGAGCATACGGCAGGCCGGGATCCTCTTTATAGCGAATAAAGTATTCTGCAGTCTTAGTTATCTTCAAACGGCGGCATGCTGCCTGCGCTTCTTCGTAAGTATAGGTCGGCCCCTTTCTCTTATCAAAAAAGCTATACGAATCCACCCACCCTTCGTTTCTATACACAACCCAAGGAACTGAAGGGAGCAATGGATCTTCCCGATAGCGACTAACATATTCATTTATTGTTTTAATCTTAAGTTTTAAACATGCCGCCTTGGCTTCTTCGTAGGTATATCTCTTGACCCCGAGAAAAACATGCCAGCTACCTGGCCATCCTTTTTTTGCATAGGCACTAGATGGATCAGCAGGCAAACGGGGATCCTCTCCGCGGCGCCGCATGTAATCTCGACGCTTTTCTAAGCCCATTCTTAATACGGCAGCATGAGCTTCCTGATACGTGGGATATAGTGGAATACGCTTCCTTCTGCCTACAAACACAAACCAGTTAACCCATCCCTTATGTTGATAAAATATAGCTGGGGTAGAAGGCAGCATGGGATCTTCGCGATAACGAATGCGATATTGTTTTTGGTTTTTTATCCCTAGCCTAATGACTGCAGTCTCTGCCTCCTGGTATGAGTATGTATTAGTACGAGGAACTGTCATGACTCATCTCGACTAGTTAAGCATTGAAATACAGTGGGAAAATGCTTCTCGGAAAGTTTAGTCTCCAAATCTACCATTGATTTTCGGAAGTCTGAAGATGTTGGCTGCGTGTAAACATCACTCGACGAAATTGACGCATGATGCATAGCCGTTTTAATTGTTATCTTCGTGGCGCCTGCAGCAGCGAACCGCTGACCATACGCGTGCCGATGGCCATGAGGAGTCGTGCCCAACATCTTACCGGAAATCAGGCCTATCCTTTCTATAGCAAGTTTGTGTGCTTTTCGAAACATACGATGGGTGTAGGGCTGTCCATTTTTGTTCGTAAACGCATATGGATGTTCCACACCAGGCTGAGGCTTTACCCTTTGCATTAAGTGGTAATCCTGCCAGAGGCGGACAAAATGTTCTCCAGCCACAGTCGGAAAGAAGGTAACCCCGAAGCACTTGCGATGGGGATCGGTGATGAGGGGGTTTTTCCAACCTAGATAAAGTGGGTTTATTGCTTTCACAAGCCTGTTGCGAGGCTCCAGACCGTAACGGCGCTGCAAGTATGCCGCCCGAGAGGTTTTCATATCAGGTGCGAGCCCGGCCTCTGGGTGATAAATCCGTACGATAACCTCTCCACCCTCAACGGTTACATCATCGCTCCACAGAGAGAGAGCCTCGGATAAGCGCAAGCTCCCATAGTGCATCAAAATGGTGATCAGCACGTTACGAAGATCAATTTGGCCGCGCCCATCTCTTCGGCTCCGCCGAAAACCATTAATCAGCAATTCATCCCGCTTTTCCTCCGGAAACGCTTTGGCTGGAGTTTGATTTTCAGTAGGTAAATACTCGAAACGAACCTCTCTGGATTTATTAGACTCACCTCGATCTACGAATAGATGTGCGAGAAATGCCTTGTCTTTGCGTTGCGACCGGGCCGCCCAGTTCAGCCGTTGTTCATGACGAGTCGCCTCGCGCCAGGGATTGAGTTTTAGATTGGCGTCGTCATTAACTTTAGATAACCATTCTGTGAATTGGGTAATATGCCAAATTATCCATCGAGCATCATTTTGCCGGGGCTCCCAGCAAAGTCCGGAAGCGTCGCGGTGATCTTGGATCGTGCCTGTGTAGAGAGCATTAGCAAATGCCGTGAAAAGATCTTTCGGTCTTTTAAAGGCCCCATGATTGACGGCGACATAATCAAGAAGCAACTGAACTGCAAAAACACAATTATCTTTCCACGTATGGCTTTTACGCTGCCTAAGGTAAAGATAACGAACCAATTGATGCAGCACTCCTTGGTCAGTGACAATGATCGGAAGCACCACTCTTAGCTTCGTAGAGTCACCGACAACTGGTCTATATTCACGATGCGAGTATTCAAAAAATATCGCCATGAGAGTCGCCCTCCGTATTTCTATGTTCGAAGAACTAGTCCCTCGTGAAGAACTGACCACCAACAAATAGAGCAACATACAGATAGCCCAGCACTCCGAACATCGTGCAGATATAAATGAGCTATGCCCCCCAGCTTATTCAAGACACCAACCAAGATCGACATCCAATATTCGAGCAAAGCAACAGACGGCACAGAGCCCGCGCTAAATGACACTATTAAAAGGCCAAGCGGCACAGGTAACTATCACTCTAGAAGACGCAATCACACCATCTGCATTTCGCTTATCGTAGCGGAGAGACCTCAACTAATCCACCGCATCAGCCACCATTAAACCCTCACGACCCTCGCCAAGTTCTCAATATATATAATAAGATTACCCTACATGTCAGCTGTACTGCCCACGCATCAATGAGTTACATCTAATCGGTCACCCAACTGTACTGGTCACAAAGCGACGTTCATTCGACGAATGGCTCAGGATGATCCAGACACCCAAGCACCTGAACGACAAGCCGCGACTCCGGCGTGCCAGGAGCGTGTATAGAGTCTGCACCTTTTTTTTGGAGCGAACCTGTTCGTTGGCCTAATTCCTGGAGCCCGCACACCTAGGCCTCACCGGCTACCGAGGCGACATCCACGCCTCATGCTTTCGTCATCCGTCACAAGGTGCCCTGATGCTGTGAAGCGACACTCGCGCTGGGAACACGCCTTCTGCTTTAGATCGTAAACGCTCTACTTCGTATGCTGGGTGCTAGGTTGCCTGCGCCTGAGTGCGCCGATCGCCTGGGTCATCAGCCGGTTGCAGGGTTCTATGGCAACCTCATAATCACGCTCCTTGAGCAGCGTGCTCTGCTTGGCTTTGACGTGGCACTGAGCCTTATTGCAAGCACGAGAGGTTATAGAGCGCGCCGAACCATGCCGAAGAGAGCTAGGGAAATGGTCTTCCGTAGCCGTCCTTGACGGAGATTCGAGCGGAGCAATGCTCATAATTTCTTCGCACCCATGCTTTGGGTAACCTTTTGGCATAGCTGATCTGACAGGTGATCCAGGATGAACAACAAAGAGCGCAAGCAGCTTAGAAATGCACGCCTTGAAGCAAATATCAGCGTGACGGTTGCCGCGAAGCTGGCTCAGGTAGAGCCCCGCACGTGGCGGGCGTGGGAGACGGGGGAAGACAATGAGACCGCCCGATCGCCTTCACCGGCTGCACTGTGGTGTTTTTTTGCGCGCTCAGGGCTGAAGATGCCAAGCTTCGATTCAGCAGGAAAACTGCCACCGCGCGGCGAGGCCTTCTCAATCTCAACACTGAAGGGTGGAGTCGGTAAAACGCCGATTACGTTAAATGTTGCAGCTTGCCTCGCCGAGCAAAATTTTAGGGTGGCGATCGTCACCAACGATGCTTTCTACCAACGCGCTCTGGATGACGGCATGAAGCCGTCACTTGGTAGCTTGGTCAGTCAGGTTCACTACTACGAAACACACGATCTCATCTGTTTCCCTGGGGAGGTCAGGCAACAGCGTAAGGCCATGCGCGAGCTCCTCGCCAGTTTACCTCCCCACGAAGCGGAGATTTATGCGCACTCGCTGCAGAGAGAGAGAAAGGCTCTGGAGCGAAAAGAGCGTGCGACCGAGACGCTGGAGGAACTGATTGCCCGTTACGACTACGTGCTGTTCGACCTCAACTACGCGTCAGAGATAGTTCGTCGGCACGCCAGCCTCGTTGCCGTGATCGTCGACACCTACTGTTGGATGTCTGTGCGTGCCGCTGAAAAATATGTCGCTGCGCTCCGGGAAATCAAGTGCCGAGAAGCTATGCCAAGTCTCTTTGGCTTGTTAACCAACTGCGACGTCGGTGGCGTGAGTCATGAGCTGGAAGAGTTCATCGGTGACTACGTTGAGATCAACGAGGAAGAACGTCAGAGGTTGGTCGATGCAAGGCACCGCTTTTGCGAGCACCGAGAACGCGTACTTGAAATGATCGATGCGCTTGATTTCCCACAGCTCAGTACAGAGCTGTCCGGTGCGCATCGCATCGCCAACGAAAGGAATGAACTCGCGCATGAGAGCCCGCTGCACTTCTGCTATTTCGACTCGATCATGGACTATGCACCTAAGTCCCATGCTGCCAGAGAGATACGGCGGCTGACCAACGAGCTCATTCACTGGCGCCTTTGAAAAGAATGCGGCATAGACAAATCTGAGGTTTAGACGTGAGTACTTCCAATTCAGCTTCACGCGGCTCCTCAGCGCCAAGGTCTCTGCCCTACTTATCAATCGAGCGAGCGCATCTCACCGATTGCCCGAGCGATGCAGTAAGGGATCACGGCGCAGGCGAGCCCAATGGCTGCCGAAGCGGCTTCTTGCGGAGCCCCATTTGCAGCATGGATACCAACAATCGCAAACAGCCCGCCGAAGAGCGACATGATGATGGTGACAACCCAGAAAAACTTAGCCACTTACAACTCCTGTAGATAGGGGCCAAACCAGCGGCATCGCCAGTTCGGCTTTCTTGGAAAACTGATTCACACAATCGAAGAGCGCTTAAGCAGAGGCCAAGGCCTCTTCTTCCGACTGCTCGATGGCTTCCTCCACCTCAAGCTGATGGCGCGTCCACTCAGCAGCGATGGCAGGGTTCTCGATGATCTGCTGCTCGATGCGCAGGGTCTCTTTGAACTCAAGGGCCTTGGCGCTCATTGTCCATTGCGTTTCAACGCCCAGCTGTTCGAGCTCCGCGCGGATGGCAGGAAGGCCGATACGGAAGAACTCCTTGCGCGGGTTGACCTTGTTCACCTGCTCTCGAAGGAAGTGACGATGGAGCTGCTTCTCCAGTCCAGGGGCGTCGTCACTGAAGATCATCGCGTGAACGTCGAACTCAAACGGCACGCTTGCATCACCCAGCTCACGCACCCGATCCAGCGGTTCGAGTCGGCGGGTCATGCCGATCTTGAAGACCTCCTCACCGAACGAACCGATATTGGAGATGACGTAAACATGGCCCGCTCGCGTCTGTTGAGCCATGGAAATCGCGCGCTGGTTCTTGTCCTCGGCGGCTTGCAGTTGCTCTTGCAGAAGCGCCAGGCGCGCTTCGAACTCGGCTCGCTCAGCAGCACTAGCTGCAGCAACTTGCTCCTGGGCTTTTTCCAACGCCTTGCGCAATGTGGCCTCTTCTTTGGCGGCCTCCTTGATCGCTCGCTCGAACTCACGACGCGCCTTCTCTTCCTCGCGAATTTGTTCGCGCAGTTGGCGTTGTTCCTCGCGCTCCTGGTCTTTGAGCAGCTTCGCCGTTACCGCCCATCGCAGCTCTTCCAGGCGGGAGTTCATGTATTCCTCGGCGATCCGCGCATTGCGGAATGAAGCACCATTGAGGTTGACCAGGGCCGCAGCGTCGCGAATCTCTTGCTCAAGCTTGCCGTGGTTATCGGATTTGGAGCGGGAGAGGATGGAGTCGACCTTGCCATTGAAGGCATCCACCACGAATCGCACTGCAGTGTCGCGACGGTTTGCTTCCACATAATCACATGTCGCAGCCCTACCCGCCTTGACCATGAAGCGCGTGTAGTCCCGGGCGGCCTTGAGTTTCTGGCCAGCTTCGGTAAAACCAAACTCTTCTGCGAGGTCATCCAGGAGGTTGTAGGTCGGCACGATGTACGCGTCGCCGTAGCCCTCCACCACGTTCTTCATGGCCTGGGCTGCATCAGTGAAATGCTTGGCTTTGCCCATTGCAGCCAGGGCATCCCCTGCCACCTGCTCAGCACGCGCTTGAGCATCGGCAACAATCTTCGCGGCATCTGCAACGGCTTGCTGCAACCGGGTCTCGGCTTGGTTCACCCTGGACTGGGCGTGATTCAAGATCTGATCCCGCTCCAGCTTCGTTTTGCTTAGGATCTGAGACCTTTCCGCTTCTGCATTTAGAATGGCTTGCTTGAGACGACTTTCAGCTTCCTGCACCTTTGCCTGGGCTTGCTGCAGGAGCTGGCTCCGTTCCGATCGAGCTTCCCCCAGGATCCTCGCAGCTTCTGCTTCGGCATCGAGGACGCTCCTGAAACGCTCAAGCTCAATGAGCGTCTGATCAAGTTTCGACTTGAACGACTCTGATTCTTCCTCGGTGAGCTTGAGATCGTTCTGCCTGGCCGCCAACTCTGCTCTCAGTTGGTCGATTTGGCCCTTGGCCCTGATGCTTTGAACGAAGAATGCGAGGGCAGTTATCCCTGCAACTATTGCTAGAAGCTCCATGCGCAGCTATCCATGTCCGTGACGAAACGTGGATCCTACATTGCCAGCATGGCTATCCGCCACCATCCTCGCTTGCAATCCTTCGCACCCTCGCACTCTCTTGATAGAAGGGCTCAAAAAAGGAGCCACATCTCGGGATACGGAGCTTCCCTGCTCCGTACTCCTCGGACGGTTCGCTCTACTGAGTTAGCAAGGCATCATCCAAGAATCCGTGTCCACATCCCCTGTCACAACGGGCCCCCTGGCTCCAGTGAAACGGCAGCTTGTGATGGTTGTATTTCGCAGATCGGCATTGGTCAGATTGGCCATGAAGAAATCCGAGCCACGCAGATACGCCAGCCGCAGGTCTGCGCCCTCCAGGTTCGCCTTTGCGAATTTGGCCTCAAAGATGTTCGCCCCAGGAAGGATGGTTGGATCCACGTAGAGCGAAATGAATTTGCAACGCCGTAGATCCGCTCCCTCGTAGGAAGAGCAGTAACTGCCCCAGACGCCCCACATCACGCTGTCAGGTGCGTAGAGGCCATCCAGGCAGAACATGACAGGGCCGGTGCGCTCCAACACGTACCTGAGCACCATGTTGCTGAAGTCAAAACGCTCGAAAGTCACATGATGGTGCGTAGCGGCCTCTGAAACGCTGATGGCGTTCTTGCCTGCATCGACCAACGCAGCCAGCTGCCGCTCGAAGACCAGCGGCTCGTACATGAAATTGACAGGCGCAGGCCAAAGCTTTTGCTTCACGTTGAAATCGCAAAAGCGCTCGAAGAGCCTACTCTCCCGGGAAACCTCGTTGTAATCCAATTTGAGATCACGAGCGACCAGCTGAAGCCAGTGGCTGTGTTTCAGAGGCCCCTGCCCATAGTGAGCCAGTAAGCCCAGAGCTTCAGGCGTTTCGGGGAGTTTGGGGTCGCGCTGGCGACACTTTGCCAAATGGCGCAGGTGCTGCAGGAGAGGAGAAGTCGAGCTTTTCATGGTGGCCAATCCTTCAGGTAAGCAGTGTCCTAGTCCCTGCTATAAAAGAATGGCTAAAGAAGGGTGAAGCATCACAGCAACGGTACGATTGTTTTACAGAACTAGGACTGACGGCAGCCGCTCTACCGATGGCTGAATGTGCCCTTCCAATGGCGAGCTGTCAAGACGGACTGCACAGCAGGCTTTAGTACACACGCTTGCGTGCCAACCCACCAGAAGGGAAAAACCAAAAGTCACAATATCTTTGGTTTGCACGCTTTCCTAGGTGTCGAGTTTTGCATAAATTGGGGGGTGTTTTGATCGTTCGCTGGACGAAATGCTGACGACGCGGATACGCCGGAAGGTGGGGCTTCCAGGCAATCCAGAGCCGACAGCACGCCACTGAAGACTGTCTCACCATCAACTCATTTAGGTTGCTTTTACATGGCAGTAAAGCTTGAGTTTCTGACTACAGATCCGGAAGAGATCGAACTGGCCAACCGCTACTGGGCAATGAACGAGCACGGGGAATTCTTGGAAGTTCTGAAAGAGCTTCTCCCGTTTCGAGAGCTTAAGCAGCCCGCGCAACTGGCTAAGTACGTCCGTAAAATATGCATCGCACACGACCTGAACCACGCTTGCAAGTGTGGCAACCTGATGCGGGCAGATGGGCGTTCGGACGTAAAAAAGGTACCCCGCCAGTCCCACTACCCTTGTGAGCTATGCGTTCAGGCGCAGCAGCGGGAGCAGCAAGCTCGCGCGGCTGCCGAAAAGGCCGAGCTGGACGTGCAACTGGCCTCGCACATCGATTGGATGAAACGTAAAACCATCGTCTATCTGGAACTCGAAGACGATGTGGTACTGCTGCTACGTGCATTGTTTGACGCTGTGGGGCCGCGACTTTGGAACGGCAGCTTCACCCATGAGACTTGCTCGGGCCTGACGCCCTACAACCCTGGTGACTTCATCAACGGGCTGTACGGAAAAGGTGTGCTAGGCGACATACCAGAAGGGACTCGCCCCAACACCTATTTCCTTCACGAGGGAAGACTGCGCATCAGGCTGAACCAAGCAAAACTGTTCCTACCGCCAGATGCTGACATGGGCTGCGGTGAGGAAATTTTCGACTTGATGATGGATCGTCAATTCACTAACTCCGAGGCATTGACCAACCTATGGCTCGATTATGCGTGTGACGATGTCACCTGGTACCTGATGGATCAGTGCGACCTTCACAATCGGGAAATTCTCCCTGAGGATTTCGTCAAAATCCAAGACGTCATCCGCCATGGGTTGCGCACGCATAGCGTCGCTCAAATGTGGTACATCATGTGGAAGGTGGCACGTGATGCAGCAGCATTATCCACACGGTCTTATTACACCGATCACCGAGCTACGGCCACTATTCCTGGCAAGATTCGGAAACAGCTGGAGATCGCTGAGAAGAAAGGCGAGCTGAGGAGCGACTGGAATCGACAGCAGGCCCACATCGCTGGCACGTTGGGCATGGTATTTAATGAACACTTCGGGATCAATGAGTACTCCAGTGGCGCAGCTGTCCTGAAGATGTTTGAACGACTGAGCGGCCGATCTGAATCGGCAGGCGGATTCGAAGGCATCGCAACGGCATTCATGAGAGATACGTTGGACTTGAACACGTCGCTGCCCGCCTTGGAGGCATTCGCCGAAATGATCCGGTCGGGCCTGACAACGGGAGATGCGCTCATCGAGACGGTTCAACGTAATCCCGAGCTCTTTCATAGCTAAGGAAGCGCCGGCATCAATTGATAGGTTGTCATAAACCCTGCCATTGCCCCCCCTAGAGAAGCCCCCTGGAAGGGGGCATTGGCGCTAAAGCAACGTGTCGAAGCGGCGCCCAAGCATCCGCTGCTGAAATTCGTTTACCGTCCTGAACAGCGCCTCGGCTTCCAGCCATGCGCTCGACGTCTTCATCGGGTAGCTTGGCCTGCTGAGCTTCGTAGTAGCGCTTCATCGCATCAAGGGCCTGGGTCATGAGCGGGTTGCCCGGTTCCAGGATGGCAAAAATGTTCTTATTCATCATTTTTCCTTCGATCCCAGTATCAGCTTCACGTAAAGCGATTGTCACGTGAGCCAGAGTCAATGCCCAGCCAACTTATCTGCTCGCGTCACTCGACGGTGAAGCCCACTTCAGCGTGCCGCTTTTATGCCACTGGGAGTGTTCCACGGTCGGTGATAGCCGTCCATGGGCGTCCTTCTCGCAGGCATACGACACCGGATTGATGGCTCTAAGCCTTGCCTGGTCGTCTGCGTTTGACAGCGCCAGCTGCCTGCCCCTCGTCGACAACCTCTTAAAACTGAGTTATGCAGCTTTCGCGCAATGCCATAGGTATCGTCAAGAAGAATGTCGCCCGAGTGCTCGTAAGGTATTGCCATCTCGATGCACTCTCCTAGGGTTCAAATCCCTAAGATTAGCGTTCCCTTACTAGACTGCGAACTACCCATCAGCCCAGCCCCGACACTGCTGCTCCAGCAGCCTTCCGCTGAAAGCCGAGCAAAGCGTTCATCTGCTCGGCGATGCCCACGTAATACTCATAGACAGGAAGGAGTACAAATGTTCTCCTTTCGATTTTAGCGGTATAGACTGTATGCACCAACAGTATTTGAATGCGTAGAGGCCCTCCGCATTCAGATACCTGGTAGCGCAGAGCCACAACTCCTTGAGTACGAAGTCATGTGATTGAGCGCTGCCTGGGCTAGCAAGCGCATGCGGGTACCACCTCGCAGAGCTTGGGTTGATACGCGGACATCTGAGGGCACGACATTTCTGTAAGCATAGGTACTGCACATGACGCTTAAAACGTCGTTCGCCACAGTCCTCAAGGCTATTCGAAGCAAGCGAAATATTTCGCAACGCGACTTCGGAGACACCAGTCGTACCTACCTTTCCAAGCTTGAAGGTGCCAAAAGCAGCATTACCCTGGACAAGCTTGAGCAGGTCAGTCAGCGATTGGGCCTATGCCCGCTGACATTGATGACGCTCACCCTGAGTGCGGAACTCGGAAAACCGGCAGTTGACCTCATCAACCACCTTCGTGCAGAGATCGAAGGTCTTGAGCGCGATGGAGGTTTGCCAGGACTGGAAATGGCGATGCGAGGCATTGCAGCCCCATCGCCTCGCAAGCAGCAGGCCATTCAAGCGTTAACAGCCCAACAAAGAGAGCTCAGTTTTACGACGCCCTGAGCTGAACATCCCCCACGGCGAAGCATTGGAAATGGCCTCTCGGCTGTCCGGCTACCAGAACTTCCAACATGCCAGGCGTGCATTGAAATCGTCCTCTGACGTAATGCCTCCATCACCAAAGATCAATCCCGAGCAGAACACCCCTTCTGAAATTTCACGCGCCAAAGGAGCACGTATGGGCATCAATATGAATACCGCAAATGACCAAAACGGCGTGGAGTGGAACGCTGATACCTATCAAAAGGGTATGGGCGCAGAACCCTTGAAGTGCTCTCATTGCAGTACGGCAGTTACCTTCAACATCCCACACACCCGGGAAATGTACGACAAACCCGTGCTGGTACCGGGGTATTTTCGGCTGTTGCCCAAAGGCGCGCATGCAGCGAATTGCCCATTCGGCGTGGATGACGAGGTCAATAAGCTCGCCAAGTCCTCCGAAGGCCTCATCGAGAGCATCCAGCAGGACAAGTATCGGATGCGTTTGGTCATGATCAAGGAAGCTCTTGAGGGCGGTACTCCGAAGAACCCAGAACCCAATGGTACAAGGGCGCAGACGGGGCGTACCTACACTTCAAACCCTGGATTGCTCCCCGCCTACATCAACTCAGCCTCGCGAGCACTGAAGCTTCGCGCCATGTGCGAAAGCAATCAAGACATCGAGCAGCACCTGGAGTTGATTTTTGAAGGCAACGTGAAGGTGAGTTGGGATCAATTTTACTTCGAGTCGGCCAGGCACATGGAGGCGTATCACGCGATCTCACAGAACAGCACCCAACACCCAATTGCACTGGAAGGCGAGGTAAAAAGCATTCGGACTGAGCTCAAAGGCGATGCGACAAAGAATGTGATGAACCTACAGATGAACCCGTTCCGCATTGATGGCGATGACGCTAATAATGGAATTGGATTAGAGGTCAGTGTATGGGCACCCCAAGGGGCCTGGTTCAGGGGGATAAACCCATGTGATGAGGTGGTGGTGCTAGGCATGTGGAAATGTAATCCGGGGTCAGCATCGCCGGCCCCCGTCCAGGGTGGCCGTTTCATGACGCTTACGAAACGCCGGCTAAGTCTGAACCTAGTCCTAAAAGCCCAGATCACGAAGGTCGAGCCTGCACTGACCTAAATGACCTCCTGCTGAACCAATACTGCAATGGGTGAGGCCCTTGGGCGTTACCCATTGCAAGGATTCAGGCAACTCCTCAGTTGACGAATCCCTAGTGGCTGTGCTGCCCAAAAGCCTTCTTTAAGTAGTTCCGGGGACAGGCTCACACCTTCGTTATGATGTAGACAACTCCAATCGGCATAACCACCCGCCCCTGCCCATCGGAACATCAACAATGCTGCTCGCGGGAGACTTCCAGTGGCTGCTCGATAGAGATGTGGAAGTAGCCCCCTTACCCTGCTGTGGGGAATCAAGCTCCTGAACTGTCATACTCGGGCATAGCTCTCTTTCATTGCTACCGCCCATGCTAGCCTGAAGCAACGCGCAGAGCCGCCTCGCGGTCATGGTGTCCGTCTGCACCAGCCTCTCGCTAGAGCGAAATTTCTGCCTGGATCTTCCTCCAGTGAGAGCGCAGTTGCTGGCGAATGGTTTTTGATTCCATGATTCTGGCGGCTCGGTAGCCGTAGGTAATGAAATTGCGTCGACCTAGGTGGGTGTAGCCGTTGTAGATCGACTTGAGAAAGAGATCGCGATCTGGCTCACCGCGCTTTCTGCGTAGTAAATTGATTCGATCTCTCGATTTCTTGGCCAACCTGATCTTAACCTTCATCTTCCGGTAGTAGCGTGTAAGCGATGCCGGGCGAATGAAAGTGCGCTCACCATCAAACATGAAACCAAGGTACTGAATCGCTTTCTTAGCGCTCAACTCTCCCCGGAAATTTCGGGTAAATTGCTGGATATCCGTTTTCTTATGTTGGATGTCCAAGCGAAGCTTTTTGATCTCGGTCTCAACGAAATTCTTTGCCTCTGCCTCCAGACTGATAGGGCAGATGACCATGATGTCATCGCAATAGCGGTAGTAGACAGACCCTGAGGCCGACAGGAACGCGCGCATGGCACGATCAAATTCTAGCATGTAGAAATTGGAAATGATGGCGCTGATTGGCGATCCTTGCGGGATACCAAAGGCATCAGGGTTCGAGGACACAAGCTTATCGCCCCGAATGAGTTTTCGAAATTCAGCCACCTCACATAAGCGGCTGTTCTGCACTGAAGGGTTGTGCACAGATACACCAAGCGCCTTGAATGCACTTTCCCGATCAACCCACGAGTGCCTTGTGATCGCTTTGAAGACCGCGTAGTGGTCGGCGGGTAGATCTGCCAGCCCTAAAACTTCCTTCCACGCTTTTTTGACTAAATTGTGATCTAGCCTGTCGAAAAATTTTTCAATGTCAAAGCAAAGGACACTGCAGTCCTTGCGTGACTTGATTTCCTCAAATGCCGCATGGGCATGGTGAATATTACTCTTGCCTTCAAGCGATCGGAAAGCCAAGACAGAGCTATCCAAGCCATAATCCGACAGCTTTATTTCGTAGGCTGCACTCAGAATTGAAGAGTAATACGCATAAATATGGGAATCCATGTGGGCCGCGTAGGAAATGTGGCGCTCCTTCTTCACATCCCGAAATACACTAGCTTCATCGTCGTACTTCGTTTTGACGGTCAGAGCGGAGTTTCGAATGAACGGAAAGAATGAATGCGTACGAACCTTCGCGGGATTACCGACGTATTCAGTTGCAGTTTTCTCTCCCAGGGGGCGATCAAAGTGAAGGTATCGCCTTGCTTTGTACCAGCTACTACTTGGCATGAATCCCTGTACCCAAACGTAAGCCAACCGGTGGGGCTAGGATGGCGGCAGTCCACAACTACCCCACCGGCTAATCTTAATGTTCCACACACTATCCACTCACGTAAACCAACCGGCTTACACCGACAGGTCACACGAACTAGGCCGCAACTGCTAGGGATGACTTATAATGTCAGGATCACGATGATAATTACGCTAGGAGGTGCTCAATGAAGAGATTCCGCACGGTCGCTCTCTGTCTCTGGCTGGCGTTAACGCCGCACAAATTAGAGATTGACAATCTGTGATTCACCTTGTGACCTAAATGCCACAAGCGGGTACAAATCTAGCAGACCATTTCAAATGGTACAAGTCTATCTCTACTCTATCGATTGCTAAATCTTCTCATTACACAAAAAATCTCACCCATAAGAATCAAAATACTGACGCCAATAAATCGACAACAGCAAATTGTTTAACCTCAACATCTTAGTTACCGCATCGACTCAGTAGAGACCTAGTATTCGCTTAACCAATTCAGCTCAGACACTCCCGTGCCCAAATCTTTGCAGACGAGCCTGCAAATTCATCCAAGGTTCCCTGTGTTAAACGTTGCGAGCGAGAACTGTCTCCAGAGCAGTGACCTCAAAGCCCTGAGTGTCGACTACCGAAGCGGGGATACTGGGCAATTTGGGCTCGCCCTGGAGACCGTTTGTGTGCTCGTTAATATAGAAAGCATTTCAAAGCCCATCATTGCGCTTGCACAATATGGTGCAGTTCGCTAAATCTCCCAATTTCATAAAAAAACGGCCCATTGGGCCGTTTTTCAGAAGTCATGAGCAATCCTCAGGAAACCCAAGACTCAACCTCTTCAGCGCCATACTGCTTCTTCCATGCCTTCAGACCGCTGTGGTTGCCGCCTTTGGTCTCAATGGTTTCGCCGTTATGCGGATTACGATAAGTTTTCACTTGCCGTGGACGACGCGCCTGTTTTTCAGCGACAACGGGAGCGCCAGCGCGTCGACCTGCTTGAGGATCGAGCAGGTTGATGACGTCACGCAGGCTGTAGCCATACTTGGCCAGCAAATCACGCAGTTTTGTCTCAAACTCGATTTCCTTCTGAAGCTCACTACTGCCCTTCATAGCCTCCAGCTCAGCCAACTGGGCTGCCAATTTTTGCTCAAGCTGACGAAACTCTGCCAAACGCGACATGTGCATACTCCGTAATGTGTAGATAGTCTTAAGAGAAGACTAGCGCAGTTGAAGTTCAAAACCAAATGAAAAATTCATGGCCACCAGTCCTCGACTTGCTTACTGCTGCGCCAGTATCCGTATTCTGAGCTCGGCAACTCCACGGACAAGTCAATAACTTTCGGGATATCTATTTTTAATGGATCAAGCAGCTCAACTTGTTGTCTAGCCCAGCTCACCCACATCGCCAATGCCATTTGAGTTGCTTCATCCTTAGACGAAGCTTCGACTGTCGCCTGGATGAATGCTCGCAACCGCTGAGCGCGCTCCCAGCTTTCCAGATTTCTCATCAGATTTTAACGCAGCTTGTCCAACCGACGCTGCTGGTCAATTCTCTCTGTGCGCACTCGCTCCTCCTCTGCCCATCGACGGCGACTAGCCTCTTCGGATGATCGTTGGGCTTTCACAGATAGAGCGATACGAGCGAAACCTGTGAGGATCTGACCGAGCTTCGACTCAAGCTTCCCTGTCTTGCTGTCAGTCCAAGTTTTTTGAATGAGAACCTCGGATCGTGCGTCGACGATGAGGGAAATTACACCAGTGGGCTCCCACCCAAAGCGAGCCGCTCTCATCGCGGCAACGTCAGGCCTCCATTGCTGCCCAGGCTTGAAAGGTTTCGAAGGAGGCGGTGGAATATCGAAGCGTCTTATCCGTTCCTGGATCGTGATCAGTAGCTCCTCCCCGTCGACTTGCACGAAGCTACCGTTACTACCAATACCCCAGGTGTACCCCGACGACTCACTAGCTTTGATCAAGCTGTCGTAGAGAAGCGCGCAGCGATCCACCTCATTCCGGGAGATGTGCGAGTTCAATACCTTTGTTTTGTCGAATACCAGTGCATTGTTGAGCTCTTTGGCCTTCCTCGCTGCACTTAGCCATTTTTTTACCAATGGATGGGGGTCAGATAACTCCGTTGGCACGATCAAGATTTTAGGGTCTTTGATCACATTTTCTGGCCTCAGCCTGGCAGCCTTCTCGACATTTAGAACGTGAAACGTGATTGGCGTGGTGGAGGCTGGGGGCTTTGGACGACGCGGGCGTTTTGAGACTGGCTTGGCCCAATGCCCCCGGGTAGGCAAAGTGATCCCCGCTTTGCGGCAGGCCTTCGACAAGCCCACATCCGAGACACCTATTTCCTTTGCGATGATGAGAACAGGTCGCTCCCACACCATTTCAAATAGCTGATGAGGTGTGAAGGTCTTTTCGACGTACATTACTCACCCTTTGTGGCATCCAAAGCGTTGTACCAATCAGCGTATGGCGAAAGGTCTACCCGACAGCGATTGTAGTCCGGGCTGCCGTCGTCCCACCAAACGGGCCCCGCTCGCCCAGACGCACTTTGGCAGCATTCACTCGCGCACGCGCAGATTTGAGCATGCTCGAATCCTCAGCGCGCTTGGCCTTTTTGACATCTCGTCGAGCATTCATCAGGTCATGTACAAGGCGTTGCCGCTCTTGCTCAGTCAGCGAAGGGTTCGTGCAGCGCCAGAGCTGACCTTTGACAACAAAATAGTGTCCGTCTGGTGTCGTTGGATGCATAGCGAAGATCTCGGGGGCGATACATGAAGGACACCGGAGTTGACTCAAAGGCTGCACGTAGGGGGGATAGATCGCCACATTGTCGGAACCGTCCTTCGTGGAGGCAGCGCAACCTGCCAGCTGGATGCACGAGGGGAGCAAGACAGCTTTCACTAGCGCCGTTGAGCACATTTGTACTCCGACCTCTTCCTGTCACTGCATACACTAACCACCCCTACCCTGCGTGTTTTCCGGCGCCCCTTTGACACAGGGTATTATCGATGGCTGATCACTGAGAGACACAGGCAGCGTATGACTGAACATAACCAGCACGACGTACCGTCAGGCGCTTTGACGGCGCGGGACGTCTGCCAAGTGTTGCGAGAGGCGGTGTTCGGGCGCCGGACAATGACGAAGGTAGGCCGCCTGTTCACAGAGCAGCTGTACGCCAGTCATTGCCAGGTCGATGTAGAGGGCTGGCTGATCACGATTTACAATGACGGAGATGAGCCGGACTACTGCGCGAGCTGTGAGAGTCCCGATGGTCAGCGCTGGGGGGTCGATCCAGGTAGTCGGGCGGATCCTGTTGCTCTGTTATCAACGTGGGAACATCAAACTCTGAAGCGGATGTTGAACGCACTGTAGAACAAGGCCCGGCATTCGTGAATCGAGCCATCGTCGTATGCTGAAGTCTCTGCCGCGGGGCGACCTTCCATCAGCCTTGCCCGCTCCGCTTGGTGTCTCTCATTTAGTGATCTTCCGAAGGCGGCTTGATGCCGCTTAGGCTGCTGCCGCTCACATCCGCTTCACTCGGCTAAGCTGAATAGCATCGGTGGTGGCTGATGGAGGATTGCTCGCTAGGCCCCAGCTAGCCACTGCTAAAAAGGACAGAATCATTTCGAGGGTGCAAAGGATATGCGCAGGAATGGGCCCAAGGATTTCTGCTGGACTACCAGTCAGGCTACACAGCGGGCCTCATAGGCTTGGGAGTCGATGCCAATGCAATACTGGGCTTGAAACTGGATGGCGGCGGAGGTACTGCAGGACTGCGCTTGGTACCCATCGACGGCGATGGGAGGCCAGGCAATGTGTACTCAAGGATCGGGGGAGTCGTGAAGCTCCGCGCCTCCAATAGCACGTTGAAATATGGTGAACAGATGCCGATGACGCCGGTGCTGGCAATCAATACGGTGCGCCTGTTCCCAAGCGCAGCCACTGGACTTCAACTCAACGTCAATGAGCTCGAGCATTTCGCCTTTGAGGCCGGGCACTACACTAAACAGACAGGTGTTGATTCATCCAACAGCGACGACAGATTCACAACTGACTATGCTCTTCGCAGAGGTGGTACGGCGATCACCTACGATTCTGCGAGCTTCGTTGGCGGCCGCTACCAAAACGACAGTTTGTCATTTGCGCTCTATGCAGGGCAGCTTGAAGATGCCTGGCACCAATACTACGCTAACACCAAATACATCTATGCAATCGATCCAGGCAGACGCTTTGCATTCGACTTTAACATCTACCGCACTTTGGATTATGGGCGTAGTCTTGCTGGCCCAATCAACAATACGTCATGGTCACTTTCAACCGCCTATACTAAAGGGGCACATACTTTTTCCTTAATTCATCAGCAGATCAACGGAGACGAACCTCTGGACTGGATCGGCTTCGGTACCATGGGTGGAACCAGCACAATCGGGAACGCCGTTCAATATGCCACCTTTACCGAAGCGAATGAACGTTCTTGGCAACTTCGCTATGACTACGACTTCGCAGCGCAAGGAATACCGGGACTGTCGTTTATGGCAAGGTATGTTAGGGGGGACAACATGGACAATTCTCACAGCAACAATCCCTATTATACCGCCCGACACACCTACGACACTGACAAAGACAATAAACACTGGGAGCGAAACTTCGACATCCGCTATGTAATTCAGTCGGGCCCTGCTAAAGACATGTCATTCCGACTCAGACAGTCGACCCACCGCGCGACTAGCGGCTATCGCTACCTCGACATCGACGAGATTAGATTCATTACTGAGCTTCCCATCAACGTCTTTTGAAAAATGGACGCCAACGAACCTCTTTAGAACCTAGCAACCCACCCAGTCCTTGCAGAGAATGCTCCGTTTCGAGAGATACGGAGCTAGTTCGTAAGGCCTGCATACGAGGTGATGTCACACAACCAGACCGGTTTGTTACCGATCTCGCCAGAGGAATGGCCATTTCAAGCCCAAGTGTCTCGCCCAACACCTGGCTGACTTTGGATGTCGCTGATAAGACTGACCTTGACTGTGTACAACCTCAAGCGGGCGATCAGGGTACTGGGCATCAAGAAGGTGATGCAGTTGATGGGCTTAAGAGCCTGCTTTTCAGTACAAAAGAACAAACGCCGCGAACGAGTCGAGGCGTTTGGTAGAGGGCCTATCAGTGTGCTTTCCCACTGACTGCCAAGGCGCCGTTGTGGGCAGGTGTAGTTAGCCTACCGACTTCAACTGTGGACGTCCTTCCAGGCGCTCTAGCATGGTCGAGCAATACCAGTCATCGAACTGGCAGACACCGTTTTCTGCGTTTTCAGAGAAAGGCCCCGGCTCGTACGCCGGTGACGAGACCCCGGCAAAGGTTCCTTCAACCAAGCGACGATCCTGGTCGTTGGTCGCCAACCAGACCTTGGTGAGGCGATCCAGATCGTAATCCACACCTTCGACAGCAGACTCCGGTACGAGCCATTTGGTCGTCACCAGGGTTTCACCCGGGCCGATGGGCAGCACACGGAAGCTCAAAGCGTGGTCACCCAAGAAATGGTTCCAGGTAGAAGGGTAATTGAAGTACAGCAGGGCACCAATATCAGGTTCGCCGCTCTTGTCGAGACGACCAGCCACAGCAGGTTTCCCGTCCATTGTATAGCTAACAGCGCCGGCGGACAGAGGGATACGGGTCATACGGAAACGGCCCTGCGGATCCATGTTCAACCGGCTCGGCATCCCCGCAGCCTCGCAACGATCCCAGTGCGCGACTAGATCCGGATCATCATTGCCACCTACACCTGCAACCGACAAGTTCTCTACGAAGGAATTGAGCAACTCAGGGTGAGTACCATCGCAGTGATAGCACTCACGGTTATTCTCGAATACCAGCTTCCAGTTGCCCTTTTCGATGAGGTTGGACTCGAATGCAACCTTGGCATTTTCCAGGAAGTGAGGAGCCAAGAACGGCGACACGGCTGCACGGAAATTGGAGAAGTCCGGTGCATTCTCTGCCACACACACGTAGATGTATGTATGGACGATCTCCACATGCACCGTTTTGAGATTATACTGGGTGCGGTCGAAATCAGCCCCCATATTGCCGGCGTAGATCAAATTACCATCGAGTTCGAACGTCCATTTGTGGTATGGACACACAAGCTTCGCCACCTTGCCAGTTGAATGCTCGCAGACCTTCGCACCACGGTGCCGACACGCGTTATGGAAAGCTCGAACCTCTCCGTCTTTGCCTCGTACAACGGCCACAGGGTAGTCGCCGATCTGTAGAGTGAAATACTGACCTGCCTTTGGAATTTCAAAGGTATGACCTGCGAAGACCCAGTCTTTATGCCAAATCTGTTCAAGATCCTGCCGATATACTTCCGGCTCAAAATACAGTTCACGAGGCAAAACATGCCGAGGCTTGCGCTGTTTGATCAGACCAATGACGGATTCGTTGCTGTTCATAATTACCCTCCATGCACCGTGCCGTTATCGACGGACACAAATGACTGAAACATTATTCTTGTAGATAGCCACATTCGAAGGCTGGCCAATATGTGCAACACTTCTTCGCGATGCAGGCGTGACCTAGCGTAAAACTTGTGCTAAAGGTTAGATCAATGTCCAGCGACCACTCAAGCTACATTTTCAAAGCCGAATTGATAATTACAGGTTATGAGTTTCAGCCTTTGACTTTCCAGCAGGAAAATTTCGACAGGATCCAATCCTTGACACGCCCACAAGCATCCCCTGCGATAGCACTCTCGCGACATGCCAAGTAATGAAGACTATTGCGCAACGTCACCCGATCTTTGACTGGCTGTACAAGACGACCACTTTCAACGATATGCCCAACTAACTGATCCCAACCTAGAGCCACACCTTGACCCGAGAGCGCCATACTGATGATCAGGTTATAGTCGTTCGCATGAAAAAGCGGTGGACTACCTGAGTGTCGTTCATCAATATCTACGTTTTGGAAAGCAAGCCACACACTCCAATCGACATGTTCCGCCACACCCGACCTGCCATAGGGACTCAAATCCAACAGATCTGAGTTGCGCAATCCTTCCAAAGTCGTAATATCCGGGTTACGCTCCAGGTACGCAGGAGAACAGACCGGATAAATAATATCATGGCACAGCGGGTGTAAAGTATACCCTTCGCCCAAATCAGTTAACTTTGAGATAACGATGTCTGGCTCGATACCTGGCTCACGTGCGTGGAAGTTCTGAGTTGTAATCAGATTGAGTTCAATATCCGGATTTTTAGCACGAAAATCTTTAATATGGTTCGAGAGCCAAAGTGCCGAGAATGCGGGTGAACAGGCCACCGTCAGCACGTGCTTTTGGATCGGCGCATTTCTGATACGCTCTGCAGCTTGGGCAATGTTCACGAAAGAAATCTGTGAAGCATCGAAAAAAACGGCGCCTGCAGGCGTGAGCTCAACCGTTCGCCCAACACGAACGAACAATGGAGCATTAAGGTACTCCTCCAGCTCCCGGATCTGACGGCTGATAGCCGCCTGAGATACGCATAAGGCCTCTGCTGCGCGGGTGAAGCTCTCGTATTTGGCGGCAGCGACAAAGGCTTTTACTGCCCGCAACGAGGGCATTTTGAGAAGTAAGGTATCTGGATCCACGTGCCTCTGCGACATTCTTTTAACCCCTCCTCAACCCAACTCAGCCACTGCACATACGCCTTCCACCACATGATACACAGCCGCGGAAAAACTTGCATCGGCACAAAAATTACCCATGACATAACTGAAAGTTATGCCAATTATTTTATCAGCCTCGCTGGACAATCAATCAATCCTGGCCGTATGTTAAAAAATAGTTTCAGAGGACTGACGCACATCTTCGCCAACTAATTTTCGAATTATTACTTGAGTTGACCTGACTGCCATGAATGACTCAATCAAAAGGAGCACTTGCCGCCCAACCAGGCATTTAAGTATTGCGGTAATTGTCTTGGATGGATTTGATTTCGGCTCATTAGGCGCGACAATGGAGGCTATATCAACAGCCAAACGAACATTCGGTGAACATGCTGTTTCCTGCACAACCATCGGCATGGACTCATCAGCTATGAGTAATCTAGGAATCTCGGTAACGCCTAGCATCACGCTCAGCAATACCCACCTCAATGAATATGATGTCACCGTTTTGATAGGCGGCTCTGAGGCCACGTTAAAACCAAATCTGGAGCTAACACAGCAGTTGATCAACGCCGCTGAAGTGGGCCGACTCCTAGGAGGAATATGGAACGGGGCCTATCATCTCGCAACGGCTGGGCTCACCGACGGTTATGAATGCCTTATCGCAGGTGACGGTAGATTCTCCATCGAGCCCCCGATTTCAAATGGCAGGCGATACCTCTCGTGGCAGTTCGACGAGGATAGAATGGCCTGTAGCGATGCCGTCAGTGCAACTTTCATGCTGAATGCGATGTTTGATCATTTTTACCAAACCCCAGCCACCGCCAAGCACGTTAAAACAGCGAAAAACTCATAGACAACCCTGCACGCCCCCTGCCCTGAAACCTGCGGAGACATAACATAGAGGCACCAATCGGCTCGAGAGATCAAGGGTCTCAGGTGGGGGGGGGCAGCTCGGAACGATAACGCGAAGTTATCCAAAAAAGCTCACAAATGTCGTTGGACTCGGTCATGGGGCGCTCATAAGCTAGAGGCCGACGTGATGATCAACCGCTTTAACCACAAAGCGCTTTAGTTCAATAAGTTAGTCAAGCGTTGGGCTTGGGTTGCTAGGTGCCCTAATGAAAACAATTACAAGAGAATTCAGCCGTACCTTCGCCGATCGCAATTGGGGCTTTATTACCCAAGAATTCAGCGAGCGTAGGACATCCCGCGTGGGCTTTCTGCTACTTGAAAATTTTTCGTTGCCCTGCTTCACCCAGGCATTGGATGTGTTGGTAACCGCCAACCTAATCTGCCCAGGTGCTGTACATGTGCATACGTTTAGCCACAACCATGCTGAAGTCATGAGCGACTTGGGCATTCCAATCCGTCCTGATACTCCGCTCACAGACGTCCGCCTGTCCAACCTGGATCTCATAGTTATATGTGGCGGGCTTCGGGCGGCCCGCACTGTACCCAATTGGCTATCGTCGTTGCTTAAAAAGCTATCAAAGCTTCCCATCGCTCTTGGCGGCCTATGGAACGGCGCTTGGTATCTTGGCGTTGCAGGGCTGCTTGATGGCTACCGATGCGCTATACATGCCGAGCAACGCACTGCTCTAGCTGAACGCGCGCCCTACGCCGTCGTATCCCAAGAACCTTTGGAGCTCGACCGAAACCGAATGACGTCGGCTACCCCGAATGGTGCGTTCGACATGATGATTCGCTGGTTAGGTTACGGCGCGTCCAGTGGACTCGCAAACGCGGTCTTAGATACCCTGGATTCAGACCAGAGCAAACATCGCAGTTTTCAGAAACATCAGCATCATAAGGTGAGTAAGCCGCTGCGGGAAGTTATCATGCTGATGGAGTCCAACCTTGAGGAACCATTAAGCCAGATACAACTTGGCCAACTGGTTGGACTTTCAGCCCGACAGATCCAGAGGCTATTTAAATCTCAGCTGAGCACCACACCTCAGAAATATTACTTCCAGCTCAGAATAACTGAAGCTCGCCGACTCATACAGAATTCCAATGCATCGATCTTCGATGTGTCGATCGCCTGCGGCTTCGTGTCCTGCACCCATTTCAGCCGGTCATATAGAGCCTTCTTTGGTCACCCCCCGTCCAAAGAGATCCGATATGAAATCTAGCTATCAACTTAGCCAGTCAGGATTGTTCAGTTGAATGTAGATGAGGCAGACCATGCTGGCAATACCAGAAATGCCAGCGGGAAATTAACAAGTGACCCACTGTACAAAGGTATTAGCTATCACAGCTAAGGATTGTAAAACGGTGTTTATAGGTGAGCTGTGCCGACGCTAGCTCAAAGTGCTCAATGAGATTGCGCCATCATCATTTTCAGAGTTTTGCTCAAGCCAACCTTTCAGGATCCCCATAATGACAAAAATCACTTCATTACCAGCGGATGACGCTACCTGCGGATGGTACCACTTGAGTAAAGGACGCAGCGTGCACGCAGCCCATCAGGGCATTACCAACGTGCGCTGGGCCGTCGTCGGCGCAGGCTTTACCGGTCTTGCCGTAGCCCGACAACTCGCGCTGAATTTCCCTGGTGATCAAATCGCGCTCATCGAGGCTCAAGAAGTGGGGCTGGGTTCTTCAGGTCGTAATGCAGGTTTTGCCATCGACCTGCCGCACGATATTGGCGCGGATGACTATATTGGCGACATCGGTATCGCGCAGACCACCCTGAAGCTCAATCAATTCGGTCTGAACTCTCTCAAAGAACTGGTTGGCCAGTTCAACATCGACTGTCAGATGAAGCACTGTGGCAAGTACCAAGCCGCCGTTGAGTCGCGTGGTATAGCAGTGTTGGACGCATACCGCAGCGGCCTTGATAAGCTGGGACAACCCTACGAGATGATCGAAGCGGATGAATTGCCGGAACACATTGGCACACGCTTCTACCGCAAAGCGCTTTTCACACCGGGGACATCGTTGATACAGCCTTCGGCCCTCGTCAAAGGTCTAGCAGAATGCCTTCCAGCGAATGTCGTTTTGTATGAAAACACCGCGATCACCGATGTCGAGTACGGGGAAAAGATTGTTCTCCGTCACCAGAACGGCTCTATCACAGCCAGCAAACTCATCCTCAGCAACAACGCGTTTGGCATGCATTTCGGTTTCCTGAAAGGCCGCATGCTCCCGGTCTTCACGTACGGCAGCCTCACCCACCCCTTGTCCGACGAAGAGCAGGCTGCGCTGGGCGGCAAACCATACTGGGGCGTGATTCCAGCCGATCCGTTCGGCACAACAGTCCGACGGACACCTGACAATCGCATCCTGATTCGTAATAGCTTCAGCTTCAATGCAGACGGTAGGAGCAACAGCAAGTACGCCGCACGCTTCGTGAAAAGGCACCGTGAGTCGTTCACGCGGCGGTTCCCGATGCTTCCCCATGTGAGCCTCCAATACACCTGGGGTGGCGCGCTCGCGTTGTCTCGAAACCATGAGGGTTACTTCGGCCAGTTGGCTCCTAACGTATATGGAGTTCTGTGCTGCAACGGATTAGGGGTAACGCGTGGAACGGCAACAGGAAAACTGATGGCTGACTGGCTTGCGGGTGAGAATAACGAGCTTATTGAGTTTCTGCTGAAGTCACCAGGCCCTTGCGCGAACCCACCGGAGCCATTCGTAACCCTTGGCGTCAACCTGAATCTTATGTGGGGACAATATAAAGCTGGCATTGAAGCTTAAGCTGAGGCTCCGAGGACAAGCCTTGCATTATAACAACAATAACTAAAGCCATCGCTCACTGAATTTTTGAGATGGTTCTCGACTGCAATTCTCGCGGAGTCGCGCTGCCAACATTCAAAAGTTTTTTATCAGGAGAGAAAAATGACAAGTCCTAGCATCTCAATAGAAGATGTACCGCTTAATAGCTTCCATAAGCTACTCACTTTACGTTCGGGCGGTGGTTCCTTCGTCGACGGTTACGTCTTGAGCATCATCGGTGTGGCGCTTGCGCAAATAACCACATCGCTTTCCCTGAGCAGCTTTTGGGAAGGTCTCATTGCTGCCTCAGCGCTTATCGGCATCTTTTTCGGTGGGTTTCTTGGCGGCTGGCTGACTGACCGCTTGGGCCGCAAGCGCCTGTTTTTTGTAGGCCCGATTCTTTTTATTCTCGCCTCCGTCGCTCAGTTTTGGTCGGATTCAGCTGAAGCGATTTTTATTTTTCGACTCGTTATTGGCATTGCCGTAGGCATAGAGTACCCCGTCGCCACATCGCTACTGGTGGAATTCATGCCAAAGAAGTATCGCGGCCCGCGCCTCGCGATGCTCACGATTTTATGGTTTGCCGGCGCTGCGGCTGCCTACATCATGGGTGAGTTGATATTGCGCACAGGCAGTGAGGAAGCCTGGCGTTGGGTATTGGCCAGTTCGGCCGTCGCTGGCCTGGCCCTTTTCATAGTTCGCGTAGGCACACCTGAGTCACCACGCTGGCTGTTGAACAAGGGGCGTACTCAGGAGGCCGAACAAGTCGTCAAAAGCGTTTATGGCAATGATTTTTCTCTGAAGAACCTTCCTGAAGAAAGCCCCAACTACAAGATCAGCGTATGGAGCCTTATCTACTCGGGCTACGCCAAGCGCATGCTGTTCATCATCGTCTTTTGGACGTGCTGCATTGTCCCTCTCTTTGCCGTCTACGCTTTCGCTCCCAAGGTGCTGGCAGCGATGAACGTCAAAGGCGAAAGCATCTCGATCGGTTCAATCCTGATTACCCTCTTCTTCGTTGTAGGCTGCCTTGTATCAACCAGGCTCATCAACGTGGTGGGACGCCGCAACTTGCTGCTTTACAGTTTCGCGGTATCCGGCCTCGCCTTGCTTGGGCTGGGGGCGTCCGATGACAACTCAGGGATGTGGATCCTCGCATTCTTCGCTATCTACGCATTGTTCATCGGGGGCGCACAGGTTCTTACCCTCGTCTATCCAAACGAGATTTTCCCAACAGAAATCCGCGCATTTGCGGTAGGGGCTGGCACCTCGATCTCTCGCATTGGCGCAGCGGTCGGCACTTACCTGGTGCCAATGTCGCTGGCATCACTTGGCATTGCACAGACGATGTACGTGGCCGCAGGCATTACCTTTTTCGGCCTTCTCCTATCTTGGATGCTGGCCCCAGAAACACGCTCGCTGAACCTCCAGCAGGCAGCATCGCTTGGCTAATTAACTCATGCCTGGCGATCAGCCCGGTATGGAGTGTTTTGTGGTGATAACAATCGGAGCAGCATCATGAAATTCGAAGGCATATACACACCTGCAGTGACCCCTCTCGCTTCGGACGGCTCAATCGATAAGACGGCGTTCGCTGAAGTACTCGAGTATCTGGTCGATTCGAAGGTTCACGGCATCATCATTGGCGGTTCCACCGGCGAGTACTACGCACACACCACCCAAGAGCGCATCGACCTGGCCGCGCAGGCCAAGGACGTGCTGGCCGGCCGCCTGCCACTGATCGTCGGCACCGGTGGCATCCGCACCGAAGATGCCGTGGCTTTCGCCCAGCACGCCAAGGAGATCAAGGCCGACGCATTATTGGTGGGTACCCCTCCGTACGCACTGCCGACCCAGCAGGAAATCGCCCTGCACGTCAAAGCCGTCGACGCCGCCGCCGGCCTGCCGATCATGCTTTACAACTACCCGGGCCGCATGAGCGTGAGCATGGGTGAAGAGTTCTTCGACGCCGTGGCCGACGTGAAGAACATCGTCGCCATCAAGGAAAGCTCTGGTGACATGGGCCAACTGCACCGCCTAGCCATCCAACGCCCAAACATCCAGCTGTCGTGCGGCTGGGACGACCAGGCCCTGGAGTTCTTCGCCTGGGGCGCCAAGAGCTGGGTGTGCGCCGGCTCCAACTTCATCCCGCGTGAACACGTGGCCCTGTACGAGGCCTGTGTGATCGAGAAGGACTTTGACAAAGGCCGCAAGATCATGGGCGCCATGATGCCGCTGATGGACTTCCTCGAAGGCGGCAAGTTCGTCCAGTCGATCAAGTATGGCTGCGCCCTCAACGGCCTGAGCACCGGTGGGGTACGCAAGCCGCTGTATGACCTGGATGCTGCCGAGAAGCAGGAGCTGCAGCGCGTGGTCACCGAACTCAAGCGCAACATCACACAGATCACTGGAGGTGCCTGAAAATGGCCGATTTGCTGAGCAAGGAACAATACGCGGCCCTCGCCGCCGAACTGCAACTGCGTACCCAGGCGTTCATCGACGGTGAATTCCGTGATGCCATCTCGGGCAACACCTTCGTCACCACCAACCCGGCCACCGGCAAGCAGCTGGCCGAAATCGCCGCCTGCGACGTCAACGACGTGAACGTGGCCGTGGCCGCCGCGAAGCGCGTGTTCGAACAGGGTACCTGGTCGAAGATGCAGCCGAACGACCGCAAGCACGTGTTGCTTAAGTTCGCCCAACTACTGGAAGACAACGCCCACGAGCTGGCCGTGCTGGAGGCGCTGGACAGCGGCAAGCCAGTAAGCGAGTGCCAGAACGTCGACGTGCCGGAAACCATCCACACCATCCGCTGGCACGCCGAGCTGATCGACAAGATCTACGATGCCACCGCCCCGACCGGCAATGCTGCCGTGACCATGGTGGTGCGTGAAGCCATTGGTGTGGTCGGCCTGGTGCTGCCGTGGAACTTCCCGCTGCTGATGCTGGCCTGGAAGATTGCCCCGTCGCTGGCCGCCGGTTGCTCGATCGTGGTAAAGCCAGCCAAGGAAACTACCCTCAGCGCCCTGCGCGTGGCGGAACTTGCCCATGAGGCGGGCATCCCTGCAGGCGTGTTCAACCTGGTACCTGGCGGTGGCCGTGAAGTGGGCGAGGCCATTGGCCGCCACATGGACATCCCGATGGTCAGCTTCACCGGCTCGACCGACACCGGCCGCCTGTTCCTGAAATACGCCGCCGAGTCCAACCTCAAGCGCATCGTCCTGGAGCTGGGTGGCAAGAACCCGGCCGTGGTCATGAACGACTGCGAAGACCTCGACGAAGTGGCTCAGTTCGTCACAGCCGGTGCGTTCTGGAACATGGGCGAAAACTGCTCCGCTTCCTCGCGCCTGATCGTTCACAAAGACGTCAAGGATGAGCTGCTGGGCCTGATCGCCAAGCACCTGAAGGACTGGAAGCTGGGCGATCCGCTCGACCCGGAAAACCGCCTTGGCGCCATGGTCAGCAAAGCACACTTCGAGAAGGTCAGGTCGTACCTGGAATACGCCGCCGAACATAAGCTCAATATCGTCCAGGGTGGCGAGACCGAGGACGGCGTGTTCGTGCAGCCGACCATCGTCGACAACGTCGGCCGCGACAACAAGCTGTTCGTCGAGGAAATCTTCGGCCCGGTACTGAGCGTGACCAGCTTCGAGACTATCGACGAGGCGATCGAACTTGCCAATGACACTGTTTACGGTCTCGCCGCGTCGGCATACACCGGGAGCTTGCGCAACGCGCTGCGCCTGTCGCGTGAAATCCGCGCGGGAGTGGTAACAGTCAACTGCTTCGGTGAAGGTGATGTGAGCACGCCGTTCGGTGGCTACAAGGAGTCTGGTTTTGGTGGACGCGACAAGTCCATCTGGGCACATGACCAGTACACCGAGCTCAAGACCATTTGGATTAATGCTTCATAAAAGAGCAGTACCGGTGCTGTTCTGACGGAGATCGGCACCTTAAGGGTCACCGCCTTTCATAGGCGGTGATCCTTACCTAACTGTTTAGCGCGACCTTGCTTGCGACAGCTCTGGTGAATAAGGCATCGCCGGTCGACCATCGCATCGAATATTCCACGCGCCTGAAAATCATAAATGCCGGCTGAAGCAGCCGCGCTCAAATCATCCAACGATAAAAACAATGTGGAGATGTAGTTTTGTCCAAGCACACAGCACAGCCTGTGAAGGCTATGTCCGAGAAACAGCGTAAGTTCATCATAAAACTTACCACCCTCATTTCAGGCGGCATGCTGATTGATGGCTTTATCCTGGGATCCATCGGCATTGTCATGCCGGCGATCACAAATGACCTGGAGCTTTCGCTCGCCTGGCAAGGCTTGATAGGGGCCTCCGCTCTCATTGGCATCTTTTTGGGTGGCCCCCTCGGCGGCTATCTGGCAGACAAAATAGGCCGAAAGCCGATGTTCACGATTGACCTCGCGATCTTTCTGGTGGGGTCGGTCTTACAATTCTTCGTTACTGAAGCTTGGCAACTTTTTGCCGTACGCCTTCTTATGGGCGTGGCCATCGGCGCCGACTATGCCATCGGCTGGCCCCTGCTGGCCGAGTTCGCGCCCGCGCGACTGCGTGGCAAGCTCCTCTGCATTCAAGAGGTCGGCTGGTACGTTGGCTATCTTGCATCGTATGCCATCGGGTGGGCCCTTACGATCTCTAACACTGCCAACTGGAACGTTATTCTGGGGCTAAGCACGATCCCGACCGTGATCGTTCTGCTTGCGCGTCTGGGCACTCCAGAATCTCCACGTTGGCTGATGAGCAAAGGGCGAACACAAGAGGCGCTCGCTCTGGCCGAGGAATACATGTCACCCGATGAGAAGGTTGACCTTGGGAAGAAACACGAAGGCAAGAAACTCGGGTTTTCCAGCCTGTTCTCTCCTGAATATGCCAAAGCGACAATATTCGTCTCCGTATTTTGGATCTGCCTGGTGACACCCTACTTCGCCATCGGTACGTTCGTACCTACCGTGCTGGAGCACCTTGGCCTGAAAGACGGTCTTACAGGTGGCCTTGCTATCAATGCGATCGCCGTGGGTGGCACCCTGATTGCGGTGGCCCTGATCGAAAAAGTGGGACGCCGCAAACTCGCAATCCCACCTTTCGCCATTGCGACCGTCGCCCTGTTCGTTGTCGCATTCTTCTGGAACGTGTCGCCGGTGGTGACAGTTGTCTGCTTCCTGACCTTCTCTCTGGCGAACGCGGTTTCGACAACACTCACCGGCGTCTATCCAGGCGAAGTGTTCCCAACTGAAATTCGCGGTGTTGGTGTTGGCTTCGCTACGGCTGCTTCACGCGTTGGCGCAGCGGCAGGCACCTTCCTGCTCCCGATCAGCATGGAAACCTATGGAGTTACCACTACGGTGCTGATTGCCGGAGGCGTAAGCCTATTCGGTTTGATTGTCACTTATTTCCTCGCACCTGAGACTAAAGGCAAGCTGCTAAGCGAAACCTCCGCTCCAAATACGAAACGTCAAGCAGTCCAGGCAGGACAATTTCAGGCTGAACGCTCATGATTAGTCTCCTTCGAAAACTCGCATCGGGCTGACAATAATCAGACCGATTATGAAATTCGGAATCCGACTTTATCTGAGCGTCTGTCTGAGCGTTCAGAGGCGCCGTTTCGCCGAAGCGACAAAGCGTCCTGGTCGCGTGAGATATGCCTGAGCGATTAAGATCAAAGCTTTAAGATCACCTGGGCGCACGCCCTGAAAGTGCAGTACCGGTGTTGCTCCGATGGAGCGCCACCACGCCCGCCCCACCCCACGCAGGTGGCGGCGGGCTCCTCCTAGCTCGGCCACATAGTTGCACTGATACGCTGCTAGCCAAGGACGCGGCCGTCTACTGCTATGCTTCCTACAATTTTCCCACTGAGTGATAACCCTACGTTATGCATTACGGCGAGTAAATGTTGATGGTCGTTGAGGCCGGAACGGCATAAATTCTAAGAAAGCCCATCTGGGGCCACAAAAATAAAAAACCCAGGAAGCCGCCATGTCTAAGCCACCCCTTTGGTACTGCCTCCCGAATTCTGTACGTTCTTCGACTCACGAAGCCACCGTATCCCCTAAAACCGAATTAGGAGGGAAGTCATGACCAATACCGATGAAATTCTTTCAATCCAAAATATCTATAAGGTATTTGGATCACATCCGACTGAGGCCATGAAAATGGTCAAAGCCGGACTTAGCAAGAAAGAAATCTTCGAAAAGACTGGCCAAGTTATCGGCGTATTTGACGCGACTTTTTCAGTAAAGCGTGGTGAAATTTTTGTAATAATGGGCCTGTCAGGCTCTGGAAAGTCCACAATGGTTCGACTATTCAATCGTCTAATTGAACCTACCTCGGGCAAAATTTATCTGAACGGCCGGGAAATTACCGGCCTTACTGATAAAGAGCTTATAGATGTCCGTCGAAAAGAAATGGGCATGGTCTTTCAATCCTTTGCCTTGATGCCTCACATGAGTGTCCTGGAAAACACCGCTTTCGGTTTAGAAATTGCTGGTGTAAACGAATCGGAGCGCCAGAGACGCGCTCGTGAGGCACTGCAACAAGTTGGACTTTCAGGGCAAGAGCACAGTTACCCTCATCAGCTTTCCGGCGGCATGCAACAACGAGTGGGCCTAGCTAGGGCGCTGGCTAACGACCCAACAATTCTCTTGATGGACGAAGCGTTCTCAGCCCTTGATCCGCTCATCCGTAGTGAGATGCAGGGTGAACTGATTAAATTGCAGGCTGAGCAGAAGCGTACGATCATCTTCATTTCTCATGATATCGAAGAAGCGATCCGTATTGGGCACCGTATTGCAATCATGGAAGGTGGAAGGGTTGTTCAGATCGGCACACCGCAAGAACTCATCAGTCAACCAGCCAATGACTATGTAAGAACGTTTTTCAAAGGCTTCGATAGCTCTAAGATACTAAAAGCGGGTGACTTGGCTCGCCTTGATCCTGATGCGACTTGCCACATAGAAAGCCCAAAGGCGTTCAAGCCGGGCATCGGATTCGGGTACTTGTTGAATGATCAAGGTCAGTTGGTAAGCGTTGTAGACGCGGACAGGTTAACCACCCACTATTCCCAGCATGAGCAGCAACCCGTGTACTTGGATACACCTTTGCATGAGGTGCTAAGTATCGCGGCAACGTTACCGTATCCCGTACCAGTCCTGGATCGAAATGGATTCTTGAAAGGCACTCTCTCAAAAAATCAGCTTCTGCAGACATTGGGCAGTCACTGAATTAATCGATCAAAGATGTAATCTCGCAAATGCTACAGCGGCGAAATGCGTTATGAGGATTGTCGAAATGTCCGATTTCAGTTTTCTGGATCCCTTCCAGGCCACCATTATCCCCCTTGGCGACTGGGTAACCAGCACCCTCAATTTTCTTGTGCATAACTTCAGGGATTTTTTCAGGGCCGTTCGATGGCCAATCGATCATGTGCTGAACGGTATTGAATGGTGCCTGCAGAGCATACCTCCCACTATTGGCATTCTCCTGTCCAGCCTGCTTGGTTGGCAACTGGCGGGACAGCGGATGGCTTTGCTTTGCTTTATCACCCTTACGTTACTGGGACTCATTGGTGTTTGGTCAGAGTCGATGACGACCCTCGCCTTGGTTCTGACTTCAGTATTTTTCTGTGCCGTTATTGGCATTCCACTTGGGATACTGTGCGCTCGAAGCGACCGACTTGAGCGAGTGGTAAGGCCAGTGCTTGACGCTATGCAAACCCTGCCAGCTTTCGTTTATCTCGTCCCTGTCGTCATGCTTTTCGGCATTGGTAATGTTCCTGGTGTTTTGGTAACCATCGTATTTGCACTGCCCCCGCTGGTGCGTCTGACAAACCTAGGTATTCGCCAGGTTCCCGAGGACAAAATCGAAGCGGCGCGCGCGTTTGGCTGCACTCCCCGTCAAATGCTGGTTCGGGTGCAGTTGCCTTTGGCGAGTTCTACCATCATGGCCGGGCTTAACCAGACACTCATGCTTTCCCTTTCGATGGTAGTAATTGCATCCATGATTTCGGTCGGTGGCTTAGGGCAAATGGTACTGAGAGGGATTGGTCGCCTCGACATGGGCCTCGCCACCGTGGGAGGTGTTGGCCTGGTGTTGCTAGCCATCTTCCTGGATCGTCTCACCCAAGCTATTGGAGCCCGTACACATTCAGATCCCAGCCTTAAATGGTATAACGCTGGCCCAATCGGCTTCGCAATTAGGATTTGTAGCAAACGAAAACCGACTGCCCCTCATAAAACAGCATAATTGGCACGAACGACAACATAACTTTTCAGTTAAGGATTACATAATGTTCACAATTACTGTTACCCGCCCCATACTGCATTTTGTAAGTGCTCTTTTTTTCGGCGCTGCCGCAATCTGCGCCAATGCTGCCCCTGAGTCCCCCGGTGAAGGCGTGAAAATTACTCCAATTTTCCCATCGATTGCTGAAGAGCGCTTTCGAGGCGAGATCGCCATGCAAGGATTGCGCGAACTAGGGTATAAAGTCCAAGAGCCAAAAGAAACTGAATATAGCGTCATGATGATGGCGCTGGCCAACGGCGATGCTGATTTCACTGTGCATCTTTGGGATAATTTGCACGAGAAATTTTACACGCAAGCCGGGGGCGACGATGTGATGGTCAAGACCGGTGAAATTATGCCGGGCGTCCTGCAAGGCTATCTTATCGACAAAAAGACGGCCCAGGCGCACAACATCAAGTACATTACCGACCTAAAGAAGCCCGAAATCGCAAAACTGTTCGATGCGGATGGCGATGGAAAAGCAGACCTAACCGGTTGCAACCCAGGATGGGGTTGCGAACTTATCATTGACCATCAAATTAAGGCATACGACCTACAGAAAACTGTTCATGTAAATCAGGGCTCCTATTTCGCACTGATGGCTGATACCATCACTCGATATAAAGAAGGGAAGCCGATCCTCTATTTCACATGGGTACCACAATGGATTGCGAACGTCCTTGTAGAAGATAAGGATGTCGTGTGGCTAGAAGTTCCGAGAACTGACCTTCCTGGCGGAAACAATGACGTAAACACCACATACAACGGTAAAAATCTCGGTTTCGCTGTTGATACCGTGCGTGCAGTACTGAACAAAGAATTTGCTGAAGAAAACCCAGCCGCACTGAAATTCTTGTCTGTAATGAGTATTAGCACCGCAGATGAAAGTGCCCAGAACATGAAGATGCAGCAGGGCGAAAAAAGCCCTGAAGCTATCCGTGGTCATGCCACCCAGTGGATCGCTGAGCACCGGCAACAGTTTGACGAATGGCTTCAAGCAGCCCGAACCGCTGCCACACAATCCACCAAGTAATAGACATTAGAAGGCAGCCTGGCTGCCTTCTGTTTGCTCTGCACCAAGAGAATTTTAATCGCTCACGTGCAATCTACACACATTGCTTGGAGACTGTGATGTCGGCACCCTTTTCTATCTCTCCTGATAAAAGACGCATTGCCCCTGCTCAACAACACACCGCAGCTCTGAAGGCAGATGGCTCGGTCAACGATAACGACCGGACTGAAATCGGCCCGACTCCTCTAGCGTTTGCAGAATGGAGCGCGCTGGGTTTAGAAGCACCGCATCTGCCGACGATGCGTGAGTACCGCCTGCAGCGCATTCGCGAACAGCTTGTCGCGCGCGACTTGGGCGGGATACTGCTGTTCGACCCACTCAATATCCGTTACGCCACCGACACTACAAACATGCAGCTGTGGACGACTCACAACCCAGCTCGTGCCTGCTTCATCGCCGCAAGTGGCTACGTTGTGCTCTGGGACTTCCATGGCTGTGATCATCTCAGCGCCCATTTGCCGCTCGTAAACGAGCTTCGCAGCGGGGCCTCTTTCTTCTATTTTGAAACAGGGAATCGCACTGATGAGCATGCACGACGCTTTGCTTTGCAGCTCGACGACATCCTACGTCAGCACGCCGGATCCAATCGCCGCCTCGCTGTAGACCGAATAGAATTAGCTGGCGTCCGAGCATTGGACGCGTTGGGGATACAACTCTTCAGCGGCCAGGAAGTCACTGAGTTCGCCAGGGTGATCAAAGGCCCGGATGAAATCAAAGCCATGCGCTGCGCAGTGGCCTCTTGCGAAGCCGCCGTAGCGGAAATGCAGCAGGCAATGCGCGCTGGAATGACAGAGAACGATGTTTGGGCGGTACTCCATGCAGGCAATATACGTCGCGGGGGTGAATGGATCGAAACTCGGATTCTCAGCTCTGGGCCGCGCACCAACCCCTGGTTCCAGGAATCAGGGCCGCGAGTACTGAACGATGGTGATCTGCTGTCTTTCGATACCGACCTGATCGGGGTGTATGGCATGTGTGTCGACATGTCACGCAGCTGGATCTGCGGAGGTCTGGCACCAACCGCTGAGCAAAAACGGTTGTATCAGATTGCCCATGAGCACATCACTCATAACATCGAGATGATCAAGCCGGGTGTCAAATTCACCGAGCTTACCGCTAACGGCCACCGACTTCCTGAGTCATGCAGAGAGCAGCGTTACGGCGTTATGTTCCATGGCGTCGGGCTCTGTGATGAATATCCCTGCATTCGCTATCCCGAAGATCTGGAGTCCTATGGTTACGAAGGCGTGCTTGAACCAGGCATGGCGCTTTGCGTCGAAGCCTATATCGGGGAGGTCGGCGGACGCGATGGTATCAAATTGGAGAACCAGCTATTGGTGACGGAAACCGGCTACGAGCTTCTGACGCGCTATCCTTTCGATAGTAGCTTCCTGCGCGACTAGTCCTGAAGCTCTGCGGCGCCTGTCGCAGAGCCTCTACCGGGAGTTTTGATCGAGTTCAACACACTTCGCAGGCAGCAGTACGCAACCCTCACCGACAAATGATCCCAGCGCTTGCTAGCTGCGTAACCATTCTGCAAGCCCCATAATCGTTCTCGTGGTATCCCGCCCCTTGGGTACTACCAAGTAATAAGCTTCTTTGGGCTTTATCACAAGATCCGTCAACCGCACCAACTCGCCCGACGCTAACAGATGATCGAGCATTCGACCCCAGCCCAGTGCAACTCCGTGCCCGTGGAGCGCTGCTTGAATCGTATCGGTGTACAGCTGGCAGTGCAGTCGGTAATGAAGCTTGGGAGGGTTTGCACCCAGCGCGCGGAACCATGTTGGCCATGTCATCCAACCCTCGGTAGTGGCCTCCGCATCGAGCAGATCCGCATCGTAGAGTTCCTCCACTGAGGACGGCACTGAGTTCCGAGCAAGCCAGGCCGGAGAGCACACCGGAAAGACCTCTTCGTCAAACAGATGCAGAGCGCTACCGTCAGCCCACCGGCCATTGCCATAGCGCACCATCAAATCAACATCATGGCTGCGTAGATCACCGGTGAACATCTGTGTGGCAAGCCGCAAGCGTATATGAGGCATGGCAGCTTGGAGGCTGCTTAAACGAGGCATAACGCGCAGATGCGAAAAAGTCGCGGTGGTGCTGAGCACTAATTGCTGCTCACCACTGCCCTCGGAGAGGCGATCAAACACCGCAGCAACCTTCTGCAGCGATTCAGACATCACTGCAAACAACGTCTGCCCCTCACTGGTCATCCGCACGCCTCGAGGAAGACGTTGGAATAGCTGAACACCGATGTTTTCTTCAAGAATTCGAATCTGTTTGCTCACTGCAGCTTGGGTCACTCCTAGCTCCCGAGCAGCCAGGGTTATGCTGCTGTTACGGGCGACTGCTTCGAACTCTAAAAGCGCGGTCATCGACGGAATGATCCGTCGGTAGCCACGGTTAGAGCTGCCTTCCTCTGTGTTTGTCATGCAACGTCCCGACATGATCCGACGCTCAGACCAGCGCCGTAGCGAACATTGGCAGAAAACTCCGCTAGATGACAGAGCTGCTTTAGATTTAAAACTGAAACCTGCACTTCTTCGCGAATCGGCATCTCAGAATGCGGCAAGGGGTAGGTCTGAGCAGCGCGCCTCAACAGCCGTAGAATGGCTGACGGTGATTCAGCGACGATCTTGAAGTGAAAGGAATGCATGCCGTTTAAGCATGTTGTACCTGCGAATGCAATGACGAAGCACCACTAACGAGAGCCAGGCTCATGGGCCGGATGAGTACCAGACTGAGCGTCCGCATGCCATAGCGTTTAAGCACATACGTCCCAAGGAGCGTTATAGCTGAGTAGCTGGCTTAAGCGGAAGCCCGATATACTCTTATGCGACCAGCTCTGGCAAACTCCTTGCTCATAAGAAATATTTGCAGTAATGTCAACTTGGCATCCAACCAGCGTGAGCTGTATTTATAAAATCCCCTCTTGATCTGAACGCCGCGCCTGAGAAATTTCTCCCATGCATAAACCTCAAGCCCAATCCCAAGTAAGGCACGTTGGATTTATTCTGCTCCCGGGTTTTGCTCTGACCTCATTCTCACTGGCGGTCGAGGCACTCAGCGTATCCAACCTTCTATTGGGATACACCGCTTATGACTACCATCTCTACAGCGGTGACGTCGACCCGATCACGAACGAGGTGCTAACCTCAAACCACATTCCGATCAGAGTTTCACGCGGCCTTGGGGAACTTGATGAGTGCAATCTGTTATTCATTTGCGCATACAAGAAAGCCGCAAATTATAACAATCCTGCTTTACTCGCAAAACTGCGCACTCTAAAGAAAACCGACTGCAGGCTGGCGTCTCTCTCTAGTGGCAGTTTCATTTTGGCAAAAGCTGGGCTATTGCGAAGTGGTGCTTGTACCTTATTCAGTGAACAGATGTCAGCCTTCAAGGAGCTCTACCCATCCATCACGGTTTCAGAGAGTATCTTCACCGTACATGATGACGTTTTCACGTGTCAGGGTGGCACCACCGCTCTAGATATGTTGCTGTACATCATCGGCCAGGATCATGGTGCTGATTTCGCTCTGAGTGTGTCCCGCCAGTTTTCTCAGGACAGGATAAGAAACCACAATGAAGTGCAGGCAGCACGCCGTTATCTGGAACTGAGGATGAAGTCACCCTGCCTTGGCTCGGCCATCGAAATAATGGAGGCGAACATCGAGACACCTCTTACTATTGAGATCCTGGCAGACAAGATCGGTGCCACAGTGCGAACGCTGGAACACGCTTTCCGTACGCACGAGAACACCACGCCGATCAATTATTATTTACTGATGCGCCTACGGCATGCGAGGACGATGCTCGAAGACACAGCACTACCGATTTCCAGCATTGCCCACGCAACCGGATTTGCTTCCCAGAGCTACTTCACAAAGCGCTTTCGTGAGGCCTATGGCGTCTCTCCGAGCCGCTTACGCAGCGCTAAAAAATTATAAATTTCTTCGCCTTTGTTATAGCTCATCTGTACGCATAGGTAGAAGCTAACGGTCACCCAATTCCGATTGCTCGAGGTAAAGACCGTGACGCAAATTATCGACAGCTGCTTGGCTAGCAAGTCTACTTCGTTTCATGAGATCCCTATTGTTGACATCGCTCCCTTACTCGACGGAAGCGATGTAGACTCGGTCGCGCGACAGATCGGTGACATATGTGAGAACATTGGCTTTCTATACATCAAGAACCATGGTGTTCCCTCATCACTAATCGAGAACGCATATCGCCTTTCGCGGGAGTTCTTCGCTCAACCGTTTGAGGTCAAAAACCAATTAAACATCGTGAAATCTGGAGCGACGTTGCGGGGGTATATCCCCATGTACGGAGAGAACGTCGACCCCAAAAACACTAAAGACTTCAAAGAATGCTTCGACTATGCAAAGTCTGAAGAAAAAGTTTCTCCATTCTTTGGCCCAAACCTTATGCCAGAGTCACCCCAAGAATTCACTCAAGTGATGGAACGCTATCATGCAGAGATGCTCAAACTTGCACGCAAGCTGATCAGCGCTATTGCACTGAGTCTTGGCCTGCCATCCGACTATTTCGAGAAGCTGCAGAAAAAACCGATTACCATTCAGAGATTGCTGCACTACCCCCCGCAGTTTGGAAAGGTCACCTTAAAAGAAATAGGTATTGGCGCGCACACCGATTATGGCTTCCTTACTATCTTGTCGCAAGATAACAACGGCGGCTTGCAAGTTCAGAATAGAGACGGCGAGTGGGTCAGCGCCCCACCCGTACCGGATACATTCATCGTCAACATTGGCGATCTGGTACAAACCTTTACTAACGACCGCTACATATCCACAATGCACCGAGTCATCAACACCAGCGGTGTAGATCGTTACTCGCTGCCTTTTTTCATTGATCTAGACTTCGATGCGATTGTTGACGTAGTGCCGACCTGTATCAGCGATAGCACCCCTAAAAAATATGCTCCCTATACAAGTGGCGCGCATAAATACAAACGATTCGTAGATAGCTATACCCACCTGCAGGAGAAGGTTAGCGAAGTGTAATACAACTTGAAAATCCGTGAGTCGTTCAAAAAGCCGAGGATTTCCTCGGCTTTCGAGTTCGGATTCACATTTCGTACCAATACTGTGCCCAACCTGTTTTTCCGCTGCGCAACTCCGTTCGGGCCATAATTCTATGATACAAGAGCACGATAAAGTGCACTCTATTTCTCCGTCACAAAAGCACGGCTCCGGCGATACTCCGTTTGCGAACGTAGCTCGTCTGCGTTCATCAGACTACCGCCTCGATTTCGTGCATAGCCGACGAGCTTAAACAGCAAGCAGCACCCTGCCCCACTACTCGACCGATGCTGATCGCCTGGCTGACGGACTGGATTCGAAGCCCTGAAGCACTGAGCGAAATCAGGCGTGAGCTTCCCTGCCTTCCACAAATGTTGAAGTCGGCGTATAGCGAGTGGAACCACTTGGGTGCCGGCCACTAGGTCGCCGCCACCTATCCAACCGAGCCTTACGCAACCTGCCGATCAGCAGGTTGCTGATTGGTTGCAAGGCATCGTGCTCGTCCCACACTCCACGCCAGAGCCCGAGTCATGGATTCACCTGGGCGTGAAAGAAATGCCTCTTCATGCAGCACCACCCCCGTCCCGGCATACACCCCAATGAACAATTGGGTGGCACCTGTACGCGACAGTCGCAGATCGCGAGGTTTTCCATGCGCCAACAAAGCTCTTACCCTAAACCCTTCAAGGCCCAGGTCGTGCAGGAATGCCTGCAACCAGGCGCCACGGTTTCTAGTGTCGCCATCAGCCACGGCATCACGCCAACGTGATTCGCAAATGGCTAGGTAGGTGAGCTAAGTCGAGAACTCGGGGCATGTCGATCGGCCAGGTCACCGCAGAGCCAATAACAGTTGCGACTTCATCCAAATCAGGAAAAAACGTGACATGCATCACAATTTTAAAAATAAGTCGCCGTTTTGGTCTGTCAATTTTTTTTGCGAGACGGAGTTCTATATTTGAGACCTAAAGAAAAGCGAGATCTGCGCCGCTTCATTTCTTCCGTCTCTTCCGCAATCTTGGCCACATGCTTTTCGGTGCCGTTTTGCTTCTGATCTCGTGTCGCAACGAAGGAACTGATGCAGATCGGCCTGGGGGCTCGGGGCAATCGCTTCATTGGCCACAGGCCGCTGCTTTTCATTTTGCGTTCAACGCCAAGGCGCGCAGCGCTCGATGGATGAATCCGTTCAGAATGGGCTGAAATTTCCGGTCGGTGACAGACAACAGGATATGAGCCTGGCGATGATTCGCTTAGAGGCGCCATGAACACCGCATGCCGCCCAATGGCCCGCATCAAACGCCGATGTCGAAAGCCAGGAGATCCGCAGTAATGGGTTCCGGCGCCATCCCACTCAGCACCAGTCGATGCTGTATGCCCCGGCAGATGTGCGTCCATAGACGCGATCTTAGCTCGATATGTAAGTCGTGGCTGTAGTACCTGACATGCCGGCGAGA
>NZ_JBICKH010000092.1:0-9869 GCF_043103905.1 Pseudomonas sp. yb_2 | reverse complement strand
CGAGACTTTGCATTAAGGGCTATGACTAGGGAAGTGTAACCATCTTGGCCTATGCATTCAGCAGTGATCCGAACAGGCTCGTCTTTGCCAGGTTTACGCTCATATTCGTCGAGCAACCCGCTCAGAACGTGGACGAACTCATCAGCGCAGCAAGCGGAGGCGCGCCTCCAGATGTCAGGGATTATGGTGCTGTCCATTTCAGGCGCTCGGTCGTCCAGGATGCCAAGATGGCTGCGCAGGGTAAAAGGCCAAATATACCCTAAAACATTGTTTTCCAATCCGCGAAAAGCCCTTTCACTACTCTAAGGACTTCATAGAGCGAGTGCAACACTAAGGCGAGACTCCTATCTCAAGTGGAACCGCGCCGATTGGCGCACCCCTCTAAAGCTCTAGCCAATACACCAAGCGCTTCTCGCAGATGGCGATCTTCCTGAGCATGATCGGGCTCTGACAGTAACTGGCGCGCGTGTGTGATTAGCACTTCGAGGTTCTTAGCAATCAGCTCTAGCTCAATCAGGACAGATGGATCATATTTAAATTCACCAACCTGCTCGAAGAATATAGGGATCACGCGAGTTTTACCGAACCCCGGAGTTTTTGGCGATCCCAGTAAAAAGCCGTAGCAAACATTGCCTTGGATCAAGACCACAATTAACAATTTGTTAGGCTGGCGGTTCCTGTCCATAACCCAAGTCTCCAGGAACTTCGACGACTCGGTAAGTTTCGAGACAAAGGCATCTAGCTTGTCCATCGAGGTGGGCCATACGTCATGCGCCCACCTGCGGTCGTCAGGGATATGGAGTAACAAGGCATACCCTTCCCTCAAGGTGGCCACCACCCCCATCTGGCGGGGGGTAGGGAGCGGTTCGCTTTCACCTGCAGGTACTGTAAACAGGGTACATCTCATTTGCTTACCGCCAGAAAAACTGGCCGCAATCCGAACCTCCGTAGCCCCATCAATTGGTGGAAGCTCAACGCGAGCACAGGCTATTTCGGAGGTTTCTCCAACCGCTCGATGCCGAAGGCAAAACCGGGCCCACTCAGCGCTTCTGACCTCGCCGTCGTCTTCGCCGGAAAGGGTGTCCAAGCGAGCTTCGTTAAAAGGGCTTGCAGTGGCAGACAACTCGTTTTGCAGATCAAGGGATTCATTACCTTTCATGCTGGTTCGAAGAGCCTCGTCTATGTAGTTACGATGGTGCGACGCACCGCTTCACGAGCAGGATTCCCTGTAGTTTTTTAACCTGTCGCGCCAATCAGACCAAAAGCGCCGTTTACATCAACAGGCATAGCCGTGATCCAGTCGATCGAGTAGCGCTTTTACTCTCAAATATCCAGCCTCATTGCCAGCACATTCCAGAGCGGTTAGGCCATCGAACTCGTCACGAGGGGCAGCCAGCCAAACATCTGCTTTGGCTTTGCTGCCAAACACTTGTTCGGCTTGATGCTGAATCAGCTTCTCAAAATCCATAGCTGCTCTGACAGCACGAGAAGGTTGAGTATTCACGGGCTCGATGAATTCCCAGTGTTTTTTGCATGACGCTACCTAACTTCCCAACTCTAAGAAGATTACAAGGCGGTAGATTGTGAATCTCCCTAGACTCAACGAACCGCTTCGTTTTTAGGCGTAGGACACCCTGCGCTGTAAGGTCAGATCTCGATCACGAAATCAGGAGCGAACCCCGTTCGCTCACCTGGATAGCCCTTTGGATTCGAGACGAGGCGGCAGCCCAGGAATTCAGTGTCGACAGCATGATGTGTGTGACCGAAAAACCACGCATCCGCCTGCTCGATCAAGTCGTGCCATTGGTTGTAGTAAGCCGCCGCAAGGTGGCCTTCATGGCCATTTCCGGCTACCTCTGCAATCGGGCAATGGTGTGTAACCACTATGGTCTTGCCGTCAAAATTCTTGGCCAGTTCCGCGAGCAGGAACTCACGACTGGCGATGTTCCGAGCAATGAGGTCGGCTGGCCGAAGCCTCCTATAACCCTCGCCGATTCGGATACGCCTGAAGTCACTCATCCACTCAGCACAATCTCTAATCGCAGCTTTGTAGTCCCCCGTCGAGGTAAAGTCCGTCCACGCGGTGGCCACCAGAAACCGGGTTCCACCGATGATCAGACTTTGGTTATCTAGGACATGGACATGCTCCGCAGCTGCAGCTCGCATCTTGATCAGCGTTCGATCAATGTGCGATTTGTAAAATTCGTGGTTGCCGCAGACATAGATCACCGGGCATCGGAACGTCTCATTTGCCCATGTCACCCCGCGACAACGCATCGATATGTCGCCTGCTAATACGACCAGATCAACCTCTACCAGAGGTGGCTCAAAGCCAACAAACTCCAAGTGCAAGTCTGAGTAGATCAGAATCCTCATGAGGTGCCCGTGCTCCGTGTGGCTTGGGGTGAGTCGCCTCTTCAAGTCGCGTCCTGGGTAACCTCGCCCACGTCATCGAGCGTAAGCACTGCCGTTAGACTCGTATGCTTTCGAAATCCCGGCCCTGCCAGGTAGTAAAGCGTGTCCTTGCTCTCGAATACCGACTCAACCAGTTCATGCAGGAAGCTCGATCTCAGCCCACCTGGTCGTGAACCTTGAGTGCGACTGTCGAAAACGATCTCGCGCCCTAGCATGACTGTAGGATGTAGGCCCTGATCGCCCAGGGTTCTTTCGTCTTTATCCGAGACCATCACGTTGAGCAGTATCCAGCTCCTTATCACGCAGAAGGGTTTCGCTCCGGAGCGCTTCCTGGCCACCTCAACCAGCTCGTCATCCGCCATTGGCAGGCCCTCCACATGCTCTGCGCCATCGAGAAAGAAATGCGCCAATTGTGCTGCTTCCACCTTCCCACCTTTGTTGTTCTCAGAACCGATACCTGAGTGATTAGCCATCGCTTTCGTTCGCGATTTGCCGGAATTATTTCCACCGCCTATCAAGAGCTAGCGCGAGCCTTCAACGCTTTGTCTGCGATCAATCCGCCGACCGTTTTCGCTGGTATACCCTGCCATGAAGTCTGAAACTCGCAGCCTCAGTGCCGCTGGGATCCATCAGATTTCAACCTCGAATTGATGACGGAAATGCAGTCCCTCACCGGGATAGCCCCTGGGATTCGAAACCACCCGGCAGCCATACTTCACGAGGTCGACCGGGTGATGGGTGTGACCAAAGATCCACAGATCTGCCTGCGCAACGAGATCCGGCCAGTGATTGGCGTAGGCTGCCATCAGGTGACTTCGTGGCCCACCGACTAAACCGATCAGCGGGGCATGGTGTGTTACCACTACCGTACGCCCGGCAAACGGAGTGCTTAGCTGCTGGGCAAGCCAGGCGCGCGATGCTGCATTGAGCACGACCAGATCTGCAGGCGTTAAGCGGCGGTCGCTGGCATCGACGCGAATGGCCATGAAGTCATTCATTCGCTCATGAGCCTTTCGCATCCCAAAATCCCTTGAGCCCGTTGATGAAAAGTCAGTCCAGGTGGTCGCGCCCAGAAACCGGGTTTGTTTCCAAATCCAGCATTCGTTCTCCAAGACATGTACGTGTGGTGCTGCGACCGCCTTCATTTTTTCGAGCGTTTTATCTAGGTGACCACCGTAAAATTCGTGATTTCCACAGGTGTAAATCACCGGGCAACTGAACGTCTCGTTGGCCCACTTTACACCCCGTGCTTTGGTGCCGATGTCACCGGCCAGGATGACCAGATCAGCGTCCGTGGCCGGCGGCGTGAACGCCTCAAATTCGGTGTGTAAATCGGAATAGACCAAAATTTTCATGCAGCTACCCGGAGGACTGACTCCAGTCCCGTGTCTTCGATTAAGCGATATATTGAAATCGCCCCTGGCTTGCGTTTGGGTGGGCCTATCTGACCTGGCCGATGCACAGCAAATCACAACAGTTCCATTAATTTGACTATACGACATTGAGTGGAACTGCGCAAACCGGGCATACAGTCGGATTTTAGGGATACTCCCGAATGCTCAGGCAAGCGATCGCCGCAGCGTTGACCCACGTTCGCCAGCAGCAGCGAGTGGTGCTTACTGACCTTGAGGAAGGCGTCACCGCCGCCCACCTCAGTCGGATCGAACGCAGTGAACGTGGAGTTACGGTCGAAAAGCTGGATGAGATCGCAAGACAGCTGGGTGTGCATCCCCTTACCCTCCTCGCGCTTGCATACGGCGCAGATGAGCTTGTGCGACCTACCGATCTTTTAAAGCAGGTATCCAAAGAGGTGGCCACCCTGGGTGGGTCGATCGCCCCGCTCGCGATCAGGCCTGAAACCAGGACACATTCCCGCGTGGCAGCGGCCAATGAGCGCCGGGAAGAGGTGCAACGACTGAAGAGCCAAGGGTTGACTAGGGCTGAGGTGGCTCGGGAGCTTGGGGTTTCCAAGCAGACTGTAGGAAGGCATTGGTAGATGATCCCTAGTGCCTTGGTCGTTAGCTGACCCACTTCAAAAATGATGAGCTGTCATTTGCCCTAGGGTCTCACGGGTTCCCGCATAAGGGGATCGTCGGGCATGAGCATTGATGCAACATTCCTTTTAATTGCTGCTCCATATGCATCTCATCGGTAACCAACAGAGTAGCGCTAACGAGCAACCCACAATTGATGATTGCAACAATGGGCTTGTACGTCGCTCAGCATGTCACTGACCTGGCTTGACGGACACAGAGGTAGATGTCAATTTAACATCAAGCCGAGGAGTCAAGGAGTGACGCATGAAGATCACTATCAATGTGTTCTTGCTCAAGGAGGGGCGAACCGTCCAAGACGCGCTCTCCGATGAGGTCAATCTGCGGCCTATCGCGTTTGCATTGGGCGATGCTGAATGCCTCTTTTACCACCAGAAGAATCCTTCCCATCCCAAGTGGACACAGCTCTTCGGTGCAATCCCAGAGGTGGCCACCCTCGATTTGACCGGCAGATCGCTCAAAGCGCTGCTCGTTCTGGCAATCAATGGCAGAGTCTTTTGCTTTACCTTTGGCCATGCCAGGCACCTCATCGATCCCCTCGCGATTGAGCGCTACTTCGGGCTACGTACAGCGCTCAGCTTGACCGATCCACTGCTGATCAAGTCCGTGGAGAAATCCAACATTGACCGCACCCCGCTGCGCTCAAAAGCGCAGTCATCAAGGCTGTTGTCGATATCGGAGTTCGACTTCAAGTTCGATTCGGAGATCCTCAAATCTCTGACCGGAATTGTGGAGAACGATCAGGATGAGGGCGAGTACGTCAGCGGATCGGACTCATTGGCGCTCCATTCTGATGTAAAGCTCGAACAATTCCCTGAGATCGCGCTCCGCCTATTGACAGCGTACGAGGATGAGCACTGCAAGGAAAAATATCCTTGGATGGACTTCATCGTCCCCGTCCGTGACGCAGCTCTCAAAGGACAGTTGGACAGGGTGCTTGTAGAAGCGATGAATGCCGAGCGGTTCGACTGCGTCCGAGCAGCGGCACCTGAGCTGCTTGGAAATGATGTCAGCGGCTTCGGCTATGTCAAACACAGTGCCCGAGCGCATAATGGCCCAGCAATCTCATTCGATCTGGATCTTCGTCAAGCCCTGCTCGCTAAGCACCTATTGGGAGGCATAACTCGCCCACTTCTTGATTCCGAGCGCATCTACCTCTACGGCGCGGACGAACAACGACTCGCCACCTGGCCTTTGTACATGTGCTTGGAGGCGGAGATCGAGCACGAAGGCAAAATATTTCTGCTTAGCGAAGGTGACTGGTACCAGATTGACCGCGACTACACCGAGCAAGTGAACCACTTTTTTGAGGCCGCGACACCGTGCAACCTAGTGTTTCCTCCCTACCGCACTGACCATGAAGGCGCCTACCTTCGGCGCATTGCTGATAACGTCAATTTCTACCTACTCGACCAGAAACTGGTGAGACTAACTGGCGCAGGCGGCCCGTTCGAGTTCTGTGATTTGCTCACACCTGATAACCACATCATCCACGTCAAGAAGTACTCATCGTCCAGCGTGCTGAGCCACCTCTTCTCACAGGCCTATGTGTCTGCTGAGGCGCTGATCAATGCACCGGATGTGATTACCCAGGTGAACGCACACCTGGCAGAGCTGGGTGGTTTCCAATTCACCTTCAACCCGGCCACCCAGCCGCGCAACAAAATCGTGTTCGCCATCATGCAACCCAATGCAGAACTGCACATGCCGTTTTTCTCGAAGGTCAACTTCAGGCAATTTGCCCAGCGGCTTACCGCAATGGGTTACCAGGTCGAGGTGTGCCGGATAAGCAATAGAGACGTTGCCGCCGCCTGAACATTCTACGACAAGGCCTCAAAGGACGGTGTCATCACATATTTGTGAGCAGCGCTGCCACACTGCACGCCCGCCTACCATCACCTCAAACTCGAAGAGGCGAGCGTCCAACTGTCCGACGAAACCCTGCGCAGATGGTGCATGAGTGACAAGTCGAAACGTGTGGCCCCCGAAAGTTCAACAGGCCATCAAGTTGGAAGCCCATAGATCTTGAATTATTCAGGGTACCACTGATTTAATATGGCACCTCCTACTTGGCCTAATCATAACGATTAACGGCATCTACAAAACCAACGCGACTCGGATTAATCTTACGCGGAAACCACATAGTCTTGACTTTTACACGAGCGCGCAAGGTACTTTCTACGTGTCTTGCCCAGCGCTAACGCGCCATACCATAAGCCTGCGAAGATAAAACCCTTGCATCATTACTGGTATTACCAGAGACGACAGACTCCATGACCAGTAACTAATTAAACCAATTCCTACAGATCTTTTAGTCTCACAGGCAACTCCATCGATAGATCACTAAAACTGACTGAGCGCTTCCCTCCCTGTACAGCGAGCGCGCAAGCGATGCTGACACCTAGCAACAACCATTCGTCCGATCCCTGGCAACTATCAATATATGCTTAAATAGAAAAAAGTTGGTAACCCAACGCCCTGCCTCAAGTTTTTTTCTCGACCCTTCCGCACCTACTTGCCTTCCCTAACGAGAGGCTGGGGTCGCACTTGCAAATATGGAGCGACCAATTATCCTCGCTCAAAACATCTACTCGCGAGCATCAATCATGTCACAGGTAGAATCGGTCACCCTGCAGCGCAGAGAGCCCCAGATTGCCCGGTGCTCACGATTCTTTTTCGCTGAGCACGACCTGCTTGATCGCAAAGACGGACATTTGGTCTGCTCGATTTACTCTACCCACCAATACATGGATGCAAGCGGAGGTTATCGCTTGAGCGTGGGTATCCAGACATTTGCCGTGCTTTGGGAATCAGACGGCATTGATTCGAGACTATTCAACGTCATTGAAGAAGCCATAGCGTGCGACGTGCTGGCGCCCGTCCAACTGATTAATCATTCAAAGGGCATGCTCACGCTTCTCGTGGATCCTTCATATTGTCAAATCTCTGGGCAATTCGAAGAGTTCTGGCGCTGCATCGCGACCAATGTCATCTGTGATAGCTGGGAGTTACGCATTCTGTGCGAGCAGGACATGCAGCCCTCCACAGAGGGCCGTATGTTTCGCGAATATGCTCAAAGTATCCTAGCCGTAGAGAACTTAGGAATTGAAGATATCAGCCTAGACCACTTCCTATTCAGAGAAGAATGGGATCAAGTCATGGAGGAGATTGCGAGCAGCCAGCGGGCTGAGTCGGAAATTAATGATGACCAGTCAGCATTTGACCCTGCTGATAACGACAAATTAAACGACGCCCCGCCCTTCTAGCACACGTTAATTTCACGCTTGTTCTTGACCCCAGCTAGCAACCCAAAGACCTTCCAAGTAAATGCATCCAATTTAAACCCAGAGGAAGAGCTAACTCACGAATCCAATTTCTCCCAATCCAATTGTTGACACCCTGCCGCTATATACGAAGACGCCAGCTAACAGGAAATATGTTACCAAGCTTCAACTCTCGCCCCATCGAAAGCGCAACTCTGACATAGAGGCCCAGCATTGAGATGATAACCTTTACGCAAATTTGGCTACACAACCTGCCCAAGCATGATGAAAGAAGCGACGGGGAGAATTTTCCGAAATTCCTGAACGACGGGAGCCCGATCGATATCCGCCGTCGCGGCCTAGCAGCCTTTCGGACATATCTGGGAGTCATGCGCATTACTGATGAAAACAACATCAATTATGATGAGCTTATGGCATTCAGAGGATTTTTAAATGTGACTATGCAGCTTGAAAAAACTGAGATTGCGAATGTATTACGGGCCGTTTGCGCTGAGCAGGCTTCTAACGTGGCCATTGACGTTCAATCTGCAGCCAAAATCATCGAAGAATCTCAGTATGAATGCAACATGATTTACTTGTTATTTCGCGACCCCACCCAACTAGAAATCAGGCGCTACGAGTCGTTATTTGAATGTACCGAGGCCAATAAGGTGATCCGTCTCGATTTTGGCGCTCTGAGAAACACTCTCAACGAAGAAGATTTTTCTTACTTTAGCCAATTGCTCGCCGCATACCTTTCTAAGCTACCTCAAGATGAAGGAACTCAAGAGGGCAATGCGATCTGCGGTTTGATGCAGGGATTGGTGACACGCCATCCTAATGTAAAACTGTCTCAACTCCATCTTGACGAAGCCAGCTCTGCAAAATTTATCGAAATTGCAGAGCACGAGGCAGTTGAGCAGGCGATAAGGGCTGGCTATTCGGAGCCATTGGCCTTTGAGAATCGCAATATCGTCAGACACTTGCTTATAAACTTCTTTGCTTACAACGGCTTTCTCATCATCGAAGAGTAGTCGCTTCCCCATATTCGTCTCACGTTGAAATTCACGTTCGGTCATTCTTCGCAGTTCGCTCTGCGCTGAACACAGCATCTACCAAGGAGCACATCATGAGCAATGGCAATCAGCAGACACCCACAAATGTAACTTTATGTCCCTCGGCCTCCCCAAACAGGAGCTTAATATTAAATAAGACGCCAGCAAAAACAATAACATCCAACTTCCTTCACAAAAGCTCACTCATGACAGCCTACTACACCTGCGGAAGATCCATATCACTCGAAGCCTTTTTAAAATACGCACCAATAAAACTCACCAGCAATATACTTCGCTTCACTCAACTTGACACGTGGGCCATATTAAATGCCGCTACACTCCTAAAGGATGAAAAGTTTTTGCTAGCGGAATTGAAAGATACAGCTACCCAACACCAAGAAAAATCTTATTTACTTACGTTTGTAATGTTAGCTGACCGACGTGGTCGGCCGGCAGTTCCCGAGACAACACTGGCGCTGCTTCGTAAAGCGTTGACTCCGGGTAAGACTATACACGGCAAGAAGAAGATGCATGTTAACGTCATTGTACCTGAAACAATCTGGGAAGCATTTCTCATCAAGGCGCTGGGCTGGTGGGTCGAATCTGGAACCGCACCGGAGCATTTGGTTGAAATGAAGTTAGAGTTGGATCTCGGGCTCTGACTCACTTTTTTTGTGACAGAGAAAACCGCTATGCTAGAACTTATGATTGATTAGCCTGAATCATGCGGTCGGCTCGCAAAGGCATTAGCCACAGGTGCTTCATCCTCCGCATGCCCTCTCGCATGCTTTCTACGGAAGTCAGAAACAGCCGACATTCTGACAACGGAGAAATGCCATGCGCTTTCCTATGTTACAGTCTGATCTACTCCGTACCGGAGCCTTCAAGCAGACCGCCAGGAGAATTCAACGGGGTTGGCCAGGTGCTAATGGGTTGAGTCTTATGGAAGCACAGGAGATCTTGGCACGAGGGCTAGGTTACGAGGATTGCCATCATCTCCAGCAGTCTCTGATCAAAGAATCCTCCTCTTCTAGCTCAGACTTCATGTGCCCAGTGAAACTGAGGTGAGATTAAGCATCCGA
>NZ_JBICKH010000091.1:0-1228 GCF_043103905.1 Pseudomonas sp. yb_2 | reverse complement strand
TCGTACATCTTGCTCAGCAAAGTGGCCGATTTCATCGGCGTGCCGTTGTCCGAGTGCAACACCAACGGCTCTCTCAAGCACTGTTCGCTGATTACACTTCTCTGCAGCAACACTGCAGCTTTGGCGCCGTCTTCGTTCTCGTGTACCTCCCAGCCCACAGTCTTGCGGCTGTAGATGTCTTCGATCAGGTACAGGTAGTAGTATTTTCCACGCACCGAAGACGGCAAGTATGTGATGTCCCACGACCACACCCGGTTAGGTGCGCAGGCAGCATGCGTTGTCGGCTCGGCATGACGCCCAGGGCGTTGAGCACGCCCTCGGCGTTCTCGCTGTCCAGCAGCCCGAAGCACCCGGTAAAAGGTCGACTCCGAGCCTATATAGAGCTGCTTATCGGCCAGCCTCGGCACGATCTGGCTAGGTGGCAAGTGAGCATATTCAGCGCTGTTGCACAGGTTGAGAATCGCTTGTCGCTCGTGCTCGCTCAGCGCGTTCGGTGGGGTTGCGCGAACTGTTGTTGTACGTGCATCCGCCGCCACTTCTTCCGTTTGAGTCCAGCGCTGCAACGTTCTGAGCGTCAAGCCAACTTCCTGACATGCCGTCAATTTCCGAGCTCCGGAATTAATCGCCTCAGTCAGCCAAGCCACCAGCAGTTGCCGTTCCGGCAGAGCAGTCAATTGTCCTCGTCGTCTACTCCCCAGTAGTCGTTGAGCTTTTTTCGCAGCACCAATAACGCGGCTGTTTCAGCCAACGCCTTATCCTTGCGGCGCAGTTCGCGCTCAAGCTGTTTAATGCGTTTCTGATCCTGACGGGCCTGTTCCCGATCAACCTTAGGCTGCGCTTTTGGAGGGGCCATCCCACTCAGGAACGCTTGCCGCCAGGCAGCAAGCTGCTCGGGATACAAGCCTTTGCGACGGCAGTATTCACCCACCTCGATCTCGGACAAGCTGGCGCATTCGGCTACAGCTGCGAATTTCATTTCTGCCGACCAACTCTCGGTCGGGTGTTTGGGATCGGTCACCACCACACATCCTTCGGCACTGGCTCGTTTGCGCCAGGTATACAGCGACATTTCAGTAACGCCCTCGCGCCTAGCGACTTCGGCCATCGTCAGGTTGAGTGGAGGACCCAGCATCTTGAGCAGTTCGGCTTTGCGCTCAGAGGAATAGTACGGCACAACGGCTCTCTTTCCGCCCCCGGGGTCTGGTTTCAGGTAAATCTGGCGAGGCGA
>NZ_JBICKH010000090.1:0-131929 GCF_043103905.1 Pseudomonas sp. yb_2 | reverse complement strand
GCGGCGGCCAACGGCGGTATGCTGGACGCCTGCCTGGGAGAGTGAATACATGGCCTTCGATTTTGATCTGTTCGTGATTGGCGCCGGGTCCGGTGGTGTGCGCGCAGCGCGTTTTGCTGCCGGTTTTGGTGCAAAAGTGGCAGTGGCGGAAAGCCGCTACCTGGGGGGGACCTGCGTCAACGTCGGTTGTGTGCCGAAAAAACTGCTGGTATACGGCGCGCACGTTGCCGATGAGCTGGAGCAAGCCGCAGGTTTCGGCTGGACGTTGGAAGAGGGGCATTTCGACTGGGGCACCCTGATTGCCAACAAGAATCGGGAAATCGAGCGCCTCAACGGCATCTACCGTAACCTGCTGGTCAACAGCGGGGTGACCCTGTTGCAGGGCCACGCGCGGCTGACGGGTGCCAACGAAGTGGAAGTGGACGGTCAGCGCTACACCGCCGAGCATATCCTCATCGCTACCGGTGGCTGGCCGCAAGTACCGGACATTCCCGGCAAGGAACTGGCCATCACCTCCAACGAAGCCTTCTACCTCAAGGATTTGCCGCGCCGCGTGCTGGTGGTGGGTGGGGGTTATATCGCCGTCGAATTCGCCGGCATCTTCCAGGGCCTGGGGGCCGACACCACACTGCTGTACCGTGGCGACCTGTTCCTGCGCGGCTTCGACGGCTCGGTGCGCACCCACCTGAAGCAAGAGCTGGAGAAACGCGGCCTCGACCTGCAGTTCAACGCCGACATCCAGCGCATCGACAAGCTTGAAGATGGTCGCCTGAAAGCCACGCTCAAGGACGGCCGCGAGCTGGTAGCCGACTGTGTGTTCTATGCCACCGGCCGGCGCCCGATGCTGGACAATCTGGGCCTGGAGAACACCGGTGTCGAGCTGGATGCGCGCGGCTACATCCGGGTCGATGAGCAGTACCAGACCACCGCGCCCTCGATTCTCGCCATTGGCGATGTGATCGGCCGTGTGCAGTTGACCCCAGTGGCCTTGGCTGAAGGCATGGCCGTGGCGCGGCGCTTGTTCAAACCCGAGCAATACCGCCCGGTGGATTACCAGAACATCCCCACTGCGGTGTTCAGCCAGCCACCCATCGGTACCGTAGGCTTGACCGAAGAGCAGGCGCTGGAGGCCGGGCACAAGGTGCAGGTATTCGAGAGCCGCTTCCGGGCCATGAAGCTGACCCTGACCGACATTCAGGAAAAGACCCTGATGAAGTTGGTGGTCGATGCCCAGACCGACAAGGTGCTGGGTTGCCACATGGTCGGTCCTGACGCTGGCGAAATCATTCAGGGCCTGGGCATTGCACTTAAAGCCGGTGCGACCAAGCAGCAGTTCGACGAAACCATCGGCGTGCACCCGACGGCGGCCGAAGAGTTCGTGACCATGCGCACCGTCACCCGCTGATGACGCGGAGCCTGCTGTACAGCCTGTAGACGCAGCCTTGTGCTGCGACGAGGCCCTTGCTGACACAGAAACGCTTCTGTCATTCGGGCCTTGTTGCACACAAGGCTGCTTCAGGGGGGTGTACAAGGCCGGATCAATACACCCACACCTCGACCCGCCGGTTGCGCAGCCGGCCTTGCTCCTGTTCATTGCCGGCCACTGGCAATTCATCGCCCATCCCGGTCACCTGCAGCACCTCCACGCCACCGCGCGCCAGTTCGCGGCGCACCGCTTGCGCACGCAGGCGGGAGAGCAGGGCTGCGCGCCCGGGCGTTTCCTTGGGGTCGCCGAACCCCACCAGCACTGCCTTGCCCTGCAGCTTCCCGGCCTGGCGCAGGTACTCTGCCACCCGCTGCACATCGCGCAAGGCCTTGTTGTCCAGCCTCGCGCTTCCTTCCTGGAAGCGGAAGTTCACACTCAGCCGCTGCGCCTGCAGGGCCAGGATGCGATAGCGCGGTGGCATGTCGCTTTGGGGGGCGACAGACAGGGCCTTGATCTGCTGCGAAACGAAACCCTGCTGGGCGATGATCGCCTGGCCGGCCGGGCTCTGGGCAAAATCGACCAGGGCCTTGGCCTGGGGCTTGGGGTTGGCCGGCAGGTAAAAGTACAGGCGCCGTGAGAGCGGGTAGTCCTCGCTGGCCACACGTGCGCGCTCTGGCAGCATGGCCGGCGCGTCGCCTTCGGCCACCGCCAGCACCTTGGCCCCGTGTACGGCGGCCAGGCTGCTGAAACCGATGGCCTGGCGGTCGGTACCCACGCGTTGCGCCAGTTCGTCGCTGGACTCGAAGCGCCTGGCCTTGGCCGAAAGTTCGCCGTGCTGAGGTTCCAGCACCAGCGCCTTGAAGGTCTCGAAAGTGCCGGAACGGTCGTCACGGGCATACAGATGAATGGCCCCGCCAGGTATGCCCAGTTGTTCCCAGCGCTGGATCTGACCGGAGAAAATCTGCGCCAGTTGCCGGGTGTCCAGTTGGGGTATCGGGTTGTCGGGGTGGACGATGATCGCGACGCCGTCGAGGCCGATCACTTGTTCTGCGCCGGCTGCGCGCAGGTCGCCCAGCGCCTGCAACTGGCGCACTTCACTGTCGTTGATCGGCCGCGAGGCGGCGGCCAGGTCAGCCTCGCCACGGCCCAGCGCGACAAAGCCGGTGCTTGAGCCGTGGGCGGCAATGTCGATGCGCAAGGGCTGACCATGCACGTCGCGGGCGGTAATCACCCGCTCGTTGGCGACCTTGCCTGGCTGTTGTTCGATGGCGGTGGCCTGCTGCACGCGCAATTGCCCCTGCACCAGCGCCGGCATCAAGGCCGCGCCGATGGTGTTGGAGCCTTGGACACGCAGATGCAGGGGCTCAGACAAGGTCGCTAGTGGAAGCAAGGTGAGCAGCAAGACAAGCAGGCGGAGCATGCCGGGTGGCCTATGGCACAGTGTTGGCCGGCAGATTACGACAGTGGCGTGATGATAATGTGACGGGGCGTACACCTTCCAGCGTGCAGCGCCTGCCCGATCGTGCGCCGCGCGGGCGACGCTCGATCTGGCAGGCGCTGCAACGCTGAAGAGGTTAATGTGCCCCGGCCGACTTGCTCAGGTCGCTCTCGGCCCATTCGGTATAAATGCAAGCGTCGGCCACTGCCCAACGCACCTTCACGCTGTCGCCCGGCTGCATCGGCATGCCCGCGGCCGACAGGGCCTTCACCGTCAGCTCGGTACCCCCTGCAGTCACCACATGACAGGTCTGGCTTTCACCCAGGAACAGCACTTCGCCCACCTTGGCACTGACCTCGTTCCAGCCCGCCGGCAATGGCTCGCGCGCCGCTTGTTCGGCGGTCAGGGCCAGGGCTTTTTCCGGACGCACCATGATCAGCGCATCCTGCTCGGCGGCCAGGCCTGGGGTGAGGCGGATGGCTACTGGTTGGCCCTCGAAGCTGCCTGCGCCATTGCTGCTGGCCTTGATCCGCAGGAAGTTGGAGTTGCCCAGGAACGACGCAACAAAGGCATTCGGCGGATTCTGGTACAAGTCGTACCCGGTGCCCAGGCCGACGATCTTGCCGTGGCTGAAGATGGCGATGCGCTGCGACAGGCGCATCGCCTCTTCCTGGTCGTGGGTCACGTAGACAATGGTAATGCCCAGGCGGCGGTGCAGCTGGCGCAGTTCGTCCTGCAGGTCTTCACGCAGCTTCTTGTCCAGCGCGCCGAGCGGCTCGTCCATCAGCAGGATGCGTGGCTCGTACACGAGCGCCCGGGCAATCGCCACGCGCTGCTGTTGGCCGCCAGACATCTGTGACGGCTTGCGGTGGGCGAACTTCTCCAGTTGCACCAGCTTGAGCATGGCCTCGACGCGCTTGCTGGTTTCGGCAGCATTGAGCTTGCGGATGGCCAGTGGGAAGGCGATGTTGTCACGCACATTCAGGTGCGGGAACAGCGAATACCGCTGGAACACCATGCCGATGTCACGCTTGTGCGGCGGCACGTTGACCAGCGACTGGCCGTCGACCAGGATCTCGCCGCTGCTCGGTGTCTCGAAGCCGGCCAGCATCGACAGGGTGGTGGACTTGCCCGACCCGCTGGAACCGAGGAAGGTCAGGAACTCGCCGTCCTGGATCTCCAGGTCGAGGTTGTCCACGGCGGTGAAGTCGCCGTAGTGCTTGTTCAGGCCGCACAGGCTGACCAGGGTTTTGCTGTGCGCGTTGTCTTTGATCACTGCACTCATTGTTGTTATCTCCGCGCGCTCAGGCGTTGGTTTCGGTGCGCCGGCGCAAGGCGGCGGCAATGAACATGACCAGCAACGACAGGCCGATCAGCAGGGTCGAGGCCACGGCGATCACGGGGCTGAGGTCCTGGCGCAGGGTGGTCCACATCTTCACTGGCAGGGTCTGCAGGTCGGGGCTGGCCATCATCACGCTCAGCACCACTTCATCCCACGACACCAGGAAAGCGAACAGGCCACCGGCGATCATGCCGGGGCGGATGGCCGGGAACGTGACCTTGAAAATCGCCTGCAGGCGCGAGGCACCGCAGATCACCGCGGCATCTTCGATCGACTGGTCGAACAGCTTCAGCGAGTTGATGATCGAGATGATGGTGAACGGCAGGGCTACGATCACGTGGCTGACCACGAAGGCGAACAGCGTGCCGGTGTAACCTAGCTTGAGGAACAGTGCGTATACCGCCACGGCAATGATCACCAGCGGCACGATCATCGGCATGGTAAACAGCCCGTACAGCAGCTCGCGGCCCGGGAAGCGGCCACGCACCAGAGCGAATGCGCTGGGCAGGCCCAGCAGCACGGCGGCGACAGTGGTCAGCACGGCCACCTTCAGGCTGGCCAGTGCGGCGTCCATCCACTCCGGGTTGGAGAAGAACTGGCCGTACCACTTGAAGGTCCAGCCCGGTGGCGGGAACACCAGCCACTGTGACGAGCCGAATGACAGCAACACGATGAACACCACCGGCAGCAGCAGGAAGGCCGCGATGACCCCGGTGGTCAGGTACAGGCCCGTACGCAGCGGGCGGCCCATGGCATTGGGAGACAGGAGCATGGCAGTTTACCTCGCGTTGCCAACCGGGGATTCCGGCTGCAGCTTCAGGTACAGGTAGAAGAGCACCAGGGTGATCGCTACCAAGAGTGCGGCGGCGGCGCTGGCCAGGCCCCAGTTGAGGAACGACTGCACCTGCTGGATGATGAATTCGGGCAGCATCATGTTCTGCGCGCCCCCCAGCAGCGCCGGGGTGACGTAGTAACCGAGCGACATCACGAACACCATCAGCGCCCCGGAGAACAGCCCCGAGCGGCACAGCGGCAGGAACACCTTCCAGAAGTTGGTCCACGGGCTGGCGCCACAGATCGAACCTGCCTGCAGCACCATCGGGTCGATGGCGTGCATGGTCGCCTGCAGTGGCAGCACGATGAACGGGATCATGATGTAGCTCATGCCGATTACCACGCCGGTGAGGTTGTGCACCATTTCCAGCGGGGCATCGATGATGCCCATGGCCATCAACGCCTTGTTGATCACGCCCGAGCTCTGCAGCAGCACCAGCCACGAGTAGGTGCGCGCCAGCAGGCTGGTCCACATCGACAGCAGCACGATGTTCAGCAGCCAACGGCCCCAGCCCTTGGGCACCAGGGTAATCGCCCAGGCCAGCGGGAAGCCCAGCAGCACGCTGATCAGGGTCACCACGCCGGCCACGGAAAAGGTGTTGAACAGCACACGTGCGTAGGCCGAGTTGGCAAACAGCTGCTCGTAGTTACCCAGCCCCGGGGTGGGTTCCAGCATCCCACGCAGCAGCAGGCCGACCAGCGGGGCGAAGAAGAACACGCCAAGGAACAGCAGGGCGGGCAGCAGGTTGCGGCTGCCTTTCCAGCGCTGGCTCAGGCTTGCGCGGCGCGGGGTGGTGCCCGGGGCGCCGGCACCCGTGGGGGTACCTTGCGCATTGTGCAGGGCGTTGATGGCGACTTTCATTTGACCAACCACTCATTCCAGCGGGCCGCGATGGCTTGACCGTTCTTGGCCCAGTAGGCGAAGTCGAGGGTGACCTGGTCCTGGGCGTAGGCAGTTGGCAGGTTTGGCGCGAGGTCCTTGTCCAGCTTGGCCACGCTGTCGACGTTGACCGGCGCATAGGCGGTCTTGTTGGCGAATTCGGCTTGGCCCTCGGCGCTGCTGGCGTTGGCCAGGAATTTCATGGCCGCTTCCTTGTTCTTGGCGCCTTTGGGGATGACCAGGAAGTCGGCCATGACCAGGTTCTGCTTCCAGCTCACGCCCACCGGTGCACCGTCTTGCTGCAGGGCATAGACACGGCCATTCCAGAACTGACCGAGCGAGGCTTCACCCGAGGCCAGCAACTGCTGCGACTGGGCGCCACCGCCCCACCAGACGATGTCTTTCTTGATGGTGTCGAGCTTCTTGAAGGCGCGGTCCAGGTCCAGCGGGTACAGCTTGTCGGGGGCTACGCCGTCGGCCAGCAGGGCCAGTTCCAGCACGCCGGGGCTGGGCCATTTGTACAGGGCTCGCTTGCCGGGGTAGGCCTTGGTGTCGAACAGCGCGGTCCAGTCCACCGGCTTGTTGGCCCCGAGCTTGCCTTCGTTGTAGCCGAGCACGAAGGAGAAGAAGAATGAACCGACGCCATGGTCGGAGACGAAGCGTGGGTCGATCTTGTCGCGCTTGATCTGGTTGAAGTCGAGGGGTTCGAGCAGGCCTTCGCTGGCGGCACGCAGGGCAAAGTCGGCTTCGACGTCGACCACGTCCCACTGCACGTTACCGCTCTCGACCATGGCCTTGAGCTTGCCGTAGTCGGTGGGGCCGTCCTGCACGACCTTGATGTTCGTGGCTTTGGTGAACGGTACGGCCCACGCTTCTTTCTGGGCGTCCTGGGTCGTACCGCCCCAGCTGACGAAGTTGAGGCTGTCGGCGGCCTGGGCGGCCTGACATGCCAGGGTCAGCAGGCTGGCAGACAGCACTGCGGTTACACGTTTGCTTAACAGCATGGTTACGCCCTCGTTGCTTTTGTTATTCGAGGCGGGGCTTGTGGTGCGCCCGCCAATAATGTTCGGGGAGCAGCTAAAACAAAGTGTTCTGATGGCCGTTTTTAATTGTAGGTGCGGCCTGCAGGTTTAAGGTCTACGGGATATCATATTATGGTATTCCAAGATTTTGGCAAGAGGTATGAGGCGACCGGCCATCACTCCACCCTGTCAAAAGCACCAAGGGCCCTGTAGGAGCGGGTTTACCCGCTCCTACAGGGCCCCGCTAAATCAATTGCTTGTGTGTTCTCAGCCATCCATCCCCGGGTCGAACGGGATGCTCTGCACCACCTCCAGCTCATAGCCCGCCAGCCCCGCGTATTTCAGCGGTGGCCCCAGGTGACGCAGCTTGCCCACGCCGAGGTCCTGCAGAATCTGCGCCCCGGTACCCACTTCGGAATACACCTTGGACTGGCCACGTTGATAGGGCCGCACAGGGTGGGTCAGTTGTGGCACACGCTCAAGCAAGGCCTGGGAGGATTCGTGGTTGGCCAGGATCACCACCACGCCAGTACCTTCCTCAGCCACCTTCTGCAGCGCCGCCCACAGCGTCCAGTTGGCGGGGCCGGCGTACTCGGCGCCCACCAGGTCGCGCAGCGGGTCAATCACATGCACCCGCACCAGGGTCGGCTGTTCGCGGCGAATGTCGCCCATGACCATGGCCATGTGCACGCCACCTTCGATGCGGTCTTCATACGTGACCAGGCGGAAGGTGCCATGCACGGTCGGCAGCTCGCGCTCGCCGATGCGCTTGACGGTCTGCTCGGTGCTCAGGCGGTAGTGGATCAGGTCGGCGATGGTGCCAATCTTGATGCCATGCCGGGCGGCGAACACTTCCAGGTCGGGGCGACGGGCCATGGTGCCGTCGTCGTTCAGCACTTCAACGATGACCGAGGCCGGGCTGAAGCCGGCCAGGCGTGCCAGGTCGCAGCCTGCTTCGGTGTGGCCGGCACGGGTCAGCACGCCGCCTTCGCGGGCGCGCAGGGGGAAGATGTGGCCAGGTTGCACCAGGTCCTCGGGGCGGGCGTTGGGGGCCATGGCCGCTGCCACGGTGCGTGCCCGGTCAGCGGCGGAAATGCCGGTGGTGACCCCGGTGGCCGCCTCGATCGACACGGTGAACGCGGTGCTGAACACGCTACCGTTGGCCGGAACCATCTGCTCCAGGCCCAGGCGCTGGCAGTGATCGTCGGTCAAGGTCAGGCAGATCAGCCCGCGCGCCTCGCGGGCCATGAAGTTGATGGCCTGGGCGTCGCAGCGCTCGGCGGCGATCAACAGGTCGCCTTCGTTTTCCCGGTCCTCGTCATCCACCAGCAGGACCATCTTGCCTTGCCGGTAGTCCTCGAGAAGTTCCTCGATGGTGTTGAAAGCCATGGTGCACGCTCACTGTGGTGGGGTGAATTTTATGGTATACCATCATACACAAATATCGCCGTAACAGGAGAGCTGCACATGAAGGCCTACTGGATCGCCCATGTGGACGTGACCGACCCCGAGCAGTACCAGCAATACACCCAGCGCGCCCCGGCTGCCTTCAAGGCATTCGGCGGGCGCTTCCTGGCCCGTGGCGGGCGTAGCGAGGCGATGGAAGGGAGGGCTACGCCTCAGCGTAGTGTGGTGATCGAGTTCGATTCGTACGCGCAGGCCGTCGCCTGTTACCGCTCCGCGCTGTACCAAGAGGCATGCAGTCATCGCCAAGGGGTGGCGAAGGCTGAGGTGATCATTGTGGAAGGGTTTGAGCCCTGAGCAGGATTTGCCGGCCCTTTAGCGGGTTTACCCGCGAAAGGGCCGGACCTGCCGCACCGCTGGCAGATTCATTGAAGCCTGCGGGCTGTTTCCGCAAATAGAAGCAAAAGACCCGCCCAGGCGGGTCCATTGCTCATCGCCTCACTGCAGATGCACTTTAAGTTCGTTGCCCGCCTGCCGCAGCGCCGCCTTTACTGCCGGCACTTGGCTCAACGGGTTGAGCAGCCCATAGTCATGAATCATTCCGTTGTAGCGCACCGAGGTTACTGTCACGCCCGCCGCATTCAACTTGCGGGCATACGCCTCACCTTCATCCCGAAGCACATCGAACTCAGCCGTTTGCACCAGGGCCGGTGGCAAGCCCTTCAGCTGTTCGGCGGACGCCCGCAGCGGCGAGGCGTAGATCTGCGCCCGCGCCTTTGCATCAACGGTGTAGTTGTTCCAGAACCACTTCATCATCCCGGTGGTCAGGAAGTGTCCTTCGGCAAACTGCTTGTACGACGCTGTCTCGAAGCTGGCGTCGGTCACCGGCCACAGCAGCAACTGGAAGCGCAGGGCAGGGGTGCCGGCCTCTTTGGCCTTGAGTGCAACCACCGCCGCCATGTTGCCGCCAACGCTGTTGCCGGCTACCGCCAGGCGCTTGCCATCCACGCCGATCTCCTTGCCATGCTCGGCCACCCAGCGCGTCGCGGCGTAGGCCTGGTTGATCGCCGTCGGGTAGTGCGCTTCCGGTGACGGGGTGTAGTCCACATAGACCGCCACCGCACCCGAGCCGACCACCAGGTCGCGGATCAGTCGCTGGTGGGTCGGGAAGTCGCCCAGCACCCAGCCGCCGCCGTGGAAGAACATGAACACCGGCAGATCACCTTTGACATTAGTCGGGCGCACCACTTGCAGCTTGATCGATTGGCCATTGGCCTGAATCGTGCGTTCCTTCACTTCGATCCCCGAGAGGTCGACCTTCACCGAAGCCTGGGCGCCGGTCAGTACCGCGCGGGCGTCGTTTGGTGTGAGCTGTTCCAGCGGCTTGCCACCCCCTTTCTCCAGGGCTTCGAGGAAGGCCTGGGTGTGTTGTTCGACACCAGGGCTGCCCGCGGCGAAGGCACTGGAAACGGACAGGGCCAGGAGGGAGGCGGTGAGGGCTTTGTGGACAATGTTCATGAGCGAATCCTTTTCTGTGCAAGTGTTGGTAGTGGGCGTCTTGCCTGGCCTGAGGGGCCATCGCTGCGACTTGTGCGTAGATTAGGCAGATGCACTCGTGGGAAAAAGCCGCTATAAAGTGTTTGACTGTCAGCTAGAGCAAGACAATGAACCCTTACGAAGACATGCGGATCTTTGCCCAGGTGATGGAGGCCGGTAGTTTCACCGCTGCCGCCGACCGTCTGGGCATGTCCAAGCAATCGGTCAGTCGGCGCCTGATGCAGCTTGAGGAGCGCCTGGGCGTGCGCCTGCTCAACCGCTCCACCCGGCGCCTCGATGCCACGCCACTGGGGCAGCACTACTACCAGTCGGCCCTGCGCCTGCTGGGTGAAGTGCAGCAGGTCGAACACGACATCAGCGGCCAGGCCCAGGTCCTGCGCGGCACCTTGCGCCTGAGCGCGCCGCTGTCGTTTGCCATGGCGCACCTGGGCTGCCTGCTGACCGAGTTTCTGCAGTTGCACCCCCAGGTTGATGTGGAGGTAGACCTGAGCGACCGCGCTGTGGACCTGATTGGTGAAGGCTATGACCTGGCGCTGCGGATTGGTGCACTGGAGGACTCCAGCCTGATCGCCCGGAGTATCGCCAGTGTCGAGCGGGTCTACTGTGCGAGCCCTGCGTATTTGCAAGAACGGGGAGTGCCGGGAAAACCGGATGAGCTCGCCGCGCATGATTGCCTGCCTTATGGGCATTCGCGGCAGGTGCAGTGGCAATTCCACAAAGGTGGCAAAACCCAGGCAATTCAGGTGACCGGGCGCATGCGGGCGAACAATGGCGAGTTGCTGCGGGGGGCTGCGATTGCCGGGATGGGGGTCACTTACCTGCCGACCTTTATCGTTGGGCAGGCGTTGGCGGAGGGGCAACTGGTGACGGTTCTGGATGAGTGGCGCCCGCCCGCGCTGCAGCTGTCGGCGGTGTATCCGCAGCACCGGCAGGTGGCGCGGCCGGTGCAGGGTTTTGTCAGCTTCCTGCGCGCGCGGCTGGCGCAGCTCTGACCTTCGGTACAGGCTATGCTTGCCCTATGAGTACGCCCGTTCCTTTACGCCAACCTTGCCCCCCTGGCGCCTGCGTCTGCGGCCGCGAGCAACTGGCCGACCATCCGCAGGCCGCCCAGCGCATCCTCTTGCTGACCCGGCAGGAAGAAAAACGCCTGCTCGAACGGCTGGAAAACCTGAAGGACCTGGAAGACCTTCAACGTCTGCAGCAGCGCCTGTACGAAAACCTCGGCATCCGCGTGCACATCGCCCCCGGTTACAACGAGGTACGGACCATGCGCGGCATCGTCATCGAACTGGACGATCAGCCCGGGCTGTGCCGCAAGACCCGGCAGTCTATCCCGGCGGCGATCCGGCGCGGGCTGGAGCGTAATCCGCAGGTTGCGTTCCGGTTGCTCGATACGCACGACCTGTTGCGTGATACCTGAGGGTTAATACCGGCATCGGCCGTGGCCACATGGGGCGCGTCAATTCCGTTAATTTTTACAGCGCCTGCTACGTCTACTTGAAAGCCACCCTGCGCCAGGCGCGCAGCGGCATCATCATTTAAGGAGACAGGCAATGACTTCCGTTTTCGACCGCGACGATATCCAGTTCCAGGTAGTGGTCAACCACGAAGAGCAATACTCGATCTGGCCCGACTACAAAGCCATCCCCAATGGCTGGCGTGCCGTGGGCAAAAGCGGCCTGAAGAAGGATTGCCTGGCCTACATCGATGAAGTCTGGACCGACATGCGCCCGCTGAGCCTGCGCCAGAAAATGGCCGAAGCTGCCGCCCAGTGACCGTGCTGAACCTGCTGTGCCTGCCGTACTCCGGGGCCAGCGCCATGGTCTACAGCCGCTGGCGGCGCAAGCTGCCGGCATGGTTGCAGGTACGCCCGGTAGAGTTGCCTGGGCGGGGGGCGCGCATGGCTGAGTCGCTGCACACCGACATGCAAGTGCTGGCTCGGCAACTGGCCAGCGAGCAGCGACTGGCGGCAAGCGCTCCTTATGCGCTGCTCGGCCACAGCCTGGGTGCACTGCTGGCCTTCGAGCTGGCCCATGAGCTGCAGGCATTGGGCTGCCCGGCGCCGCTGGCCTTGTTCGCCTGCGGCACCGCGGCACCTACCCGGCGTGAGGACTACGACGGCAACAACTGGCGCGAGCCCAAGAGCGACGCCGAGCTGATCAGCGAGTTGCGCGCGCTGCAGGGCACGCCTGAGGAAGTGCTGGCCAACGCTGAGCTGATGAGCCTGACCTTGCCGACCTTGCGCGCCGATTTTCTGTTGTGCGGCACTTACACCTACCGGCAGCGACCGGCGTTGCAGTGCCCACTGCATGTGCTGGGTGGAGTGGAAGACCGGGCCAGCGATGAGCAACTGCGGGCATGGCGCAGTGAAACCCAAGGCGCGTTCTCGCTGCAGATGTTCCCAGGTGGCCATTTCTTCATCCATGAGCAGGAAGACCGTGTGCTCGCTGCGCTGACCGCGTCGCTGCAACCGCTTCGGCTGTCCGCCTGATTGACGTCACCGCTTGCCTGGGGGAGGCTAGGGTTTTCCCAGGCAAGAGGCAGACAATGCTGATCGATCCACTCAAGGCCACGCTACTGGTCGTCGACATCCAGGAAAAGCTGATCGGTGCCATGAGCGACCCCGAAGGCACTCGGGCACGGGCCCGTTGGTTGCTGGCGGTGACTGCCGAGCTGGCGCTGCCGACGGTGATTTCCGAGCAGTACCCCAAAGGCCTGGGTCATACCCTGGCCGAACTGCTGGCCGTAGCGCCGGCAGCCGAAGTGGTGGAAAAAAGTCACTTTTCCTGCGTGGCTGCCGAGTGCCTGCCAGCCAGTTTGATGGCGCGTGAGCAGGTGATCGTCTGCGGCATGGAAACCCATGTTTGCGTGCTGCAGACCGTGCTCGGCCTGTTGGCGCTGGGCAAGCAAGTGTTCGTGGTCGAGGATGCCTGCGACAGCCGCACCCTGGCCAGCAAGGCCGCAGGCCTGGCCCGCATGCGTGCTGCCGGCGCGCAGGTAGTGACCCGCGAGATGGTGTTGTTCGAATTGATGGGCAGTGCCGGGCACCCGCAGTTCCGCCACATCAGCAAAACCTACCTGATCGGTGAACAGCCCTGAACGGCCGGTTACTGGCCATTTCGGTGATGGCCCTGGTGCTGTTGCAAGGCTGTGCCGGGCGCCGCGAAGAAGCGCCCGAAGCGGACCCGGCGAAAGTCCGTGCGCAGCTGTTGCGGCTGTTACCCGCCCAGGTCAAGGACCGCGAGGGTTGGGCCAAGGATATCCAGGCAGCCTTCGAAGCCCAGCGCATAGCGCCCAGTAAAAGCAACCTGTGCGCAGTGCTGGCGGTGACCGAACAGGAGTCGACCTTCACTGCGGACCCACAGGTGCCCAACCTTGGGCGTATCGCCCGCCAGGAGATCGACCGCCGCGCTGCGCGCCTGCATATTCCCAAACTGCTGGTCGACGGTGCGCTGAAGACGCCGTCAGGCAACGGCAAGAGCTACCAGCAGCGGTTGCAGACGGTGCGCAGCGAAAAGCAGTTGAGTGAACTGTACGACGAAGTCGTTGCACGCCTGCCGCTGGGCAAGACCTTGCTGGGCGGGCTGAATCCGGTGCACACCGGCGGGCCGATGCAAGTCAGCATCGATTTTGCCGAAAAGCATGCGAGGGATTACCCCTACAGCCATGAAGGCACGATTCGCCAGGAAGTGTTCAGCCGGCGCGGCGGCATGTACTTCGGTATTGCCCACCTGTTGGGCTACCCGGCCAACTACGAGCGCCAGCTATACCGTTTCGCCGATTTCAACGCGGGCTGGTACGCCAGTCGCAATGCGGCATTCCAGGCGGCATTGAGCAAGGTCACTGGGGTGAAGTTGGCACTGGACGGCGACCTGGTGGCGCCGGGGGCGATCATGCCGGGGACCACCGAACTGGCCGCGCGCAAGCTGGGGGTGAAGCTGGGGCTGCGTAACCCGCAGATCCGAAGCCAGCTGGAGGAGGCCGACAGCCTGGCGTTCGAGGACAGCAAGCTGTACAGCGGGGTGTTTGCCCTGGCAGATGCCAAAGCCGGCAAACCGGTGCCCCGCGCAGTGCTACCGGGCATCGAGCTGAAGAGCCCGAAGATTACCCGCAAGCTGACCACGGCCTGGTTTGCCGGGCGGGTGGATGAGCGTTATCAGCGGTGCATGAAGCGTTAGCCTGGCAGCAACCGCGATCCTTGAGCGGGTTTACCCGCGAACACGGGCGAAGCCCGTGCCATCCACCGCGCGGGCCTGTCTGATCAGCGCCCGCCCAATGCCCCAACCACTTGGTCAACGCTGGCTATGAGCCCCGCAATCGCATCTTCAGGGTCACTCTCCACCACCACCAGCTTGGCCCCGGCCGCCTTGATCACCTCGGCCACTGCCGATTCAGGCTGACGATGGTCCAGCACCAGCGCCACGTCCTGCGCCTTCAGGTTCTCCCCCAGCGCCTTGAGGGCTGCCGCATCCCACTCGGCCGGCAGTGGCTGCTCGACCGCATCCAGGTTCAACCCGTTGACCAGATATCCCAGCCTCTCCGACAGGCTCACCACCGTCAGGTTGTCGACTTTGGCCAGCCGCGTCTGGCTGTTGGCCGAAAGCTCCAGCAATTGGCGTTTGAGCCCTGCCAGATTGCCCTGGATCTTTGCCTTGTCGTCCGGCGCCAGGCGCTCCAGGTCATTGGCCACCACGTCGGCCATGCGTCCGAGGTTGGTCGGGTTGAGCCAAGGGTAAGCACCATAGGCATCGTCACCGTTCACCGCAATGCCCGGCAGTGCGCCATCCACCGGTCGCGCGGCATCGATCTCGACAATGCGGATATTGCTGCGTCGGGCCATCGGGTACAGCGGGTCATCACGCCAGATCGAACGCACCCCGATCACCGCATCTGCCTGCTGGGCGGCCTTGTGCAGGCCTGCGCCGCCACGCCCGCTGAAATACGACGGTTGGCGGCTGGCAGGCAGGTTGGCTGGTGCCGCCCGCTGGAGCTGCACCGCAGTGCCTTCGAGCAAGGCGCTGGCCAGGCTATGAGTGACCGGCAGGGTCGTCAGCACTTGCGTGGCGAAAGACAGGGACGGCAGGCCGGCCAGTGCCAGCGCCAGGGTCAGGTGTTTGAAGTTCATGCCGGGTTTCCTTGCAGGCGGGGAACGAGGACGCGGGCCAGGGCGGCCAGGGCAAAGCAGATGCCGGCGACCAGGATGATCGCGGCCCCTGACGGCACCGGCAGGTCGAAAACGATCGGCAGCAAAATACCGAGCAGGGTACTGATGGTGGCAATCAGCACCGACAGGAAGAAAAAGCCCTTGAGCGACTGGCTGACCAGGCGAGCGGCGGCGGCCGGGATGACCAGCAGCGCACCGACCAGGATGGCCCCGATCACCTTCACCGCAGCCACGGTCACCAACGTCACCAGCACCACGAACAGATAGTCCAGGGTCTTCACCGCCACTCCGCGTACAGCCGCCAGCTGCGGGTTGAAACTGGCCAGCATGATGCGGTTGTATAGCGGCAGCGCCAAGGCCAGCACCAGCACCGCGACGATGCCCAGTACCAGCAAGTCCTGGGCACTAACGGTCAGCACCGAACCGAACAGCACGTTCTCGAGGATGTGCACGTTGATCTTGCCTGCCAGCATCAGCAGCAGGCTGGCGCCCAGCGCCAGCGACACCGACAGGAACACGCCAATCAGTGTGTCCGGCGACAGCCCGGTACGGTTGCGCAGGAAGTTGAGTAGGATGCCGAACAGCAGGCAGTAGCCGAACAGGCTGCCGTAAGGGCCGGTATAGGGCTCACCCAGCAGGATACCGATGGCCACGCCGGTCAGCGCCGCATGGCCGACCGCTTCAGAGAAGAACGCAAAGCGCTTGACCACCACCAAGGTGCCCAGGCCACCCAGCACCGGGCCGATCATCAGGCCGGCCAGCAAGGCATTGACCACGAAACCGTAGGCCAGCGCCTCGGGCAGATAACCGGCAGTGGCCCAGTCCTGGACCGTTTGGCGAAAGATTTCAAAACTCATCAGGCAAGGCTCTCGCTACGCGGGTGAACGGAGAACAGGCCGAGCAGACGCTCCGGGGTCAGGGCCTGGGCAGGCGGCGCATCGAACAGCACCTGTCGGTTCAGGCCTGTTACCCGGTCCGCCAGGCGCAACACGGCTTCCAGGTCATGTTCGATCCACAGAACGGTAGTGCCGGCCTGGCGCCAGCCCTGCAATAACTGTTCGAACACCTGGATTCCGGCTTCATCGAGGGCCGACATCGGTTCGTCCAGCACCAGCAACTGCGGCTCGGGGATCAGGCCCTGGGCCAGCAGCACGCGCTGGCGCTCACCGCCGGACAGTGCACCCATGCGCCGCGTGCGCTTGTCGAGCATGCCAACCTGAACCAAGGCTGCATCAATGGCCGGCTTCACGCGCCGCGACAGGCCGAGGAAGGCCGGGCGGCGCTGGCACATGGCGGCCATGAAATCGTCCACGGTCATGGGCAGGCCGCGGTCGAACTCCAGTGCCTGCGGCACGTAGCCAATCACTTCGCGCTCACCAGGCCAATGCAAGGTCAGCTGGCCCTGGTGTGGCATCTGCCCGAGCAGGGTCTTGATCAACGAGCTCTTGCCGCCGCCGTTGGGGCCGACGATGGCGTGCACGCTGCCTGCTGCCACGCTGAAACTGACCTGTTCGAGGATGCGCGTGCGCCCCAAGGTCAGGTCGATGCCAGTGAACTCGATGCGCGGCCCGCAGGCTGTCGCCAGCTTGGCGGCAGCGGTCATGCGCGGTTCTCCTGAATGGCGCGGACCACCGTGTCGAGGTTGCGCTTCATTTCCACCTCGTACTTGTCCTTGGTGTACTCGCCGTAGGAGATATGCGTCAACGGATACAGGCGCACACCGGACTCACGCTGAATGGTTTCGACATAGGCCGACGGGAAGTCCATTTCCGAGAAGATCACCCGCACGTCCAGCGCCTTGAGCTGGTCGATGGTCTTTTTCAGCTGCGCCGGGCTGGGCTCGATGCCATGGGCCGGCTCGACGACAGCGGTCACCTCCAGGCCGAAGTCGCGCACCAGGTAGTCATAGGCGGCATGGATGGTAGCGACCCGGAACGTTGCGCCAGGGGCTTCGGTGACCTTGGCCAGGGCCTCGGCACGCAGGGCGCGCAGGCGCTTGGCGTAGGCACGGGCGTTCTGCGTGTACAGCTTGGCGTTGTCCGGGTCGAGCTTGCCCAGTTCACGGGCGATGTTGTTCACCTGGGCGATGGTGGTGCTGATCGACAGAAAGGTGTGCGGGTTGACCACCTTGCCGGCACCGCGCGCGGCAATGCCGGTGGCCGCTAGCAGCGGCACGTTCTGATTGGCTTCGATAGTGGCGATGTCGGGTTTTTCGCTGGTGGCGATCATGCGGTCTGCGAAATCGTCATGGCCAACACCGTTGAGCACCACCACGTCCAGTGTGCCGATGCGCTTGATGTCCTCGGCCCGCGGCTCGTAGGCGTGCGGGTTGAAGCCCGCCGGAATCAGGGGAACCACCTCGGCCTTGTCGCCGACAATATTGCTCACGTAGCTGTAATAGGGGTGCAGGGTGATGCCGATTCGCAGCGGCTTGCTGTTATCGGCCAGGGCCAGTGCCGGCAGGGCAAGGGTCAGGAGCAGGGCGAGGGCGGAGCGAAACATGGGCGGGTCCTTGGGTTCAGTGACGGTGTTCGCGGGTAACACCGGCGTCGTAGTGGCTGACCACCTGCTGCCAGCCAGCGGCGATCAGGGCGGCCTGGCCGAGGTCGTCCGGGATCACGGCGGCGCTGTCGCGGCGCAGCCAGACATCGGCTTGGCCTGTGCTGTCGGGTGGCAGGATCAGCAGCAGGCTGCCGGCAACTTCCGGGGCCTGGCTGCGGCCCAGGTAGGCGCCAGATTCCAGCCATGACCATTGGTGGCCGCCACGGCTCTGGCTGCCGGCATCGACCACGAACGGCGGTAGGCCTTCTTCGGCCAGGGCCTTTACGCTGGGCGTGACGGCGTTTTCTTCGCGCAGTAGCTGGATCTCGTCGAAGGCTACCCGCAGGTCGGTGTACAGGCCTTGTTCGGCGGCGGTGAGGTCGCGGCGGGCGTCGATCTGGTAGCTGGCGATGGCCTGTTCGTCCTCGCGCTCACCGCGCAGCAGCACCACGCTGGCGGCGAGTACCACGATCAGCAGGCTTGCCAGCAGCACGTACAGGGTTTCGTGCCCGGCACCGGCCGGGCGAATGACTTGGGCGCGGCTCATGGTTGGGCGATATCGGCGTAGTCCACTTCAACCACGTGCCCGGGGCCGGCATCGAACAGCACATAGAATTCGCCGTCCGGGCGCTTGAACGTCAGCGTCGAGTCGTCGCCAAGCTTGCCGCCGACCAGCACCTGTTCGTCATAACCGATCACGTCCAGGGTCACCCCGGGGGCACCGCTGCCGTCCGAGAAACCGCCGGTGCACTTGACCTGGCCGTTGGCCAGTTCCTCACATTCGCACATCGGGTTGTGCGCCAGCGCCGGGCTGGCAGCCAGTATCAGGAAGGGCAGCGTCAGGGTGCGTATCAGGTGTTTCATTTGTTGCCTCCTTGTTTCTCGAGCCATGCAACGGTGGCTGGCGATGCCTTGGCCAGGGGGATCGACGCCTGGTGCATGCTGCCGTCCCAGCCTTCCAGGGTGATCCAGATGTGCGCATCGGGTTTGGTGCGCGGCGGGATCGGCAACGAGGTGCCCATGTTGTACGGTGCACCGAAGAAAATGGTGCCGGCGGCGCGCAGGCTGCGTGGCTTGCCGATGCGCAGGTAGGTGGCCTTGACGTCCTTTATGCAGGCCTTGCACAACGCTGCATTGAACGATTTGAAGTAGCCGGCCGGGCCGTCGGCACGTGGCGCCTCGTCACGCAGTTCGGCAAGGTCGAGGCTGTAGGGGCCGACCTGGATGTCACTGATCACGTTGGCGCCAAGGCCCGCTTCGCCGCGGAACAGCCTGGCGTCGGCGAAGTACTTGGGCATGAAGCCCAGCGGGATCAGGATCAGCAGGATGTTCAGGTGAAAACGCCACTTCAGCCAAAGCTGCTTCAGCGGGCTGGCGGGCAGGGCCTGGCTCATGAGTGGATCTCCACGGTGGTTTCACTGTGTGCCGCACGTGGAGCGCGCTCGCTGCGCTTGAGGGCCGCGGCGGTGGCCTGGGCGGTGCGTTTGGTCCAGATCAGCAGGCCGCTGAGCACCATCAGGGTCAGGATCAGACCGAAGAAGAACCACACCAGCTTGATCGGCAAACCGCCAAAGTCGCCGGTGTGCAGCGGGCGCATGGACTCGGTGACGAACTCCAGCGCCGAACGGTCGCTGATCAGGAACTGGCTGTCGACATTGCGTGTGTACGGATTCACCGAAGCACTCTGGAACATCAACGGGTACCAGCCCGGGCCAGACAGCGTGACGTGGCTGTAGGCAGTGGCGGGGAGCGTGATGGAGGTCACTTCCAACCCCGGGATCGCCAGACCGGCAAGGCGCGCCGCTTCGTCCAGGTCGATGCGCGAGGCGGGGCTGCCATCTGGCGTTTGCGGCACCTCCTCACGGGCGATCACCGGCACGATGGGTCGGCTGGAAATGGTGATGTGGTTGTCAGACAGGATCGCCTGGATCAGGAACCAGGTGCCGGTGATGGAAATGACCGCAATGAACCAGATTGACCACACCCCGGACAGACGGTGCAGGTCACCCCAGAAAATTCGCGAACCATGGCCGGTACGCACGGGTTTGAAAAAGCCTTTCCAGAACTTCTTGTAAACCACCAGGCCGGTGACGAGCGAGGCCAGCATCGGCAGGCCGAGCAGCGATACCAGGTACCAGCCCCAGCTGAAACCGTTGGTGAACGGCACCAGCCACCAGCCGTGCAGGGCGCGGGTGAAGGCTTCGAAGTTGAAGTCTGGGGTCCTGCCCTGAATGGTTCCGGTGTAGGGGTTTACATACAGCGTCGGGCTGGTGCCGTCAGGCAGGGTGACATTGGCTTTTACCGCGAAGTGCGAACCATCCGGCTGGCTCAGGCGCTCCACCACCATGTCCGGCTCGGCCTTGTTCAAGGCCTCCAGTACCTGCTGAAAGCTCATGCGCTCGGTGTCCGCGTCTGGCTTGTTGGCGCGTGCGGCCGGATCGGCGAGCCAGACGATTTCCTGACTGACCACGGCGAGCATGCCGGTGAAACAGACGATCAGGACAAAGAACCAGATCGGCAAGGCGAGCCAGCTGTGAACCAGGAACCACAGCCTGGATTTGGATTTTTTCGGTGATTTGGCCATCAGACGGTCTTCTGCTATTGGTGGTCGAGCGTGTGCCAACCAAAGAGTGCTGTACTGATAAGGACGAATGAGAATTGAAAACCTGCAGGTTAAAATGAAACTAAATGTTTCAAAGCACAAAAACCGGACTGCGCACGAGGCATCAGTCCGGTCTTGATGGCGGGTTGCAGAGGGGTCAGGCGCGGGTCAGCGCCACTGCTGCTTGGGGTTTTTCGTGCAGCTGCTCCAGATCCTGGTACAGCGCTCGGCCAATTTCCGCAGCGCGGGTTGGCAGGACCGAAAGCAGGGTGTCACTCAGGCCGTGGCTGCTTTCGCAGAAGCCCTGCAGGTACACCGAGGCTTGCAGATCCGGGCTGGCCAGTACGCGGTAGTTGCGGTCGACGCTGAAGTCCTCCAGGTAATCGGCCAGCGGCGCCAGCAATTCACGGTGCGAACGGCGCTCGTAACCGGTGGCGAGGATAACGGCATCGTAGCGGTGGGTTTGCTGCTGGCCGGTGGCGAGGTCGCGCAGGGTCAGTTCCAGGCCTTCGCGGGTGGCCACCACCGCTTCCACCTGGCGCCGGCACAGCACATTGTGGCGGTGCTGATGGGCAACCTTCTGCCGGTAGAGGATGCCGTAGATACGCTCGATCAGGTTGAGGTCGACCACCGAGTAGTTGGTGTTGTGGTATTCGCCCAGCAGTTTGCTGCGCTGGTCGGCCGGTTCGTTGTAGACCAGGTCGGTATAGTCGGGCGAGAAGATCTCATTGACGAAGGGGCTGTCGTCGGCGGGCTTGAGGGCCGAGCCGCGCAGAATCATGTCGACCTTGACTGACGGATAGCTGTCGTTGAGGTCGATGAACGCCTCGGCGGCGCTCTGGCCTGAGCCGATCACGGCAATGCGCATGGGCTTGCCAGCCGTGCACGGCAGTTTGGTCAGGCTGCTCAGGTACTGAGAGTGGTGGAACACTCGCGGGTCGTCCTTGAAGGCGCCGAAGTTTTCCGGAATTTTCGGTGTGCCACCGCTGCCCACCACCACCGAGCGGGTGGGGCGGCTGTATTCGCGGCCTTGTCTGTCACGCGTGATCACGCACAGGTGTTGGACCCGGCCTGCATGCACGTGCGGTTCGATGCGCAACACTTCCTGCCCATACACCGCCTGGGAGGTGAAATGCTCGGCGGCCCAGCGCAGGTAGTCGTTGTACTCCAGGCGGCAGGGGTAGAAGGTGCCGAGGTTGATGAAGTCGGCCAGGCGCTGCTTCTGGTGCAGGTAGTTGACGAAGCTGTACGGGCTGGTCGGGGTGCGCAGCGACACCAGGTCCTTGAGGAACGAGATCTGCAACTCGCTCTGGGTAGCCAAGGTCTCACCGTGCCAGTGGTAGTCTTGCTGCTTGTCGATGAACAGTGCGTCGAGCGCATGGCCCCGGGATTCGGCGAGCTCTTCCAGGGCGATGGCCAAGGCCAGGTTGGAGGGGCCGAAGCCCACGCCGATCATGTCTTTGATGGTTTCCTGCTGTGAGGACTGGCTCATGGCTGCGATTCCCTGAATGGTCGAATATGGACGCCCGCCGGGGCTCCGGCTCCTGCGCAAGTACATGAGTTGGAACGAGCCAGCCGAGGGGGAATTTAAGCGGGCTAAAGAACAGCGTGAGGCGGCCGATGTGTTGGTTACGGCAAGGACCCATCTTTCAGGCAGGGAATCGACATGAGCGGCATCACGGCAAGCAACCTGATGATCAATGGTGTTTCAGCACAGACGCTGAGCGCGAATGCAGCAAACGAGCGTGAACAGGCGAAACAGGCCGGTGAGGCGGTGGGGCCGTTGAGCGTCAGCAGTGACAGCATGAAGGTGTCGGGGGGTAGCCAGGCGCAATCCACCGACGCTGAAGGCAGTGGCGAATCGGGGGCTGTGAGCGAGCTGCGTCAGTTGATCAAGGATCTGCAGAAGCAACTGGCAGAAGAGCAGAAACAGTTGGCGGCATTGCAGAACAGCAAGATGGACGAGGCTGCCAAGGCGGCAGCGATAGGTGCCAAGCAGGCGAGCATTGCCACCCTCAACGGGCAGATCATGGCGGCCACGGCGCAGTTGCTGGAGCTGTTGCAGCAAGAGGGCGGCAGCAGTGCGGGAGGTATGGTCAGCGCTACGGCCTGACTGGACATGCACAGGCCGCTGTAGGCGCGGGTTTACCCGCGAATGGGCCGGCTCTGCTGGCCAATTTCCACCCGCCGTTCACCGTTGCCGCCGCGACCGTATTCGCGGGTAAACCCGCTCCTACACCTGATTGGGGGTGGATACACATTGGTGATTGGGCGCAGGCCGTCGTAGGCGCGGGTTTCCTCGCGAACACGGACGAAGCCCGTGCTATCCGCCGCGTTGTCTGCTTCGCGGACAAGCCCGCACGTTCCAGGATATGGCGGTCATTCGGCCGCCAACCGTCCTTTGTTCTGCCGGTCGGCCTTGTATTGCATGGCCACCGCCGGTGCCGGCTTGGCGCTACCGGTTTCCAGCCATTGACGCATGCGGCTGGCATCGGCGAAGTGGGTGTATTTGCCAAAGGCATCGAGAATGACCATGGCCACCGGGCGGTTGTCCATGCGGGTCAGCAGTACCAGGCAGTGCCCGGCCTCGTTGGTGAAGCCGGTCTTGGTCAGCTTGATATCCCAGTTGCTTTTGTTCACCAGGTGGTCGGTGTTACGGAAGCCCAGGGTGTAGTTGGGCTTGCGGAAGGCGACGGTCTTTTCGCGCGTGGTCGACAGCTCGCTCAGCATGGGGTACTTGCGCGAGGCCATCAGCAGCTTGGCCAGGTCGCGGGCAGTGGATACGTTCTGCGTCGACAGGCCGGTCGGCTCAACATAGCGGGTATGGGCCATTCCCAGGCTGCGGGCTTTGGCATTCATTGCCTTGATGAACGCCGGATAGCCGCCGGGGTAGGCGTTGGCCAGGCTATTGGCCGCACGGTTTTCCGACGACATCAGGGTAATCAGCAGGGTTTCGCGGCGGTCCAGCTGGCTGCCCAGGCGCACGCGCGAGTACACACCTTTCATCTCCGGGTTGTTGGCAATGGTCATGGTGAGCATTTCATCCATGGGCAACTTGGCATCCAGCACCACCATCGCCGTCATCAGTTTGGTCACCGAAGCGATCGGCACCACGCGGTCGGCATGGCTTGAATACAGCTCTTGGTTGCTGTTCAGGTCGATCAGCAGAGCGCTGCCTGAAGCCAGATGCAGTTTGGAGGGGTCACGTTGAACCTGGGCCGGGGGTTGTGCAGCAGCAGTCGACGGAAGGGTCGCGGTACCTGTGAGCAACAGCAGCAGGCTGAGGATGGACAGGGATGTTTTCACGTTGAGGCTCACTAAAAGTTGGTATGTCGTTGGCTGTGCAAGGGTTTTCCCCCTAAAACCGATGCATTTTGGAGTATGGCTGAATTGCTGTCGAATGCCTTATGCCTAAAGGGCGCAAAGTGAACGATATTTAATCCTGTACCCATTACGTTCTTTTCCAGCTTCGCCAGTTCCGTCCAATCGTTGGCAGAATTCAACCACTTGGCGTAGGTCGAGAGAAGTACCTGCACCGAGCGCCTAAGGATGCTCCGATCAACTTGCCGCGCAGCGATGGCAGGCCGTAATTCACCAAGCAATCAGCGCTATTCCCTGAAAACGGCATGACGCAGTGTGCGGCAGAGCGTTTTCTGCCCGGTTCTTCGTGTTAAATGCGCAACTCACCCAAACCCATCAGTCGTTTTCGAGCCATCCACAGGTTCGACAGGGCGAACAGCGTGGTCAGTTGGGCCGTGTTTTTCATCAGCCCACGAAAGCGTACTTTCACATAACCAAACTGGCGCTTGATGACCCGAAACGGGTGCTCAACCTTGGCACGTGTCTGCGCTTTGCAGTACTCGATCTTGCGCTTGGCTTTGTACAGCAGGCTGCGTTTGTTCAGCTTGGAATACGTGCTGCGCCGAGCCGCGATTTGCCAGATCACGTCACGATTTTCGTGCTCTTCACGCTTCTCGACACCGGTGTAACCTGCGTCCGCATAGACTGCGTTTTCTTCCCCGTGGAGCAGTTCAGCGACTTGGGTGACATCGGCCACATTGGCAGCGGTGCCATGGACGTGATGAACCAGTCCCGACTCAACGTCAGCGCTGATGTGGGCCTTCATACCGAAGAAATACTGGTTACCCTTCTTGGTCTGATGCATCTCGGGATCGCGCTCGCCATCTTTGTTCTTGGTCGAGCTTGGGACATGAATAATGGTTGCGTCGACGATCGTGCCCTGACGCAACGACAGGCCTTTTTCCTGCAAATAACCGTTGATGACCGCGAGGATGGCAGGTGCCAATTGATGCTTCTCCAGCAAGTGCCGGAAGTTCATGATCGTGGTGTCTTCAGGGATCGGCGCGCTCAGTGTCAGATGCGCGAACTGACGCATGGGCGTGATTTCGTAGAGCGCTTCTTCCATGGCCGGATCGCTGAGGGAGAACCAGTTCTGCAGCAGGTGAATGCGCAGCATGGTTTCCAGGGGGTAAGGTTTTCGACCGCCACCGGCCTTGGGGTAGAACGGCTCGATCAGGCCGAGCAGACCTGCCCAGGGTACGACCTGATCCATCTCGGCAAGGAAGCGTTCGCGGCGGGTTTGCTTGCGCTTGCCGGCGTACTCGAAGTCGGAAAAGCTCATCTGGCTCATGGGAGGCTCGGATCAGGTGGTCAGGCGATTTTCGCATACCCGGGACTTGTTCGGAGATTCCCTAAGCTGCCCAGCAATGAACGCTGGATTCGTGGTGACGAGCCAGAAGGCTGGAAGATGAATGGCGACTCCGTCGAGACGCGGCGCTTCTGCTTCGAGCGGTATTGCGCGATCTCTCTGGCCCTTGCCAGTGCGCCAAGAGCCCGGCTGTTCAACATTACGGTGCGGGTGTATTTCGTCTTGGTCCGCTCGACTGCCTGCTTTTCAACCACGATCCGGCAGATGTGAGCCGTCTTTTTCTCGACGTCGACCTCATCCCGGCGCAGCGACATAATCTCGCCCGTGCGCATACCCAACCTGCGACACGCTGCGGATGACCCGATTTGCCTCAAAGGCGGTCGACCGTATCTTCAGGCCCGGTTTTCGGTACAGCAAGGCAGAGGTGCTGCTGATGGACTTGCGGCAACCCGGTGAGTTGGCAGAGGACTTGTTTGCGCTCAAGCAATGAGTGGCTGCATTCGATCTACATCTGCCTTTAAAAAAGGACAGCTAACGGCCAGAAGAGGACCGTCGAAGACATTACCTGATGGGCTGATTTGTGGAACGAGGCGGTCATCCATGTTCCGCTGCTAGCATTGATCTGAACTGAGAAATGAGCGCTGAATATAATCCGGCACCTTCGAACACTGCGCAGGTGAAGCTAACGGGTGCAGGGCCTGGAGCAGTTATGATGCGGTCTGCAACCACAGCTACTGCACTGCTTCGATAGCGCGTGCGCCCGTCATAACCTACGGCATTTTTTTGCAGAAAGTCAGCGCTGTTCGAGGTATGAGGAACCGTGTCGAGTAGCCCGGCTCTCGCAAGTGCCAGCGTTCCACCACAGATGCCAGCAATTGTCGCTCCACTTGAACGACTAGCATGAAGAAAGTCTCGAATATCCGGAGCTTCTGTACGCTCCCAGACCATTCCTCCAATCACGACAACAACGTCCGGTTTCCAGTCCAGGCATTGTTGCAAGCCACTATCGACAGTTACAGCCAATCCGCCCTGCGAGTGGAGCGGCCCTGTAGTAGGTGCGAAAAACCTGACGTCGATCCCGTAAAATGGAGACGCAGTTCCAGCAATGAATGCGTATTCCCAGTCAGCAAAACCCGGTGTCAGTATCAAACCCACGCGTGCCATCAGCCAGATTCCTCCATGAATGCCGATAGCGTACGGCGGCTTCAAACAGACATCAAGGTTCAGCTAGCGGTGCTCATAGAAGGGAGGATGATGTTCCCGGTCGCGATATTGGATTCAATATCGAAATTAAGAATACTGTGCTGCTGGCACCAGGGCCTTAGGGTAATTTGAAATTTGTCAAGTGTCGGCAAGCTTGATTGACTACGATTATGAGGGCGAAAGCGAAGCTGACGCATCTTAGATAACACGCAATTGACTCCAGACCGCCGGGGGCATTTAGTGAGCTCCTCAGACTTTGTCTTCAGTAAGTGACCGCGTTTGGCCGATAACTGTTCTCCACTAAGGACAACAATGGGTCGGTTAGCGCCTCTGGATTGGGTTGATCATCCTTGTCCTACCTCACATGGAGGACAAGCCATGAACGCCATTACGACCAGCAGCCATCAGCCTTTGAACAAAGGAAAATTGGTCGGGCAGAAAGCTCCGCTCCGACTGAAAGATATCTGGGCCATTCGGGTAAGGCTCCAAATCGCGGAGGAAACTCGTGATTTAGCCCTTTTCGATCTGGCCATCGATAGCAAGCTCAAGCTACGAGCCTGCGATCTGACCAAGCTTCGCGTACGCGACGTTGCTCATGGGGAGCACGTGTCATCGCGGGCGATAGTGATGCAGCAGAAAACCCAACGTCCCGTACAGTTTGAAATTACAGAGCAAACGCGACTGGCCCTACAGGCCTGGATACATCAAGCCCAACTCCACAGCGAGGATTGTCTTTTCCCAAGCCGGCTACACGCCTCAGTGCATCTCTCCACCCGGCAGTACGCCCGAATGGTCAAAGCGTGGATAAAGTCTATTGGGCTAGATCCTGCTATGTACGGCACCCACACGATGAGACGTACAAAGGCATCGCTGATCTATCGCAGGACAAAGAACTTGAGAGCAGTTCAGCTCCTGCTCGGCCATACAAAGCTTGAAAGCACGGTGCGATACCTGGGCATTGAAGTCGATGACGCATTGGAGATGGCAGAGCAGACGGAGGTCTGACAGCGTCCAGCGACGGTCGAGGTATGACCGTCGCGATTCGACCTAAAACGGGCATTGATCAAGGCACTTTAGCCTGTTCCGGCCTCATCGTCCGATAGCCGGCTACGAACAGAGTTACGCCTGCTTCCTGGACTATGCCAGCCCGGTGGGGGCTGCGCTTGCAGATCATGAGGCGTGAAACGGCCACCTTCTCGGATAGCTGTCCGCTTCACGCTCTGATGAGGCTAGCCACTATTTACGATGTCGCCTCAGATCCAGACGTCAGTCAGTACAGTTCGCTCCCCGCCTTCATGACCGGTACTCAGTCCGCCTGAGCCAAGCATTCACTGTCCAGCGAGTAGAGGCCGACCCTGCATACCGGCCCTTGCATCAACACGTGATAGTCGTCGTCCAGTTCGATCATGATGACGCCGCCGGCCATGTTGACCGCTACCCGAGGACCTACCAGTCCAAGTCGACGCGAGACTGCCGCAGCAGCGCAACTGCTGGTGCCGGAGGAAAGGGTGTAGCCGACCCCCCGTTCCCAGATCTGCACCTCGAGCGTCTGACGATCGATTACCCGCACGAACTGAACATTTGTGCGGTCGGGGAAGATCGACAATCGCTCGATGAGCGGTCCCAACTGTCGTGCCAGCGTTTCAGTCGGTTGATCCACGAACACCACGCAATGGGGGTTGCCCATCGAAACCGGATGCAACTGCAAAGGTGTGCCGTCCACGTCAACGGTGAACGCCGCAGTATTGGCAAAAGCAGCCTGGCCCATGGCGATCGAAATCCGCTGCCCGTTGTCGAGTACCTGGCAGGTGACGATCCCCCCTTTGGTCGATATTTCAAAGGGTGAACCGGCCACGATATTCTGATCCCACAAGTAGCGGCAGAGAATACGCAGGCCATTACCACTTTTCTCTGCCTGGGAACCGTCTGTGTTGTAGATCCGTACCGACAACCGTTCACCTTCTTTGATCACCGGCACCAGTATGCCGTCGCTGCCCAACCCGCGGTGTCGGTCGCAAATACGTGAAATCATCGGTTTGGAGCAATCAAACGGTACGCAGTCCCGGTATACAAGGTAGTCATTTCCAGCCGCATGGTATTTATAAAACTGCATTAGCTAAGGCACCAGAATGATCAGAGAAGTGAGGGTGAGACATTGACGACCAATGCGCGTACTGAAGCATTAAAGATCTCCCCGCGCAAAGTTGCCCGGGGTCAGTCGAGGGCGCATGGCACAAAGGCTGCTACCCGCCAGCACGCAGGCGATCAGTGAGAAGCACAAACCCTGGGGGCCCGCGAGCGATAGTATGAATCCACACCACGCCGGGCTGACTGCCGCCCCCAAGCTCGCCAGATTGTGTGCGGCGAAATAACTGCCTTTGAGGGGCGGCGGGCTGATCGAGTCAATGTAGAGATACTCCGCTGGCTGAATCAGCAGCTCGCCAAGGGTGAAAACTAGCATGGACAGACACCAGGCAGTAAGTTGCTCGGAAACCGAAAAACCGAGCAATCCGATAGAAAACAACAGGGCGCCCATCATGACCCGACTGTTCAAAGTTTCGAGCGTGATGTAACGGCTGACGAGGCGTTGCAATGCAATGACCGTGATGGCGTTGGTCAGCAACAACCAGGACAGCATCTCCATACCTTGGTTGGCAGGGTACTGATACAGCAACCACAGGGACAGGAAGAACGTGAAGCGACCGTGAACGACGGTGTTAAAGAATGACCCCAAGGTATAGAGAACCAGATTTCGATCGTTGCCCAAGACTTTCAGGGCGTCCGCCAATGAGGGCGCCCCTGTCTTCAGCGAGGTGCGAGGTTGGCCCTGACTTGCGCCCAGGCACATCATCACCACCATCGCTGCCCCGCAGGCACCCGCTGCCACCAAAAGCGCCAGGGTAAGTGAGACTTCCGCCAACCGGACCCCGAGCACAGGGCCGATCGCGAATGCCACGTTGGTCAGGATGTAGCGGTAGGAGAACGCCGAGACGCGTTGCTTCACGCTCACGAAATCGGCCAGCAGCGCTTTAAGACCAATGCCGAAGAGTGCGGCGGCGAACTCCATGAACACCAGTAGCAGGCTGACGAGCAGAATGATCTGGGCAAAGGGCAGCAGGCCTACAGCCAGCGTCATGAGCAACAATGTGATAGTGGCAAGGTGCAATCGCGCGAAACGGTCGAATAGCAGCCCTGCCGGCAATGACATCAGCGTTGCCAGCAGCATTGAAATGCCCAGCAGCGCCCCTGTCTGCCAGCTGTTCAGGCCAAAGCGGGTGGTCAGCAGAAGAACCATCAGCGGGCTGGCTATTCCCTTGCTTGCATCGTGCAGCAGGGAACCCAGCAGGAGCGAGTGCAAGGGCGAGTGTGGCCGTGACCACGAAAGAATGGACATGGGCTGCATCAAGCTCCTGTGGACGTTGGCCTCGCCTGCCGGCGATCGGCGCACAGTGGCTGGAGCGAGGCCAGTGTGAGTGCGTGAAGATTGGCAAAGTTGGCCGGGTCGAAGACGATGCCGAACTCATTCTGAAGATGTGTAATCAATACAATTATCCCCATCGAGTTGATTCCCTGCGCGAGAAGCGTGGCTTCTGGGTCCAAAGGGGCGGGCAGATCAGGAAACAACCTGCTCAACAGCTCGGTAAGTTCGGCACGGCTAATCAGGCTGGTGCTCACGGCAGGCTCCTCTGATTCATCAATGTTGCCGCCAAGGCCCGGCGGTCAACCTTACCGCTCTGATTCAACGGAAACGCTTCGACCTGAGAGAAACGCGAGGGAGTTGTCGCCTGACCGATCCGTCTGGCACATGACGTTGTAATTGCCTGGATGTCCAAGGGCATATGAGCGATCAGGAACGCGTGCAGCTCATCACTCACCTTACCCTTGCGCTTGACCACGATGGCATCGCGCACCCCTGGGCAGTTGCGCAAGGCGAGTTCGATTTCTTCGAGCTCGATGCGAACGCCATTGATCTTCACCTGGTTATCTCTGCGTCCGAGGAACACGATATCGCCGGTCGGCAGGGCACGCGCCACGTCACCGCTGAGATAGAATCTCACCTCGCCGGCACCCTCGACCTGCAACCTGCGAAAGCGCTGCTCGGTCAGCGGCGCATTGTTCAGATAACCATCGCCCACACATATACCGCCGATGATCAGCTCGCCTGCTTCCCCCGTCGGGACGGGTTGCAGGTCTTCGTCGACGATGCACACATGTGTTCCTGCAATGGGTTTGCCTATGGGGATGACATCGCTGGCGTAACCGCGTGGCGGATTGAAGACCAAGGTGCCAATGGTGGCCTCGGTCGGTCCATAACCGTTGTAGATACGGCAGTTCGGCAAGCGCTGATGAAGCGCACTGATCAACTCAACTCCCCAAGGTTCTCCGCAGCAAACGATATGCCTGAGGTGCTGGCAGGCATTGATTGCCGGGCTGGCGAGAAGATGCTGCAGGTGGCTGGGTACCATGATGAGCATGGTGACACCGTGCTCAGCGATGCAGGCCGACAGGTAATTGGGAAAGTTGACTCGGTTGTGGTCAGGCACGAACACGGCGCCGGCGGAAAAAAAAGGCAGCACGGCCTCCTGGATCGAGGGGTCGAACGAGGCCTGGGTTTTCAGGGCCGTGACATCTTCGCTGCCGAGCGCGTAATAGTCTTGCGCCCACTGCAATCGGTTGAAAAAGCCTTTGCGGGTAATGCTCACGCCCTTGGGCACGCCGGTCGAGCCTGAGGTGAAGATCAGGTAGGCAGTCGCTTCGGGTGAAGGCTCCGGGAACAGGTCGAAGGCAGCACCGACGGGCTTGCCCGAAAACAGAGACGAGAGCGTACAGGTTGGTATTGCGTCATCAGGCTTTTGCTCGTCCGTGATCATGAGGGCCGGCCGGGCCTGTTCGCAGATCGCCCGCTTGCGCTCAGGCGGCAGAGCTGCGGCGATTGGCAAGTAGACCAGGCCAGCGAGCAGTAACCCCAGGACAACGACGGGATAGCGCAGTTGCACTGTCGCATTCACCGCAACCACATCCCCGCTGCGCACGCCGAGTTCATGCAGCCGAGCGTGCAGTGTGAGCAGTTCGATCCTTAGTTCGCTGTAGGTCAAGCGCTGGTCCTCGTCGAATGCCGCTGCATTCGATGGGTAGCGGTGGATGATACGCTCGATGTATTCGACCAGCGAGAAGTGCACGGGGTAGGCAGGCCCTCCCGTGATCGTCAGTAATGCCTGGTTCATGCTGCGCTCCTTGCTGTGTGGCGTACGAGACTGATTCCCTGATGAAGATCCGCATAGCCGATCAGAAGGTAGTGCTCGTCGGCCGCTATTTGCCGCTGCGAAAGCTCGGCGAGCGCCATCAGGTAATCGCTGGCGAAGCAGTGAGCCATTTGCGTCGCAGCGCCCGCGAACCGTTGCGGGGCTGAAAGGCCGAGGCGGTTCATCAGCATGTTGACAACCGGCAGGTAGAAGTTGGGCAGTACGACTTTGGCGATGTCTGATCGCTGCAGCCCGTAGCGGCCGAGCAAGCGCGTGACCTGAGTGTCCAGGGACGCGAGATCGCCGCGGAAGAATGCGCCTGGGTCGGATGCTCTGCCGAAGCTGCAGGCGGTATCGACCAGGGTTAGCGATGAGCTTTCGCCGCTGCTCAGGATCATCCCGCCTGCCGCATCGCTGAACATGCAGTTGCGATCGAAACGATGCGCCTCACTGACGGACGTGTCGGCGGTGACCAGCAGTACGTTTTTGCACTTGCCTGAGCCTATCAAGGCATCGGCCAGGTGCAGTCCGTTGAACAGGCTGTTGCAGCCACTGAGCGTCAGCCCCGTGACCGGCACGGACCCGAGGCCGCAGTTATGCATCAGGGTGTCGAGGCGGTCGTTGCCTTGCAGGAAACCCATGGAGAATCGACTGCTGCAAACCATCAGGTGATCAATACATTGTGCTGACCCCGAGTTGGCCAATATCCGCCTGATCAAGTGCTCGGCCAGCTGGAAGGCATCACCCTGCGTCCGGCCGAGTCGGTGCCAACCCATCAGCTGCGGTGCATCAGGAAGGCCATATTCGCGTCGCTTGCGCTCGAAGTCCTCCACCTCGAAATAGGGAAACTGCTGCTCGCCGAGTACACTGTCGACATTGCGAAGAGAGACAGTCATGCCGATACCCTCTCGGCAAGGCTGAACTGTACATTGGACAGTTGCTGACGCAAACGGTTGAACACGGTTTCGGCTTCGCCGCAGAACGCCACGGAAAAGCGTACCTGATGACGCCCGGCCACCTGATAGGGAATCGTCAGGATACCCAGCTCAGTGGCCAGGTATTGCGAAAAGTCCCTGGCAGTGGCGAATGTCCTGCCGTTGCTCACAGCCGCAGGACATCGCACGTAAACAAAGAATGTGCCGTCAGCGTTTAACACCTCCAGGCCATGTGCCTGGAGAATATCGACCATTACCGCACGTCGCTGAGCTATGCACTGGCAAAGGCGTTCGGCGAAGCCCCGGTCGTCGAGAATGCAGGTCACGGCATCGAGTAAAATACGCGGCTGCCCACTTTCATGCAGCAGGCTGAGCTTGCCAAGCGCTTCGATGATTGCGGGTGCGGCAAGGATAAAGCCAAGGCGCCAGCCGGGAATCTGCAATGACTTGGAAAACGAGTGCACTTCAATGCAATGGCTCGAGGCGCCCTCGGAGTAGAGGAACCGTCCACGGGGGCGCTCGGCCGGTAGCAGATCAGAATAGGCGGCATCGTTGATCAGCAGAATGTCGTGGTCCCTGCAGATTGCCAGCAGCCGATCGCATTCCTGTTGAGAAGCCACTTTGCCCGTCGGGTTGTTGGGGTAGTTGACGATCAGCAACTTGGCACGGGCGAGGACCTCGGGTGATAACTGATGCAGATCCGGAAGGAAATCGTTTTCCTCCAGCAATGGCAGATGTACCACGGTCGCACCCATGCGCCGGGCAATGGTAGAAAAGATCGGGTAGGCCGGCGTCGTGGCGAGAATGACATCCCCTGTATCTATCAGGGCCAGGCATAACAGGTTGAGCGCCGACTTGGCGCCGCTGGTGGGTAGAACAGCCAGTGCAGGCGGCGCGTCCATGCCTTGGGTGGCATGGCGCAGGCAGGCGGCCTCGTACGCCGAATGATGATAGACATAGCCATGCAGCTCACGCCGCGTGGCCAGTGAGCTCAGCGCCTGGGACAGTTCGTCGGCCGGGGGGATGAAGGCATCTGCCACGCCGAAGTCCAGCAGTGGTTGTCCCGCTGTGGAGGACTTCAGCGTGCGGACCCACTTGAAAAAGTCATCGCTGTCCGGGGCCAGACTGGTCTCGCGAAAGAAAGTGTTGAAGACAGTCGCTTGCATGGTCGCGCTCGCTCGAAGGGTCAATAGTGCTCATCGTTGAAGTTGGTCAGGTGTGCAGTGCCTGAGAACCCCCCGTGATGGCTGTAACCGCGCACATGGCGCAGGCTGCGATGCTGCATGTCGTAGACGTAGATGAGTTCATTGGATACCAGCAACACGTAGCGGCCGTTATCGGAAGTCTCTATCCAGAGAGGCATGTGACCCAACAGGGTGCAGAAGTGCAGCCCCTGAGTCGCGATGGACTCATGTGCGAAGAGTTGCTCGTCCCTGATGCACTGCAGCGAAGACTCCCTGACGATGTGGAACCGGTTGGGGTAGGCGCTGAGCACGATGTAGTGTTCGCCCTGATAACTGAACAACTTATGGGATGTCAGGCGATACAACGCCTCAGGTTGATAGTGGTCTCCCAGGCTGAGCACGCCCTCCCGAACAGTGCCTGCTTGCAACGTCGCCTCACCGTGCAATATCAATTTGCCGTGGGCTTTGGATAGGTTGTGACAGGACAGGTAGAACCGCGCAGGGTCGCTGCGTGAGAACTCGATATGCCCGGGAGTGCCCGCAGGAACGATCTGTGCGCAGGACTGCCCGGTCGACTTGTCCACTAGGTAGATTCGGTTAGCCTGCAGGCCTCCCGCCTGATAGGCCTGCCACTGCGCTGGGTTGGCAAAAGGGTCCCCTTCTGGAGAAGGCGGACGGACATTGGCGGCCAGGCAGAATTCAGTCAGTACCAGATAACGTGGGTCCGGGCTCTGCTTGACTTCGTGCAGTGCTTCAAGGGTACGCAGCGAAGCCAGCTTGCGTGGGCTTTTCCAGCCTGTATCCAGCGCGTACAGCTCGCTATCCAACTCCTGCGGCCCCTTGCCATAGGCCCGCAAGCGCTGCTGCATATCCGTCATCGTGTACAGGTATTCGCCTGTGTCGCGATCAAGTGAGTTTTGTGCGGACATCATGCGCGGTATGAAATCATTGTGTTCCGATACATGGCCGACGTGGTGCTGGGAAAAATCGATTTCTCGCGCATAGCTACAGTTGTGCATGCCAACTACAACGCGGCCGTCACTCAGTTCGAGTGCTTCATGCGGTTGTACGAAACAATAGGCGACAGCCTTGCTGGAGCCACAGGCGTAAGGGTACTGGTCCGGGGCGAGGTGCTTTTCTATGTATCCGGACAATGCCGAAACATAGCTATCGACCTGTACGGCGCAGCTCTTGATCAACTTTTGGGCAAAGTCGATGAGGTAGTAGCACTCTCGATTTTCCCAGAGGCCACCGATGAAGATGCGGCCGGTCAAGTCCTCCGGCAGATGCCAGTGGGAGGGAAAGGGTTTTTCGTCGAATTGAGCGCTGTCAGTGATCGGCATGATGCTTACTCCGGCATAACGGCAACAGCTTCGATTTCCACCAGCAACTCGGTTCGGCAGACATCGGCTTGGACGAACGTCGCCACCGCTCGTTCCGGGAGAAGCGCTGCGCATACCGCGCGCACCACCGTGATGTCTTCACGGCGTTTGATGTACACCGTGTAGCTGACAATGCTTTCAAGCCCTGATGTCGCGGGATAGCAGTCGTAATCCGAGAGCAGCCTGGCGCTGAGCAAGTTGTTTATGTTTTCAAGTGTCTGTCTGGTTTGCTGCTCGATATTCCCGACATGGACGCTCTTTGCACCGATGATACTGGCCGTTCCAGACACGAACACCATCGCCTGTGCGTCGCCGAGGATTGCTACCGCCCGGGAGAACAAGGGCGCGATCAGGCTCTCCTCTTTAGGGTACTGGAACGCGCTCGTCTGGCGTCGGTTCTCCAGTGCGACCACTCGCATGCCCGAGCGAATCTTGCACGAGAGCATCCCGAGCGTGAGTGAAGAGCCGTGCGTACCTATCCCGGTACTTGCCGGAAATGGCGAGCACAGTGCCCCCATACCGATCGAGACTTCTCGGAAAGCATCCTGTCGGGCCGCATTGACCCGTTGATAGCGGGTTTCATCGTGAGGACCTTGAGTGATGCCGCCAATGTAGATCCAGGTGCGGAGCAGGTCATCCGGCATGTGCCCCTGGGCATGAGCGGATTCCAGGCCGTCGTAGAATTGTCGGCTGAATGCCGGGGAAACTTGCGTATCGTCGAGCGCATGCGCGTTGCTGGCCGAGAACAGCCATTGTAACGCCGCGGGCGAGCCGATCACGGCTGGTGCATCGGCAATGGCAGCTGTGTCTACCAGCCAGGCACTGATTTGAACTTGCCCCGAGAAAGGCGGCTGAACGACTACCTCAGCCCGTGAAAGCAGTGCCTGGAAATCCTTCGTCAGTTGCTCCAGAACGGTGCCGATCTGTTTCTGGTTGCTCACTGCCACGACAAGACGCAGCACGCTAAGTGGTGCCTGTTCGTTGCTGGATGGCGGCAATGATTGCGACAGGCAGTCGCTGAATGTGTCAGGCGTACACGTGGCACTGATGAATTGATGACGAGAGCCGGCGAAGGGCAACGCAAATGCGTTGCCCCCGGAGGGAATGCTGTTAGCCATTGATGATCTTCCTTTCACTGACGGGAGGGCGCGCAATCGATTCGGGGGCCAGAGCGTTACGGAATTCGGTTAAACGCCTTGCCACGAGTGGTTTGCGAGCGCACGCGGTTGTGTCCGAATGCGTCTTCCCCGCCAACGATGACGGTGCCGTATTGTTCAAGGCTCACCGTTCGGCCGAACTCGGTCAGGGTGTCTGCATCCGGGTAGACCCTCACGGAGGTGGGCACGTAGCGCGAAACGTAGCCCAGGCGCGGCGTGGTCGTCTCTCCCAGATGAGGAAGCGAACCATGGAGGAGGGTGGACCAGAAAATGATGAATTCACCCTTCTTCATGGTGAAGTAGATGGCCTTCGATTCATCTGGCGCCCAGTCCGGGTCTACCTGCAAATCGCGATAGTCATAGCCATAGAAGCCGCGCGCCACGCCATTCTTGACCAGCCCGTGCTTGTCCTGGGAGTAGGCGGCCGCCTTTGATTCGTCGTAGAACCGCGCGTGCTGAGTGCCGGGGATGATGCCCATCGGCCCCATGTCCAGCGTTACGTCCGAGAGCGCCGTCCAGACCGTGACCGTTCCCCCTTGCAACGACCCTTCGGGCCAGCGCAATGCGTCCTTGCCCCCGTTGAGGCCGGCGAACGTGTCGCCCTGGTGCCAGTCAGTCCCTTCATCGCCTGGGTACTTGGGGAAGAACTCGGAGCGCCAACAGGCCACATCACGCCCGAGCAGTTGTTGCAGCTTCGAGATGATGGCGGGATGGCAAACATGATCTGCGAGCTCATCGATGTCCAGGTGGCGGTCGTAGCTGGAGATCGGATCCTTGGTGGATTCGGCTTTACCGAACACCGACTGGGAGTGATCGAACGTCTTCAGCCGCGCGCGTCGCCAGATGTCTTCGATCTCGCTCTGGGAGTAGGCTGGAAACGGCCCTAGATAGCCCTCTTTTTGAAAGAACGCCACTTGTTCGTCAGTGAGTGGCTGATGAAGATCATTCGTCATTACGGTTGCTCCTTAACCGATGTTCTCAAGCGTGATTTTCCGGCTCAATGTTGCAGCCAAGGCCGTTATCGAAGCCCCTTCGGTGAGGACGTCGAGGCTGGCGGAGAGATTGAAGCGCTTATTGAGTTCATCAATAAGAATCGCTATCTGCAAAGAGTTGATGCCCTGCTCGAACAAGTCGGCATGTGGGTCGAATACCGAGGTGTCGACCAGATCAGCTAGTATCTTCTCGATCGCATGGATGATCGTCATTGGATAAAGGACTCCCAGTCAGGCTGTCAGATGTTTACCGCAGCAATTTTAATTTCCGTATTGAATGCGCCTTCGACGAACGCGCGGGCCAAATCATCGATCAGCCAATGGATGAGTGAACAACCCGCCTCGGTGAACACCAGCCACTCTGCATCATCGATAGCCAGGCCCATGGCGACCCAGGTATCGAGCAGTTGTTCTACGGCGGGACGCGTTACTCCACTCTCAGCCAGCAGGTGGGCTCTCTTCACACGGCTGAATACCCGGATGTAGCGCATGAACTTGACCATGAATCGTTCTTTGTCATCGAACAGCGAACCACTGGCCAACGGTAATCGGCCGCTTCGCACACGCTCCATCCAGCCATTGAGTGATTCATGGTTTTGCACCCAATGGCTGGCGGCTGTGGAAAAGGCCCCCATGCCCAGGCCGAAATAGGGAACGACTGTACTCCAGCGTTCGATCATCGTTTCCCATGAAGTGATGGCTTCTGTCTTCCTGGCTTTAACGAACCACCCCAAGGGGCTTTCCTGGTAGCCGCATGCTTCGAGGTAGGTTTTGCCAAGGAAGTACATTTCCCTGGCCTTGTATTCGGAGACCGTTGCCCAAGGTTGCTGGCGGGCCAGTTGATAACTCTTGGTGCCGGCAAATAGTTCGTTGCGATAGAAGGTGATGGAGGGCACATCCAGATTCACCAGGTCTTTCAGAGTCAGAAACACCGACTCAAGTGATTGCCCGGGCATCCCATATAAGACGTCGGTATTAACCAGATCGAAATGCTCCAGTGTGGTGGCCACCCGCTCCAGAAGTTTTTCTCGCGGCAGGATCCGCCCTTCCCGTTGCCGCAATGCCGTATCGGTGGATTGCACGCCCAGGCTGATGCGATTGACGCGAGCGCGGAGCAGTTTCAGTTTCGATGTGGTCAGCGTTGCCGGGCTCGCCTCCAGCGTGATCACCGGATTGTCGGCAAGTCGACTGCGTTGCAAGGCGCCATCGACGAAAGCCGCGAGCAGGTCGTTGTCGAGAATGGAGGGCGTTCCACCTCCGAAGTAGAGACTTCCCGCGGGTACCGAAGCTAGCCCGGCATTGTTGTAGATATCCAGTTCCTTGAGGATGACCTCGATGTATTCGCGTTTCTCTTCCACGCGTGGGCTACGCGAGTAGGCAAGGTCGCAGAATGAGCAGGTTTGAATGCACCACGGCACGCCAAGATAAAGCGCCGTATTTTTGGCAACGGCCAGTTCCTGGACGATGGCCTGCTGCGCCTGTAGGGGTGACAACGGCGCGCTGATGCTGCGGCTTGCCATGTGACGCAAGTTATCGAAGCGATGTGTGAAGGCCGTGCGATCAACCCAGAAGTGGGCGGGTACGTCTTGATAACGATGGTTCATTCGCGTCATGGCCGCATTCAGAACATCATTGAAATTCGAGTTGTCAGCCATAGCGCGCACGCGACCTCCATTGTGAATTATTTCAACCCAAAGTCCCTGGGCATTGTTCGGCAAAGAGTGCCGGCGGCGGGGATACTCAATGATCTTTTAGGCAGTTGTCAATCTATATCAAAAATGTATTGCCTGTGAAAAAGTTGATATTAATAAGTGGTGCGCGGTAATGGTTTTACGTATTTTTAAAAGGTGGATTGGTTCGGTTTTATATGCGGCGTGGTTGATGTTCCTTGCAGTAAGTATTTGAAGGGCATAAGTGTCGCGCCTACGCTGAAGGTGCGAGCCAGGGCGATACTTGCAAGAAAACCTCAATAGAATGATTATCCTGCAGCCTGACGCTCAGTGCTGATATACGAGCAGGTGTTCCTCGGCCTGTTGTTCGTGGCGTGGGCCAGGATTGCTGGCAGCGTAGGGTCCCATCTGGGTGGGCCGCTGCTTCACCACTTGCACGGGCATGGCGCAACGTGCGATCAGCCGGGTACGATGGGGCAGTTGTGAGTCAGCTGTCGTGGGTAGGCGGCGATGGACCCGCAGTGGGAAGGGGCAGGGTTATTGGGTCATAGTGATTTGCGTTATTCAGGGAGTGAAGATGCAACTAAAATTTCGGCACATAGAGATATTCAAGGCGATCATGATCACTGGAACGGTCACCGGCGCTGCGCAGTTACTTGAGACGTCCCAGCCAACGATAAGCCGAGAGCTCTCCAACTTTGAAAGCAGTATCGGAATGATGCTGTTCGAACGCCACAAGGGACGCCTCAAGCCCACGGCTCAAGGGATGGCTTTGCATTCCGAGATTCTCAAGGCCTATGACGGTCTGGCACGAGTGAGTGCCGCCGCGAAAATCATAAAACTTGGACTGCGCGAGAAGGTCAGCGTCCTCAGCCTGCCTGTCCTGTCACAAACGATCTTGCCGGCCAGCCTGGCGCGGTTCATGGAGATCTACCCTGATATCAACCTCAGCCTCTCGACTCACGACTCGCCCGATATCGAACCGCTGATATCCAGCCAAGCGTACGACATCGGTTTGATCGAGGGCGTGAGTGCCCCGATGGGGACCACCACTGAACACTTGACGGATGTGGATGAAGTCTGTGTTCTTCCACCGGGCCATCCACTGTCAGCGTTTACCCACATCGACCCTCGGCAGTTAAGCCAATACCCCTTCATTCACTTGGCACCGAATGACCCTTATCGACACCAGCTGGACAGTGTATTCGCGCAGTTAGGCGTTTCGCGCAGCAGTATCATTGAAGTGGATAATGCTGCCACTATCTGTCAGATGGTGCTGAGCGGTATCGGCGTATCGATCATTAATCCGCTCGTGGCCAATACCTATGCCAGTCAGGGCCTCACCATCCGGCGCCTCACGGTCTCGGTGCCTTTCAGTATCAGCCTGGTTCGCCCGCTTCAGCGTGGGGCCTCGTTAGTTGTCGACCATCTTGTGGAATGCATACGCAGTACCTCGCACGCGCTATGTATGCAATACCGCTCGGATATACGTCTGGCTGAATCCGTATAGGTGAAGGCGACCTTTTTTTGCGACGCTGTGTTATGTGCACGGGGGTGATATCAAATGATGCGTGTTTCATTCGAATCGGATATGCATTGACAGTTTTTTTTGCTAGGGATTATGTTCTGTAACTGTCCTGCCTTGATCCAGTCTGCGGGCATCCGCAGCAGCGTCTTATCGCTGCTGCTTCAATTCATAAAAGGGAATTATATGAAAACCATCTACATGGTCGGTGCGGGCCACATGGGCGGGGCAATCCTGCTGGGGTTGAAAGCGTATTTCAAAAGTGCCACCGACTTGCGTGTGATTGAAATTGATACGCAGCGGTCGAACGATTGGCGTGCGAAGGGATTTGAGACGTCTTCACGGATTCAAACACTGCAACCTCAGGATTGTGTGGTGCTCGCCGTGCCACCGCAGCAGTTCGAAAACATGCTCGCGGCAAATCCGGTGCTTTGTCGCCACCGTGGGCCGGTCGTTTCGGTGATGGCGGGCATCACACATGCCACGCTGGTTCGCCTGCTAGGGCATGACGCCGTCGTGCGAGCCATACCCAATACGCCCTCGGAAGTCGCCCAAGGCGTCACGATGTATTACGCACCCTCGGATGCCGATGCGGCGCTGATCGACAGTGCTCGGCAGATTTTCGACGTGATCGGGCTCTCGCTGAGGGTCAATGACGAAAGGCAAATCGACACTGGAACGGCTTTGGCCGGCGGTGGGCCTGCATTGGTCGCGCACTTTGCCGATGCGCTTCAGGACTACGGGCTTCACATGGGGCTGGACAGCGAGCAGGCCGCGGTCGTCGCCCTGCAGCTACTCAGTGGCACAGCAGCGTTGATCCAGGCGAGCGGTAAGCCGGCAAGCCAGATCTGCCAGGAGGTGCAAACGGCCGGAGGCACTACCGAACGCGCTATCCGTGCCTTGGACGCAGCTGGCTTCAAAGGGCTGGTAAATGCGGCACTGGATGCGGCAGCCAGGCGTTCTGCAGAGTTGGGTCAGTGATTCCAGGAGGATGAGGCATGACAACTATGACCGCGCCCGGAAGTGTTCACACTGACCTGGCGGCCTATAACCTGTACTTCGGCATGGGGCAGCGGATTACGTTGATCGACAACCCGAAGGTGTTCAGGGTGAGCCCTGCCGGAGAAGCGTTCGGGTCACTGATTGCTAGGCGTTTCGGGGGGCGTGACAGAGATGCCCGTTTTCTTGACGTGGGGACGGGGAGTGGTGTGCACGCCTTACTGCTGCGACAGTTAGGCATGCGGCATATCACCGCCTGCGACATTTCTGTTGACGCGGTTCAAGCGGCCCGTGCCAATGAGCTGGTCAACCTGGGCGAATCCTGTATCGAATTCGTACAGGGAGATCTGTTCGACGCAATGCCTGCGGCAGAGGACGGATACGATGTGATCCTATTCAATCCGCCAGGGTGGCAGACGCCCTCGGATGGCTTCCTCGATGCACTACAGCGCATCGAGGCTGCCCAAGGGCTGTCGCTGGAAGCAATGTTCTATGGCGAGCGGACCTTGCGCAGGTTTTTCGAACGGGTGCCGAGCTACCTGAAGCCCGGAGGCAAGCTGATCATCGGGCTGAATTCGTTGGTCGGCATTGCCGGTGTCATGCGTGACCTCTATGACATGCATGAGGCGCGTTTCAAGATCGATTGGTCATTGCTCGAGCGCCATGAGATCCCCTTGGTGCTATATACCGAGCAATGGCGTGCTCTGCAGGGGTTGTTGCATGAGGAGATTGAACGTTGGACCCGCCAGGGCCGCGCGCACTGCCGTTTTGACGACGCCGGCGTGCTGCACTGGTCCTACGAGATCATCGAGTTCTCATTCACGCCGTTAGCCGAGTGACCACCATGGCCGGAAAAACCTTCGACGCGGCAGCGGGATTATCTGCCGCGCTGGCATCGAACTGCCTGCTGGGGCTGTCTTCACTGTACTGGAAGGCCCTGGCGGCATTGCCAGCGCTGGCGTTGCTCGGCTGCAGGGTGTTGATGTCATTGCTCTGTGTCACCTTGCTGCTTGCTGCACGCAAGGAGTTAGTCCCTTTGTTGTGTGTGCTGAAGCGACGCGACATTGCCCTTCACGGTGCGGCGGCGGTGCTGGTCGCCGGCAATTGGGGAACGTTCATATGGGCTTCGATTCATGGACACGTTCTTGAAAGCGGGTTGGGGTATCTGATCGCGCCGGTATTGGGGATCTCGTTGGGCTTGCTGCTGTATCAAGAGCGCTTGTCCGTGCCTCGCGGGTTGTCATTGACAATGGTAATCGGCAGCGTCGTCTACCTGCTGTTCGAAAAAGGCGGGCTGGACAGCCGAGTGTTCCTGGTCATTGGCGTGACCTGGGGCACTTACACCTGGCTCAAGAAGCTGGCTCGACTGCCTCCGTGGTCGGGCCTGTTTCTGGAGTCGCTCGTGCTGGGCGTGCTGCTGATGCCGCTGATCCTGTGGGTGAGCACGCCTGTGGCGGGTATCGCCGCCCTGGGCTCCGCTGACACGGCGCTGCTGCTGCTTTGCGGCGCAGTTTCCCTATTGCCGCTGGCGCTCTTTTCGTTCGCTGCACGGCGGCTGCCTCTGAGTGTCATGGGGCTGATGCAGTTCGTGCTGCCGCTGACACAATTTTTCGTCGCTTTGATGTTCTATGGCCAGATACCTTCCCATGGCGCAATGTTGGCATTTGCGCTGATCGCCCTGGCTATGCTGCTGGTCATACTCGAGCCGTTGCTCACTACTATTTTCTTCAAGGCAAAAGGAGTTGTCGAAGATGCATAAGTCCTACACGGCAGTGGTTGTCGGCCTGGGGGTGGTGGGCAGTGCCACGCTGTGGCGCTTGGCTCAGCAGCAGCAGGATGTTCTGGGGCTCGAGGCCGGCGCGCCGATCAATCTGCAGGGAAGTTCCTATGGTGGCTCGCGGATATTTCGCCAGGCGTACTGGGAAGGTTCGGATTACTTATCACTTCTGGCGGAAGCGGATCTGGGCTGGCGAGAGCTGCAAGCGACTAGCCACCGGCCATTGCTGCATTACAGCGGGGGGCTTTTCATCGGGCCCATTCGCTCTGGAGTTGTTTCAGGCAGTGCGGCATCCGCGAAGGCTGGCGGTATTGCTCATCAACGACTGACCGCTGCTGAGGTCGAGGCCAGGTTCTCGGTCTTCCGTGCAGATGAAAACATGGAGGCGGTATTTGAACAAGGAGCGTTTACCATCGCTGCGGACGATGCTCGGCTGCAGATGCTGAACCAGGCGGTGGCGCATGGTGCGCAGATGCGTTTTGGAAGCCACGTGCAGGACATCACCCGTGTCGAAAGCGAATTCCTGCTACGCCTGAGCGATGGTCAATCGGTGCTCGCGCAAAAGGTGGTGTTGGCGACGGGCGCTGGACTTGCTGGCTCTCTCATACCCGACCTGTCCGGGTTGCTGAGGCCTCGCAGCGTGCCGATTTACTGGTGCGCCTTCAAATCGGGTGCCGAGCAATTGTTCGCGAACTTTCCGGCGTTTCTCTACGAACTCGAGGATGGCCGCCTGTTGTATGGCACACCGCAAATCGATAATGCCGAGCCTGGCATCAAGATTGGCTTCCACAATCACCAGCAATCGGCGCTGGATCCGCGCACGCAACTGGAGCCGGCCAGCGACGCGCAGATCGAGGAAATATCAGCCTGTGTAAGTCGCGTGTTTCCTGATTTGATCGCTCGTCCCTATGCTTCACGCAAGTGCGTATACACCATGACCCCGGACGAAGCGTTCATCATAGGGGAAAGCAAGGAGCTCCCAAGTGTATTCTATGTCTCGGCCTGTTCCGGCCATGGTTTCAAGTTTGCGCCGGCATTGGGTAGTTGCCTGGCCCGCGCTTTAGCGGGCCAGTCGTTGGCCTTACAGGTTCCTGCCTTCAGCCGGGAGCGGTTTTCCCACTAGCGTGCGCGGGTCACAGTCTACCTATCCTGAAACAGGAATCGGTGCTGGCTAGTATGGTGTTTTGGAAATACAACCAAAAAGCGCCACGAGTTATGGTCGTTATTTGTGAAACACCTAGTCGGCTATACCTACGCCAGTCAGCACCGGGCGCGCGCGGCGTACCGGTGGGCGGTAGATGTGACGGTGTATGTCGGAAGGGACAGCGCCGCAACGGGATTGCTCGGCAGCTCTATGATGTGCTGCTGCCGGTTCTGAAGCGTCTCGGATATCGCTCGGCGTATGCCGGCATTGCCTTGCCGAATGAAGGCAGTATCGGGCTGCACGAGCGACTCGGTTTCTAGCACATCAGTACGTTTCCGCAGGTCGGATTCAAGCTCGATGCTTGGCATGATGTGGGGTATTGGCGGTTTGATTTCGGAGACGAAGGCTATCGCCCCGAGGCTCCAATAAGCTTCCTATCCCAAATCCCAATGCCACATGAGAGATTACCCAGCCCTTCCAGGCTGCGCTGTCGCACAGCAAACAGGATGCGCATGACGTCAGATCTGCACTGACATCGAGATCTAGAAAAGCATTCGCCGACTGATCCGGGTAGGTCAGCCGCCGAATACTTTGCTATGGTTCCCAATGCGCGGGAAAGAGGCCGTAGACCGCACTGGTGTGCTGCTTTGCTCCCGAATGAGAGAGTGGTCCAAATGGCATCGGAGTTAATCCCTGTCGGCACAGCTTGCTGTGACCACGTATAGAAGAGTGAACACTTCGCCGCCATTGACCCCGCGCGCCTGTTTTTTCGCTAGAAAGAACAGTGGGTTATCTTTTGTTTGATAGAAGCGGTCTGCCGCGACGGGCTGCTATCGACCCAGAGCGGCCATTTGCCGAGGCCTAAGAACGGTCATAGTCGCCATGCGCGTTCACCGAAGACGCTCTTTCGCGGGTAGGCAGCCAGAAGTCAAATGGTTACCCCAGCATGATTGAATGCGCCCAGCTAAGAGCTGAAGTCGCTGAAACTGGCTGAACCCTATTAGACAGGCCAGATGCTCAGGCCGCTTGCGGTGCGATCTGAGGCTAGATTCCCACGCTACTGCTGCATTGCCGGGATGTGCTGGATGGACGTACAGCCGGCGCGTACCAATTTTAGTACCAATAGTGGGATGCAGTTCAGCGAAAGGTCCCGGTATTGAGGTTCTCGCCCGTGTCCGGTGATCTGATATAAAACCTTTCTGGACAGGGTAAGCGCACACTTGATGTAGCTCAGAGCTTCTGAGGATTGAGAGGTGCGTATGACCATAGATAGGGATGGAATGGATTGTGATCAGCAGGTTAGCAGGCCGGCTGAAAACAATGGTCCGCCAGGCGGTCAATACTCGGAAGGTAAACGGGAGCAGCCCGAGGATCACGACGATTCCGCACATAATCGGCCCTTTCGAGGCAGGCAGAGATCAGGCCCGCCGGACCCATCGCGGGCATCCAATGCCGAGCGTTATAGTTATCACAAGCGCCCACTGGAGTAACTTCCAGTACAGTGTGTAAAGGCTGGCGGAAGTACTGTTCAGCCCAGCTGATAGAAGCCCAGCCCCGCGCTGGGCTTTTTGCATTCATGCGACGCCCTGAGGGGTTTTGATAGCAGGGCTGGGCATCGACGTTCAGCGATGGATGAGCGAGAGCTCGCTGATGATGCAGATCGAGCCGTCCTCGGCGGGGGTTGCGTCGGTGTAGTCGACCTGGTTGTAGACCCCGCCGTGGAACTCGAACAGGCGTGAAGCCCAGGTACTGTCGAGCTGCAAATCGCCCGACGAAGCGGATACCCCGTTGCATTCGGCCGTCACGGTTACCACGCCTTCAGACGTGGTGTGAATGCTGATGTTGAACGTCGCACCCAGTGGCACCCCCTTCAGGACTGTGGAATTCACCGGGTCGGTCTGGTTGAAGGTGCGCCGAAACCCCAGGGTGATGTTGCCCTTGTTCCAGAACACCTTTACCGGCGGGCCGTCGTCCCCGCGTACGTGCATCTGGGCGATGACCACCTTCTGCGCCGAGTTGACCTTGGTCAGCGTCATTGTCTGGCGATTCCAGTGATCCTGGGCGCTGGCCAGCGTCCAGTCTTGCGTTTCCGTCCATTCGCAGCGTGTCCTGTGGGTGCTTTTGCTCGAAGCCCCTTTGGTTGGGGCTGAGAACTGGATCGAGCCATCGCTGAGCACCGTCACGATGCTGGGAAAGCGGGCAATCGCTTCAGCACCGTTCAGCTCCAGAGCAACAGGGTTGGTTGAGGAGACGGCTACCGGCGTGGCGATGGTGAGGTGGCTGATATCTACGGCCATGGGGAACTCCTGGCGAAAAGGTTTGAGTGGCATAGCCGCCGTACAAGCGACGGCTGAACGCAAACTTAGCCTCAAGCTAAATCTAGGTCAATAGCTTATGGCTAAAATAATTTCGCTTCACGGGAAATTACCTACAGGCGAAATTTTCCCCAGCGGGGGGCTTTACGCAGGATTTGGCGATGAGATAAGCTTTTGTTGCGTACTGTACGAATATACAGCTATCAGGATGAGAATATGGCAAGCCACATGAAGTCGGAACCCCATCAGCGCCAGGAAATGACCGGAATAGAGCGGCTTAGCCTGCGGGTATCGTCAATGATCAACCACCCGCTCGCACAGACGCAGCGCTGGGTAGTGGTGCACCGTCTGGATAGCGACGGTGAAGCGGAATGGGAGGAGGTGATGGGCCAGCTGCTGGAAATGCCCGAGTTGCAGCTGACGTTCAATGATGACGCTAGCGTGACAGTGCGATGGGCGCGCAGTAGCGTGGAAGAGCGTGATGATTTTATCGTCGAGCGCGACTGCGAGGCTCAGGTCGAGGAGGCTGCACCGTTCTGAGCTTTAGCAAAAGCCCGCTGGTCAGGGCGGGCTTCGGTTTATACAAGGTGGGCATTCCACACCAGCAGGACCCTGGCCTGTATGTAGGTCTCTTCCCGACGAATCATGCGGTCTTTGTGCCGCGAGTTGTCGGAGATCATCTCGAAGTGGTCCTCGTCCGCGATCTGTAGCCGCTTGATGTAGATGTGGTCGCCCCAGGAAAAGAAGTAGATACCATCACCGACGAATTCGCGGATGCTGACGTCGACGATCAGCGGGTCGCGGTGCCTGATGGTCGGCTCCATCGACTGGCCCCAGCCAGTCACCATCTTCAGGTGATGGTGCTCGCTGAACGTCACGCCCAGTTCGCGCAGGTGGCTGGGGCTGACGCGAACGTCCTTGAACATCTCGGGGTAGTCGTGGGGGATCTGGCCGCCACCCATGGCTGCCCGCACGTCATAGTGGGCGATCCACACTTCGTCACCGACCAGGCCGGGGCGAAGCGGCTCGGCCTCCAGCAGCGTGGCATCTGCAGGCTCTTGCGCCGCTGCCAGCAGCCTTTGCCGGGTTTCTTCGGAGATACCTTTGCCGCTTCGGGCCAGCATCTGTTTGACCAGGTCGGCTGCAGAGAGCTTGTTGTCACCTGGCTCGACAGCCGCTTGTGCGTGTTCGCCTGGCGACAGCGCGTCGAACCAGCCCCGTGGCAAGCCTTCGATGCCCTCGATGCGGCGGGCCACGTCATCGCCCAGGTTTTTCACGGTCTTGTCGGAAAGGATCTGGCTAAGGTGTGCAGGCGCCATCCCCCAGCGCTCTGCGCAGGTGCCCTTTCTCTGGCTGCCGATCAGCTTCACCAGGTTGTGCTTGCGAATTTGGTAGATGTCCATGGGGTGAAGCATGCCAGTGTTTAGCTTGCTGCTAAATGTGCGCATGGCTAAATCTGCTCTTGTCGTGTTGTTAGCCGTAGGCTAAATTAAGCGCACGAACAAGGAAAGCCGACGAGACATTTTTCTCCAGGGCTGATCACATCATCATCTGTAATGAGGTTCACATGGATCCGACCGACCTCGGCCCGGGCACCGCCACTTGGCTGGGCGGTACGGGGAGTATATTGCTGGGTGCGTTTCTGTGGTTGCGTAAATGGTTGTCGAGGGATGCAGTCGACCGCGCGATGGACACCGCAGAAATTGCCGTCATCCGCCACCTGACAGAGCTGCTGGACATCGAACGAGATGCTCGAAGGGAGGCGCAGGCAAAAGCTGATCTGCTCACCAAGGAGCGAAACGAGCTGGTAATGACCGTAGGCCGGCTGCAAGGCAAGGTCATGGTGCTGACCAGTAAGCTGGGCAGTAGCGGCCAGACATGAGGTGGCAGCCCGGGCAATTCGTGAAGAAAAAAAAGCCCGCCAAATTGGCGGGCAACAAGGGCGTAGGGAGCAACGCACAACAAATTCGGTTCAGGCAACCAAAGTGCCTGGTTGCAACTGTTCGGCCAGTGCCTGGGCTGAGGCGCGGGTCGGCATCGGGCCGCTCACGGCTTCGCCGTTGCGAACCAGGTACCAGCACGCCAGCAGGCCCTGCTCACGCAGTGAGGCGGGAACGGCGCTACCGACAACGGACATGATCTGGATAGTGGCCATGGGGACCTCCTTTAAAACATGGCTCTACCATACGCAGCAGCCGGATCTGTTTGAAATCAACTTCCTCGATAGTGATCATTGGTCCTGTCAACCTTTACCAGCGCGGTGGCCCGTAATACACCGGCGGCGGCCCATAATAGGTGCGGTAGCCCGGTGGCGGCGGGGGAGGCGCGTAGTAGGGCTGGTAGTACAGCGGCTGTGGAGGCGGTTGTACGTACACCGGCGGCGGCGCGTAATAGACCGGCTGGCGCTCGACATACACCGTACGGTCATGGCCGCCATAAACCGTCGCCCCCACCACGGCGCCGACCACTGCCGCACCTAGAAGTGGTCCCGGCCCATACCAACCACCATGCCCATGGCCGCCATAGCCGCCGTGCGCTGCTGCAGGCCCGCTGATGGCCAGGGCACCGACCAGCAGGACGATTCCGGGAATGAGACGGTTCATAAAACAACCTCGCAGGAAAACCCCACGTCCGGGGCCCTGTTACTATGACTCCGGTCTCTGTCAGCTGAGCACAGGGGAACGGTAAAGGTTGTGTAAGGGACGACCAGTGGCTGACTCTGTTACGCTGAATAAACGTTTCAGTCATGACCAAGGAGCCTGTTATGCCGACAACTCCCAGCCGGGACACCGTGCTTTGCATCTCTCTGGCCGGTCGCCCCGGCACCTTCGGCGTGCGCTTTCACAACCACCTGTACCAGCAGTTGGGCCTGGACTTCTACTACAAGGCCATGCGCACCGATGACCTGCCGGCGGCGGTGGCAGGGATCCGCGCCCTGGGTATTCGCGGCTGCGGGGTGTCGATGCCGTACAAGGAAGCCTGCATGGCCTTGGTCGACGAAATCGATCCCTCGGCGGCGGCCATCGAGTCGGTCAATACCCTTGTCAATTGCAATGGCCACCTCAAGGCGTACAACACCGATTACCTGGCCGTGCGCCAATTGCTGGCTCAGCATCAGGTCGATCCGGGCACGGCCTTTGCCCTGCGAGGCAGCGGGGGCATGGCCAAGGCCGTGGCCAGCGCCTTGCGCGATGCCGGGTTTGCCGAAGGCATCATCGTTGCACGCAATGAGCAGGCCGGGCGTCAGTTGGCGGATGTCTGTGGTTATCGCTGGGTGCCTGAGCCAGGCGACATTTGCCCGCCAATGCTGGTGAACGTGACGCCGATCGGTATGGCAGGCGGGCTGGAGGCCGAAGAGCTGGCGTTTCCCGAGCACGCCATCGCGGCGGCGGAGCGGGTGTTCGATGTGGTGGCGATGCCGGCGCAGACGCCGTTGATTCGCCGGGCTCAGGCGTTGGGCAAGCCGGTGATCACTGGGCTGGAGGTCATTGCGCTGCAGGCGCTGGAACAGTTCGTGTTGTACACCGGGGTGAGGCCGACGCAGGAGCAGGTGGATGCGGCGGTGGCATACGCGCGGGCTCCCTGATGACACGTACTCCCTTCGCGGCATCAGCCGCGAAGGGGTTACAGGCGAAACCCGGATCAGAACACGTCGTGCCCGTTATCCAGCTGTTTGTCGACCAGTGCCCGGCCATGGGCCAGCGACACACGCTGTGCGTTCTCAAGGTCGGAGAAGAACTGCATGGGCATCGACATGCGCTTGCTCGTGTGCCCGTCAGGTGCCGTGATCAGGCAGCCGGCGGCATAGGGCAGGGGTGAGTCGGGATGGGGCATCACGCTGGCAGTGATGGTGTGCTCGCGGTATTCACAGTGAAGAGATTGCATCGTCCTTACCTCGCTGTGGTATGTGAAGCAGTTACCTTCATATACCACAGCAAGAGGCCGGGAGTTCCCGGCCTGACGAGCGCGCCGCGACGAACGCTTAGCCTTCGAGCTCGGTTGGCTGGATCACTTCGACCCAATAACCGTCCGGGTCCTTGACGAAGGCCAGGTGGTTCATGCGGCCGTCCTGCAGGCGTTTCTGGAACGGCACTTCCAGTTCCTCGAAGCGCGCGCAAGCGGCGCGGACGTCGGGTACCGAAATGCAGATGTGGCCAAAGCCGCGTGGGTCGGTGTTGCCATTGTGGTAGGCAAAATCGGCATCGTTTTCGGTGCCATGGTTGTGGGTCAGCTCCAGCACGCCAGGGATCGACTTCATCCACTGGTGGCGGGCGGTGTCATCAGCGGGGATCTGGGCAGGGTCGACCAGGGCCAGGAAGTACAGGCTGAAAGCAGCTTCAGGGAAGTCACGCTTGTCCACCAGGCGGAAGCCCAGCACGCGGGTGTAGAAGTCCAGCGACTTCTCGATGTCCTTGACCCGCAGCATGGTGTGGTTGAAGACGAACTGGGCGGTGGCGGCGTCAGGTTGCGCGGTGACGCCAGGCAGGGTTTGCAGATCGTGCAGGCTCATGGGAACTCCTGAGACGGGGCCGGGCGCAGGGCGCCGGCAAAACAGACAGGCTGGCCATGATACGGCAGTGCGCCGATTGCGCAAATGAAAGCGCCCTGCAAAGGCAGGGCGCTGAAATTAGAGGCCCGCATGTGCGGGCGCGTGATGGGGTCGCTAGTCCTTTAGCTGTTTCGATACTGAGCCAGTCCTTGTGAAAAAAGTGTGAAGCCTATGTGGGCATTTCATCAGCGGACCCAGCTTTCTACCGTGGCGGCCCCATACTGTTCTTTCCAGGCCTTGAGGCCACGGTGGTTGCCGCCTTTGGTCTCGATGCGTTCGCCGGTGTGCGGGTTCTGATAGACCTTGACCACCCGCGGGCGGCGTTGTTGCTTGGGGGGCGTGCTGGAAGCGCGGGCCACAGCCTTCGGGTCGAGGATGGCGATGATATCGCGCAGGCTCTTGTCATAGCTTTTCATCAGGCCGACTAGTTTCTGCTCGAATTCGATTTCGCGTTTGAGGCCGGCATCCTTTTTCAACGCTTCCAGTTGCGCCATCTGTTCCTGGAGCGCTTTTTCGGCAGCACGAAACTCTGCAAGTCTGGACACTGTAATCACTCCTGTACGTCGGTCGTGGCAGGGCGTGAGGAACATTGAAGACGCGTAAAAACGCCGGCCACGCAGTTGGGTTTCACTGTTCGCTGATATCGAGTGTAGTCATTCATGGCTACTGGGTAAACTGCTAACTTTTTGCAAGTAAGGCGGGAACTTTCCTAGTTTTGCGCACGGTATTTTGCGTTTTTTCTGCGGTTGCACGACAGGGGGCCTAGACCATGGTCCAATGGCCCGCGCCAGAGCCTTTGCGCGATCATTTCAGATGATGGCCGACTCATGTTCGGACCTGCCGCAGTACCGTGGCCAACACGTGCCACAGGTTGTTAACTCGTCTTCATTCTGGATGTTTCCTCGCATGTTTTCCCCTTTCCCCCTCGCCCCCGGGCGCCGTGTTACCGGCCTGTTTCTATTGTGTGCCGGTGTCAACGCCCAGGCTGCCGGGTTTCTTGAAGACGCCAGTGCCAAGATCGAAGCACGCAATGTCTATTTCAACCGCGACTTCCGGGACGGTTACAGCAGTTCCAGCCAGGGCGCATCCAAGCGCGAAGAGTGGGCACAAGGCTTCATCCTCAATGTGCAATCGGGTTATACGCAAGGCCCGGTAGGTGTTGGTGTGGATGCGCTGGGCATGTTCGGCTTCAAACTGGATTCCAGCCCGGCCGACAGCAACAGTGGATTGCTGCCCTCGTCTGGCCACGACCCCCGGCGCTCGGCCGACCAGTATGCGAAGATGGGCCTGGCGGCCAAGGTCAAGGTGTCCAATACCGTGCTCAAGTACGGTTCGATGATGCCGGATGTGCCGTTGCTCAAGTACAACGATGGCCGTCTGCTGCCGACCCTGTTCCATGGGGCCATGCTCACCTCTGAAGAACTGCACGACCTGAAGTTCACCCTGGCTCGCCTGGACAAATACACCGCTCGGGATTCCACCGACCGCCAGGACATCCGCGTGCACTGCAAGAACAAGCGTTATGCCTGCGATACCGAAGCCGACCACTTCGACCTGGCCGGTGTCGACTACCGTTTCAACGAGCGTTTCAGCGCCCAGTACCAAGTGGCCAAGCTGGAGAATATCTACCGCCAGCACTTCCTCGGCCTGGTGGCCAGTCAGCCGCTGCCGGTGGGCAGCCTGTCGGCTGACATGCGCCTGATCAAGAGTGATGACATCGGCAATGCCCGTGCGGGCGAAATCGACCATCGCGCCTTCAGCGGCATGCTTGGCTACAGCCTCGGTGGCCACAAGCTCAGCGCCGGCTGGCAGCGCATGTATGGCAACAGTGCCATGCCGTACCTGGATGGCAGCAACCCGTACTTGGTCAACTACGCCCAGGTCAATGATTTTGCCGCTGCACAGGAGCGCTCCTGGCAAGTGCGCTATGACTACGACTTCAAGGCGCTGGGTGTACCCGGCCTGACCTTCTTCACCCGTTATATCAACGGCGACAATATCAAGGTGCCGGGTAGCAGTGTCGAAGGCAAGGAGTGGGAACGCGACACCGAGTTCAAATACCAGGTGCAAAGTGGCACCTTCAAGGATGTCAGCGTACGCCTGCGTAATTCCACTTACCGCAGCAACTATGAACGGTGGGCGCGTGACATGGATGAGACGCGGGTCATTGTCAGCTACAACTTCTCGATCTTCTAAGCAGCTGCTTTGCCAAATACCGGTAACCGCCCGACAATGGTCGCGGGTTCCCGCAAAGGGCAGGGCAATGAAAGACCTGTTGTTGATCGGTATCGGCGCGGGTGACCCGCGCCAGGTCACCTATGAAGCGGTCGATGCGCTGCGCAGTGCCAGCGTGTTCTTCGTGCTCGACAAGGGCGACGACAAAGATGAACTGGTGCGCCTGCGCAAGGCCATTCTGCAGCGCTACCGCCCCGAGGGTGGTTATCGCCTGGTGCCGGTGGTCGACCCGTTGCGCGATGCGCAGGCGCAAGACTACCTGGGCGCGGTGCAGAACTGGCACCGGCAGCGTGCTGCGCTGTATGCGCGCCTGATCGAGGAGGAAATTGGCGACGGTGAAACGGGGGCCTTCCTGCTGTGGGGCGAGCCCACCCTGTACGACAGCACCCTGCGCATACTCGACCTGGTTCGCGAACAGGGCGTGACGCTGCGCTTGCAGGTCATCCCTGGCATCAGCAGTGTGCAGGCGCTGGCGGCGCGGCACCAGGTGCCGCTCAACCGCATCGGCGAGCCCCTGACCGTGTTGCCGGGGCGACGCCTGGCCGAGCAGGGGGCTGTCGATAATGTGGTGGTGATGCTCGACGGGCAGTGCGCCTTTGCCGGGCTCGATGACCCGGCGTTGACCATCTACTGGGGCGCGTACCTGGGGACCGAGGATGAAGTGCTGATTGCCGGGCCGTTGCAGGCGGTGAAGGCGCAGATACTGGAAGTGCGCGAGCGGGAGCGGGCGCGTAAGGGGTGGATCATGGATACCTATCTGCTGCGCAGAGAGCTGTGAGGTGGGTTGCCTGTGTCGGCCTCTTCGCGGGCACGCCCGCGCCTACGAGCGAAACAGGCGCGGCCGTGCTCAAGGGGTACCCAGAATACCCACCACCGTGTCCCGCAACTGGTCGATGCTGAACGGCTTGCCGATCAAGTGCATGCCCTCCGGCACATTGAAACTGTCGGCGTAGCCGCTGGCAAACAGCACCGGTAACAGTGGCCGCAGTTCGCGCGCTTTTCCCGCCAGCTCCTCACCTCGCATGTCCGGTAGACCCACGTCGGTCATCATCAGTGCCAGTGCCTGGCTGGGGTCTTCAAGTACGCGCAGGGCGGCTGTGGCGTCTTCTGCCTCGATGACCTTGTAGCCCAAGTCGTCGAGCACTTCGACCATCAGCATGCGTACGATGTCGTCGTCTTCGACTACCAGAAGGTGCATGGTTCAAATCCTGTACAAATGAGTGTCTTTAATCTGTGTACCGCGCGGCATCAGAAGTTCCCGAGGATACCGCTCCATGCAAATAGATGGAACGATTGCCGAACGCTACCTTCAAATACTGGCTCAATGCCCTGCCAGACCCGTCAAAGCTGGTTAGACTCGCATATCAGGACAGGCAGTGGCAGATAACAACAACGACGGATCGGCCACTCTTTTCAATGGACTTTTCTAGCTCGGGCGTTTTCTCATGATTCAAGCAGCCTCGATGGACCAGCGAAGCTTTCGCAAGCTGTTGAGCCGTAACATCGGCCTCCCCCTGGGGGTTGGCCTGCTCGGGGCCGTGGCCTTCGTCGCGGTGATCAACTACCTGCTTTCGGCCATGCAGTGGGTCGAGCACACCGACCGGGTGATCGGCAATGCCAACGAAACGGTCAAGCTGTCGATCGACATGGAAACGGGCATGCGCGGTTTCCTGATCACGGGCGACGAGCGCTTCCTTGACCCTTACGAGGTGGCCAAGCCACGCATTCTCGGCAGCCTGAAAAGCCTGCGCAGCATGGTCGAGGACAACCCGCAGCAGGTTGACCGTATTGACCGGCTGATGGCCTTGCAGCAGGCCTGGAACGACTTCGGTAACGAGATGATCAGCCTGCGCCGCAGCCAGGGCGATTACCAGGCCTCGATCGGCAATGGCCGGGGCAAGCGCATCACCGATGAAATCCGCAAGGAGTTCGATGACCTGATCATTACCGAACAACAATTGCGCATGGCCCGTAACGAAAAAGTCAGTACCGTCACCGTGACGGCGATTTCGGCGTTCGTGCTGTTCATTGTCGGCCTCAGTGCATTGCTGGCCTACCTGGGCCGTCGTGACCTGCTGGCACTTTCGGCCAACTACGCTGAAAACCTGCAAGCCCAGCAACGCTCGGCGCAGCGCCTGGAGCACCAGGCCTGGTTGCGCACCGGCCAGACCCAACTGGCGCAGCAGGTACTCGGGCAACTGACCTTGCCCATGCTTGGCGAGAACATCCTGCGCTTCTTTGCCTCTTATCTGGGCAGCGTGGTGGGCGCCGTGTACGTGCGCGACGAGCATGGCCGGCTGGTGCGTGTGGCCTGTTATGGCCTGAGTACCGAAGAGCAGGCCCGCGAGCAGATCGAGTCGGACCACCATGGCCTGTTGGCCCAGGCGGTCCGCGAAGGCCGCTTGCTGCGCCTGGAGGAACTGCCCGAGGATTTCTATCGCCTCAGTTCCGGCCTGGGCAGCGGCTTGCCGCGCAGCGCACTGCTGATGCCGGCGACCGAAGACGGGCAGATCAACGGGGTGATCGAGCTGGGTTTCCTGCGCCCCTTGCAAGAACGGGATGAAGAGCTGCTGGAGCGGGTCGGCGGCAATCTGGGCATGTCCATCGAGAGTGCCCGTTATCGCCAGCGCCTGCAGGAAGTGCTGGCCGAAACTCAGCAACTCAATGAAGAGCTGCAGGTGCAGCAGGAAGAGCTCAAGACTGCCAACGAAGAGCTCGAAGAGCAGTCACGGGTGCTCAAGGAGTCGCAGGCCCATCTGGAAACCCAGCAGGCCGAACTCGAGCAGACCAACGAGCAGTTGTCGGAACGCACCGAAGCGCTGGACCGCAAGAACGATGAGCTGAGCCAGGCGCAGCTGGAGCTGCAGGCCCGTGCCGACGACCTGCAGCGATCGAGCAAGTATAAGTCCGAATTCCTCGCCAACATGTCCCATGAGCTGCGCACGCCGCTCAACAGCTCGCTGATCCTGGCCAAGCTGTTGGCAGAAAACGCTGAAGGCAACCTCAGCGAGGAGCAGGTCAAGTTCGCCGAATCCATCTACTCGGCCGGCAACGATCTGCTCAACCTGATCAACGACATTCTCGATATCGCCAAGGTCGAGGCCGGCAAGCTTGAAGTACGGCCCGAAACCACCCAGGTCGAGCGCCTGGTCGAAGGCTTGCGCGGCATGTTCCAGCCGCTTGCCGGTCACAAGGGGCTGGCCTTCGAGGTCAAGGTCGAGCCGCAGGTACCGGTCACGCTGTTCACCGACCGTCAGCGCCTGGAGCAGATCCTCAAGAACCTGTTGTCCAACGCCATCAAGTTCACCGAGCGTGGCCAGGTCAGCATGAACGTCAGCTTCCAGGCTGACAGCGGTATCGTGTTCGCAGTCCGTGACACCGGCATCGGCATTGCGGCCGATCAGCAGCAGGCGATCTTCGGCGCCTTCCACCAGGTCGATGGCACCAGCAATCGCCGTTATGGTGGCACTGGCCTGGGTCTGTCGATCTCCCGTGACCTGGCGCATTTGCTCGGAGGCCAGATCAATGTCGACAGCAGCCCCGGGCAAGGCAGCGTGTTCAGCCTGATTCTGCCGGAGCGCTATGCTGCCGAGGCCGAAGACGTCGAACCGCAAAGCCTGCGCCCGGCCGTCGATGCGTTGCCGCCTGCACCGCAAGCGCCGCTGGCCGCCGCTGTCACGCGCCCGGCGCCGGCCTTTGCCGACGACCGCGAGCGGGCCCCTTTCGATACCCGCTGCATTCTGGTAATCGAAGACGAGCCCAACTTTGCCCGCATCCTCTTCGACCTGGCCCATGAGCTGGGCTATAGCTGCCTGGTGGCCCATGGCGCCGACGAAGGCTTCGAGCTGGCAGCCCAGTACATTCCGGATGCGATCCTGCTGGACATGCGCCTGCCCGACCACTCGGGCCTGACTGTCCTGCAGCGCCTCAAGGAGCAGGCCAGCACCCGCCATATCCCGGTGCACATCATTTCGGTGGAAGACCGCGTCGAGGCGGCCATGCACATGGGGGCGGTGGGGTATGCGGTCAAACCCACCAGCCGCGAGGAGCTCAAGGAGGTGTTCGCTCGCCTGGAAGCCAAGCTCACGCAAAAGCTCAAGCACATCCTGCTGGTGGAAGACGACGACCTGCAGCGCGAGAGCATCGCCCGGCTGATCGGTGACGACGATGTCGAGATCACGGCCGTCGCCATGGCCCAGGATGCACTGGCGCTGTTGCGCCAGAACATCTACGACTGCATGATCATCGACCTCAAGCTGCCAGACATGCTCGGCAACGAGCTGCTCAAGCGCATGACCGCCGAGGATATCCGCGCCTTCCCGCCGGTGATCGTGTATACCGGCCGCAACCTCACCCGCGAGGAAGAAGCCGACCTGCTCAAGTATTCACGCTCGATCATCATCAAGGGCGCACGTTCGCCGGAGCGCCTGCTGGACGAAGTGACGCTGTTCCTGCACAAGGTCGAATCGCAGCTGTCCAACGAACGTCAACGCATGCTCAAGACCGCGCGCAGCCGCGACAAGGTGTTCGAGGGCCGCAAGGTGCTGCTGGTGGACGACGATGTGCGTAATATCTTTGCCCTGACCAGCGCCCTGGAGCACAAGGGCGCCATTGTCGAAATCGGCCGCAACGGGCGCGAAGCCATCGAGCGCCTGGAGCAGCACGACGATATCGACCTGGTGCTGATGGACGTGATGATGCCGGAGATGGACGGCTTCGAGGCCACCCGCCTGATCCGCCAGCAACCGCGCTGGCGCAAACTGCCGATCATCGCCGTGACCGCCAAGGCCATGAAGGATGACCAGCAGCGTTGCCTGCAAGCCGGTGCCAATGATTACCTGGCCAAGCCGATCGACCTGGACCGCCTGTTCTCGTTGATCCGTGTCTGGCTGCCGCAACTGGAGCGAATTTGACTAGCGAACGCAACACCGACATCGAGATCCGACTGCTGATCGAGGCGATCTACCTCAAGTACAGCTACGATTTCCGCAATTATTCCGGCGCTTCGATCAAGCGCCGGATTCTCCACGCGCTGCGTCAGTTCGATTGTCTGACGGTGTCTGCGTTGCAGGAGCGCGTCCTGCACGACCCGGGCATGTTCATGCAGTTGCTGCAGTACCTGACGATCCCGGTCAGCGAGATGTTCCGTGACCCTGACCACTTCCTTGCCGTGCGCAACGAAGTGGTGCCGCTGCTGCGCACCTGGCCGTCGATCAAAGTCTGGATCGCGGGCTGCAGCACGGGGGAGGAGGTGTATTCCATGGCCATCCTGTTGCGTGAGGAAGGGCTGCTTGAACGCACCATCATCTACGCCACCGACATCAACCCGCATTCGCTGGACAGGGCCAAGCAGGGCATCTACTCGATGCAGAGCATGCGCGAGTACGAGGAAAACTACCGCCTGGCCGGTGGCCGCCGTGACTTCGCCGAGTACTACACCGCCGCCTATGGCAACGCCATCATGGACAGCAGCCTGCGCGACAACGTGACCTTCGCCGACCACAGCCTGGCCACCGACAGCGTGTTCTCCGAGACCCAACTGGTGTCCTGCCGCAATGTGCTGATCTACTTCAACAAGGACCTGCAGGATCGGGCGCTGGGCCTGTTCCATGAGTCGCTCTGCCACCGCGGTTTTCTGGTGTTGGGTAGCAAGGAGTCGGTGGACTTTTCGGCCTACAGCGATCGTTTCGAGCCGCTGGTCAAGCCCCAACGGATCTTCCGTAAATCATGAGCGGCGTACGCGCAGTGGTGATCGGCGCCTCGGCCGGTGGCGTGGCGGCATTGTTCCAGGTGCTCGGCACGCTGCCATCGGCGTTCGCCATACCGGTGCTCTGCGTGCTGCACCTGCCGGACGACCGCCACAGCCAACTGGCTGGCGTGCTGCAGCGGCGGCTGCATCGGCCGGTATGCGAGGCACGCGACAAGGAGAGCATCAGCAGCGGGCAGATCTATGTGGCGGGGCCGGGTTACCACTTGTCGGTGGAGCGCGACCTGACGCTGTCGCTGAGCCAGGAAGAACCCGTGCACTTCTCGCGCCCGGCGATCGATTTCCTGTTCATCTCGGCGGCCGATGCCTATGGCGATGGCCTGCTGGGTGTGCTGCTCACCGGGGCCAACGAAGACGGCGCCAGGGGCCTTGCCTACATCAAGAACAATGGGGGGCGCACGATCGTCCAGGACCCTCGTGACGCACAGGTTGCCCTGATGCCGGAGGCCGCCCTGGCCCTGCACCAGCCCGACCATATCCTTACTCTGAGCGGTATCGGGCAGTTGCTCGCGACCCTGGAATACAGCGCATGCTAAGCCACACCACCGCCAAACTGCTGATTGTCGACGACTTGCCGGAAAACCTGCTGGCGCTCGATGCCCTGATCCAGGGCGAGGACCGCGAGGTGCACCAGGCACAGTCTGCCGAGGCTGCCTTGTCGTTGCTGCTGGAGCACGAGTTCGCACTGGCCATTCTCGATGTGCAGATGCCGGGCATGAACGGTTTCGAACTGGCCGAGCTGATGCGCGGTACCGACAAGACCAAGCACATCCCGATCGTCTTCGTCAGCGCGGCGGGCCGCGAGATGAATTATGCCTTCAAGGGCTACGAGAGCGGGGCCGTGGACTTTCTGCACAAGCCGCTCGACACCCTGGCGGTAAAAAGCAAGGTCTCGGTGTTCGTCGACCTGTTCCGCCAGCGCAAGGTGCTTGGCCGGCAGCTGGAAGCCCTGGAGCAGAGCCGCCAGGAACAGGAGCTGCTGCTCAGCCAGCTGCAGGTGGCACGGTGTGAGCTGGAGCACGCCGTGCGCATGCGTGACGACTTCATGTCGATCGTCTCCCACGAGGTGCGTACGCCGCTCAATGGCCTGATTCTGGAAACCCAGTTGCGCAAGATGCACCTGGCACGGGGCAACCTGGACGCGTTCAGTGTCGACAAGCTGCAGGCCATGGTCGAGCGCGACGAACGGCAGATCAACAGCCTGATCCGGTTGGTCGAGGACATGCTCGATGTTTCGCGCATCCGGACCGGTAAACTTTCGCTGCGGCCCAAACTGTTTGACCTGGGCCAGCTGGTGCGTGGGCTGGTGGAAAACTTCACGGCGCAGGCCATGGCCCTGGAAACACACATCGAATTGCAGCGTTGCGAAGCACTGAAGGGGGAGTGGGACGAATTCCGGATTGAACAAGTAGTGGCCAACCTGTTGTCCAATGCAATGCGTTACGGCGAGCGCAATCCGGTGCAGGTGCGGGTGTTCGAGCAGGGCGGCATGGCCTGGGTGCAGGTGCAGGATCACGGTATCGGTATCAGCGCCGCCAACCAGCAGCGGATCTTCCAGCAGTTCGAGCGGGTCGCTGCCCAGCAGGCCAGCGGAGGTCTGGGCTTGGGGCTGTACATCTCCGAGCAGATCGTCCAGGCGCACGGTGGCCGGATACAGGTTGAAAGCGAGGAGGGCAAGGGTGCCACATTCACCCTGCAATTGCCGCTGGCAACATTCAAAGAACAAAACGACCAGGCGCGGGCAACCTCTGTGTAAGCCTGGGGTCTGATGGCCAACTGTAAGTATTTCAAGGCGTTAACATGAGTGAAGATGCACAAGATGTGGTTCTGGTCGTCGAGGATGAACCGGCGATTCGCATGATTTTGCGCGATTACCTGGCGGGTGAGGGGTACCACGTCCTGGTGGCTGAGGATGGCGAGCAGGCGTTTGCCATCCTGGCCAGCAAACCGCACCTGGACCTGATGGTGACGGACTTCCGTTTGCCGGGGGGGATCTCGGGAGTGGATATTGCCGAGCCCGCGGTGAAGTTGCGGCCCGACCTGAAGGTGATTTTCATCAGCGGCTACCCGGCGGAGATTCTCGAATCTGGCAGCCCGATCACCCGCAAGGCCCCTATCCTGGCCAAGCCGTTTGACCTGGATACCTTGCACGAGCAGATCCAGTCGCTGTTGCGCTGAGGCATCCGGCCTCTTCGCGGGGCAAGCCCGCGCAGAGGCCCTGGCAGGCTACCGCAGCGTCCGCTCAATGCCCCCGACCAGCAAGTTTTCCATCAGCTCCAAGCCCTGCTCTTCAGGCATTGCTTTGAGCAGCCCCGGCAGCTGGTTGAGAAGCGTCGCCAGTACATGCGCTGTGGCGTCCAACGCTTGCCCCGGCAGTTTCGCTTGCGGTGCGATCAGGCGCAGCAAACCCGCCTCATAGCGCTTGCGCAACGATGCCAGGTGCGCCTGTTGCGCCTCACTCAAACAACACAAATCCCGTTCGGCCAGCCGGAACTGCAGCGGCCGCTCGGCATGCAGCTGCCAGTGCGCAGCAATCAGGCAGCTCAACGCCGATGCCCCACGGGCCATGGCCCGGCGGGCCTGGTCCAGGGTGGCCTGCAGCTCTTCGTACAACTCTTCGATCAAGTCGTACAGCAGGTCCTGCTTGCTGGGAAAGTGATGGTACAGCGAGCCGGCGGTAAGCCCCACATGGGCCGCCAGCTCGCGCATGCTGACCTGGCCAAAGCCCTTTTCGGCAAACAATGCCATGGCCCGGTCACGTCGCTCCTCAAAGTTGGCACAGCGCATTGCGGCATTGACCGGGGGCATGGCGCTTGCTCCTCAGTAGGTGAAGAAACCGCGACCGCTCTTGCGCCCCAGCCAGCCGGCCGCGACCATTTCCTTGAGCAGTGGAGCAGGGCGGTATTTGCTGTCGTTGAAGCCTTCGTGGAAGGCCTCCATGATTGCCAGCAGGGTGTCCAGGCCGATCAGGTCGGCCAAGGCCAGCGGGCCGATCGGCTGGTTGCAGCCCAGGCGCATGCCGGTGTCGATGTCCTCGGCACTGGCCAGGCCTTCCTGGCGCACGAAGATCGCCTCGTTGATCATTGGCACCAGGATGCGGTTGACCACGAAGCCCGGGCGGTTGCCGGCGGTGATCGGGGTCTTGCCGACTTTTTCGGTCACCATCAGCGCCTGGGCGTAGGTGGTGTCGCTGGTCTGCAGGCCACGAATGATTTCTACCAGCGCCATCATCGGTACCGGGTTGAAGAAGTGCACACCAATGAAGCGCTCGGGGTGCTCGATGCTGGCGGCCAGTTGGGTCACCGACAGCGACGAAGTATTGGTGGCAATCAGGCAGTCGGCGGCGACGTTGGCTGCCACCTGCTGCAGGATGCGCTGCTTGAGCTGCAGGTTCTCGGTAGCCGCCTCGATCACCAGCTGTGCAGCGCTGAGCTGGGTGTAGTCGGTGCTGGTACGGATGCGGGCTTTGGCGGCTGCGGCCTTGTCGGCGTCGAGAGTGCCCTTGCTGACCTGGCGCTCGAGGTTCTTGCTCAAGGTGGCCACACCGCGCTCGAGCGCTGCGTCGGAAACATCCACCAGCAGCACCTGGTAGCCGGCAATGGCGCACACCTGGGCAATGCCGTTGCCCATGGTGCCCGCGCCGATCACGGCGATCTTTTCAATGCTCATGTGTCAGCCTCCCTCAGACGCGCTCGAACACGACGGCGATGCCTTGGCCACCGCCGATACACATCGTGGCCAGGGCGTAGCGGCCCTGGATGCGCTGCAGCTCATGGATGGCCTTGGTGGCGATGATCGCACCGGTGGCACCCACCGGGTGGCCCAGGGAAATGCCCGAACCGTTGGGGTTGACCTTTTCCGGGTCGAAGCCCAGCTCGCGGGCAACGGCGCAGGCCTGGGCAGCGAAGGCTTCGTTGGACTCGATCACATCCAGGTCTTGCAGGTTCAGGCCGGTTTTTTCCAGCACTTTGCGGGTGGCCGGGATCGGCCCAAGGCCCATCAGCTCAGGTTCCACCCCGGCATGGGCATAGCCCACCAGGCGTGCCAGTGGCTTCAGGCCCAGGCGGCGCACCGCGTCACCGGTGGCCAACACCAGGCCGGCGGCGCCATCGTTGATACCGCTGGCGTTGCCGGCAGTGACGGTGCCGTCTTTCTTGAACACCGGCTTCATGCCGGCCAGTTGTTCGGCGGTCACATCAGCGCGCACATGCTCGTCGACACTGAACTGCACGCTGCCCTTGCGGGTTTTCAGCTCCAGCGCAACGATCTGGCTGGCGAAGCGGCCCTCGGCAATCGCACGAGCGGCGCGGCGCTGGCTGGTCAGTGCCAGTTCGTCCTGCATTTCGCGGGTAATGCCGTACTTGGCCGAAACGTTCTCGGCAGTGATGCCCATGTGGAAGTGCTGGAACGGGTCCTGCAGCACGCCGACGGTATAGTCGATGCCTTGCAGGTCACCCATGCGTGCACCCCAGCGCGCCTGTGGCAGCAGGTAAGGGCCACGGCTCATGGACTCGGCGCCGGCCGCGACGGCCACATCGGTGTCGCCCAGCAACAGGCCCTGGGCCGCAGAGACAATAGCCTGCAGGCCAGACCCGCACAGGCGGTTGACGTTGAATGCCGGCGTTTCCTTGGGGATGCCAGCGTTCATTGCCGCTACCCGTGCCAGGTAGGCGTCACGCGGTTCGGTGGGGATTACCGTGCCCATCACCATGTGGCCGACTTGCTCGGCGGCCAGGCCCGAACGCTCGATGGCGGCGCGGGTCACGGCGCTGGCCAGGTCGGCCAGCGGCAGGTCCTTGAGGGAACCGCCAAAGCCACCAATGGCTGAACGGACGGCACTGACGACGTAGATTTCTGCGCTGCTCATAAGGGCTCCGATTGCGAAGGCGTGGCGGGACCGGGCCAGGCTCTGCGAGAATGGTTGGCGGCCCCGAAGTGGGATCGAGTCTAGGCAAAGGCTCTGTTGCAGCCTATGCCGAATCTGTTCAAACAACCTGGCACTTTTTGCCACTCAGCATAGACAGCGAAAACCGCCATGCGCGAAAGCGATTCAGTCGCCGTGTACTTCCTCAACGCCATGCTCCACGCCCTGCGCGACACGCCCGCCGAGCGTGATGCCCAGCTGCTTGCGGTGGGCATCGCCCCGCAGCTGCTCGATCAGCCTCTGGCGCGGGTGCCGGCCAAGGCGTTCGCCCAGCTGTGGCTGGCGTTGATCCAGCGCCTGGACGATGAGTTCTTTGGCCTCGACAGCCATGGCATGCCGCTGGGCAGTTTTGCCCTGATCTGCCGGGGGTTGATCCTCGAGCCGAACCTGGAAAAGGCCTTGCGCCAGTGCATGGGGGGCTTCGGCCTGTTCCTGCGTGACCTGCGTGGCAGCCTGACGGTACGTGGCGGGCGGGCGGTGATCAGCGTGCAGTCGAACATTGCCGACCCCTTGACCCGGGTCTATGCCGAGGAAACCTACCTGGTGCTGATGATCGGCATGCTGTGCTGGCTGGCCGGGCGGCGGATTGCCATCGACCGCACGGAGCTCGCGGTGTCGCGCCCGGCCCAGGAGGACGACTTGCTGCTGTGGGGGCCGGACCTGCGGCTGGGCAGCGGACGCACCGAGGTGGAGTTCGACAGCGCCTACCTGCGCCTGCCGGTGGTGCAGGATCGGGCAGCCCTGAAGACCTTTCTGCGCAGTGCACCTCAAGGGCTGGTGATCCGCTTTCGCAATCAGAACGGGCTGGTGGCTGAGGTGTATCGGCACCTGCGGGCATTGCGCTATGGACAGTGGCCGACATTGGCCGCACTGGCGCAGCAACAGGGGATCAGTGCCAGTACCTTTCGCCGGCAGTTGGAGCGGGAGGGGCGTTCGTACCAGCAGATCAAGGATGAAGTGCGCCGGGCCATGGCCTTCGAGCGGCTGCGCGAAGGCGCGTTGAGCATTGCCGAAATTGCCGAGCAGGCGGGGTTTCAGGAACCGAGTGCCTTCCACCGGGCGTTCAAGAAGTGGACCGGGCAGAGCCCAGGGAGCTACCGGGCGCGGCTGGTCGGCCTGCGTTCTACCTGTAGGAGCGGGCATGCCCGCGAAGAAACCACCGCGGTGGATGGCACCGGCTCTGCCGGTGTTCGCGGGTAAACCCGCTCCTACAGGGCACGCCCAGAATTGTAGGAGCGGGCTTGCCCGCGAATAGGCCAGCACAGGCCACCCGAAAGGATCAGGCCGGCACCATGGCAAAGCCGACGCCGAACCGGTTCCAGGCATTGATGGTGGCAATTGCCAAGGTCAGGTTGGCCACCTCGCCCGGCTCGAAGTGTTCCTGCAGGGCTTCATATTGCTCTTGCGGCGCACCCCGTTCAGGCAAGCGGGTCAGGCTCTCGACCCAGGCCAGGGCAGCACGTTCACGCGGCGTGAAGTAGCTGGTGTCCTGCCACACGCACAAGGTCTGCAGGCGTGCTTCGGTCTCACCGGCCTTGCGCGCATCGTTGGCATGCAGGTTGACGCAGTAGGCGCAGCCGTTGATCTGCGAAGCGCGCAGGCGTATCAGCTCCAGCAGCGAGTGTTCAAGGCCGCTGTTGGCCAGCGCCTGCTCCAGGCCGACCATGGCTTTGTAGGCTTGCGGCGCGTGTTTGGCCCATTCGATACGGTTGTGCATGGCAGTCTCCAGAAGTGTGGGGTGGACATGGCGCTACTGTAGCGCCGCTCATTGGCCACCCCGATAGCCAATTTTGCGCATAAGCGGGAGGCCAATCGTCCATTCAGGTGGCCACTGACCTGCATCCAATCTCTTCATTTCTGCCAGGCCAGCCGAGCCGGGATAATGGCTAGTTCCTGTTACAAGAGAACCGACTCACAATGAGCGCTGTACTGAACCTGTTGCTGGTGATCCTGCTGGCGTTGAACCTGCGGCCGATCCTGACCAGTATCGGCCCGTTACTCGAACCCATGCGCGCCAGCACCGGCCTGGGTTACCAGCAGGCGGCCTTGCTGACGGCGCTACCGGTGCTGTGCATGGGCCTGGTGCCCCTGTTGCAACCGTGGCTGCGACGCTGGGTCAGCGAGCATGGCGGCATGCTGGGGGGCCTGGCCGCGATTGCCCTGGCCTGCCTGTGGCGCCTGCAGCTGGACAGTGCCTGGGCGCTGATCGCCAGTGCGCTGGTGGCTGGCCTGGGCGTGGCGGTGGTTCAGGGCATGATGCCGGGGCTGGTCAACCGCTGGTTCCCTGGGCGTCTGGCCGGGGCGATGGGGCTGTACTCGGCGGCGCTGATGAGCGGCGGCGGCCTGGCTGCAGTACTCGGGCCACACATCAGCGGCCATTTCGGCTACTGGCAGGCGGGCCTGGGCGTATGGGCGGTCCCGGCCGTGCTGGCGGTGCTGGCCTGGGCCGTGCTGCGGCCAAGGCAGGAGGCGCCGAAGCTGTCTGGGGCCGCAGGCGGGCACTGGTTCGGCACCCGCCGGGCATGGTTGCTGGCCCTGTACTTCGGCCTGATCAACGGCGGCTACACCAGCATGGTGGCCTGGTTGCCGGCTTACCACATCGAGCATGGCGGCAGCGCTCAGGGCGGTGCCGACCTGGTGGGCCTGATGACCGTCTTCCAGGTGCTCGGTGCGCTCGGCCTGCCGCTGCTGCTGCGACGTTGGGCAGACAGGCGCCCGGGTTTGTGGCTGGCGCTGGCGATCCAGCTGGCGGGCTTCCTGGGGCTTTTGCTGGCACCTGCGGCGGCTTCCGGGCTTTGGGTCGCCATGATCGGCTTTGGCTTGGGTGCCTGCTTCAGCCAGTGCCTGACGTTGACCCTGGAACACCTGAAAACGCCTGCCGAAGCCGGCAGCCTGGCGGCGTTCGTACAGGGTATCGGCTTTATCATCACCGGCATCGTGCCGTATATCACGGGTTGGCTGCGGGATGTCAGTGGCGACTTCCAGGCTTCGTGGACGCTGTTGACCGTGACCGTGATGGCAATGCTGCTGGTGACCGCGTGCTTCAACCCGCGCGGCTATGCGGCGGCTATCGCCCGGCCGGCCGCAACCGGCAAGGCCGCACCGGTCAACTGAGGCGTTGCAGGGTATCGCGTACCCGGTCCAGCGCCGGGTCGATATCCAGCAGTTCGATGGCGCCGAAGCCCATCAATAACCCCGGGCGGACCGGCGCCTCGCTGAAGAAGGGTGCCAGTGAATACAGGCCGACCTCTACCTTGCGCGCGAGGTTGGCCAACAGTTCCACATCCACTGCGGGCGTAGCCAAGGCACTGAGGTGGAAGCCTGCGCTGGCGGGGATGGCGCTGAACCACGGTGCCAGATCGCCGCCAAGGCGCGCCAGGATGCGCTCGCGGCGTGCACTGTAGACCTCGTGGCAGCGGCGGATGTGCTTGTTCAGGTGGCCTTCGCCAAGGAAGCGCGCCAGCGCCCACTGCAGCAGGGTCGGGCTGTGCCAATCGCTCAGGTGCTTGGCCACGCAAGCGGCCTGCAGTACGGCAGGCGGTAATACGGCATAGCCCAGGCGCAGCTCGGGCAGCAAGGTCTTGGAGAAGGTCCCGACGTAGGCGACCAGCCCATGCCGGTCCAGACGCTGCAGCGCGTCCGAGGCTGGCCCGTGGTAGCGGAACTCACAGTCGTAGTCGTCTTCGATGATCAGTGCACCCAGCTCGGCGGCCCGCGCAAGCAGGGCTTGCCGGCGTGGCTCGCTCATCGGCATGCCCAGCGGGAACTGGTGCGAGGGTGTGACGTAGATCAGCCGGGTGCCGTCGGCGATCTGTTCCACGCACAGGCCCTCATCATCCACCGGCACCGATTGCAGGCGTGCACCCAGGGCCAGGAACAATTGCCGTGCCGGCGGGTAGCCAGGATCTTCCATGGCCACCTGGCAGCCCGGTTCGACCAGCACCCGGGCGATCAGGTCCAGCGCCTGCTGGGCGCCGTTGCACACCAGCAGGTCGGCTGCGCTGCAGTGCACCCCGCGCGAGTAGGCGATGTGGTGGGCAATGGCTTCGCGCAGTTCCGGCAAGCCCTGGGCCGGGAATTGGCGCTCGGGGTGGCGCTGGCTGCGGCGCAGTGCGTAGTTCAGGCAACTGCGCCACTGGTCGAAGGGGAACTGTGCCTTGCTCGAAGCACCCCCGACGAAGTCATAGCGCGATGGCGCCTGCAACTGGCGTTGGCTGAGCACGGTGGCGCGTTGCTGCCAGCGCTCGAGGGAGGCGGCGCCGGCCAGGGGGAGGGTGGCTGATTCGTTGCTGCGCAGCGGATGGCGTGGGGTGACGAATGTGCCACGGCCGACCACGCCGCTGAGCAGGTTATCGTAGGTCAGCCGCGAATAGGCCTCGGCCACGGTCTTGCGCGATACGCCCAGTTGTTCAGCCAGCAGACGGGTAGGCGGCAGTTGGGAGCCGGCGGCCAGGTGGCCGCTGTCGATACCATCGCGCAATTGCTGGTAAAGCTGATCGGCCAGGCCTTTGCGGCCCTCCAGGCGAATGTGCAGTTCCATGGGCGGGTCCGGAGCGGAGGATTGCTCAGGATAGCGGATTGGCTGCGACTCAGGTGCTTGTCACAGGCTACGAAGAGGCCGAGCCAACCGCTCAGAGCCGAGCGGTGCTGACGGTGATATAGCCTTTTTCTGCCAGGGCAATGCGTATCACGGTTTCGTCTTCCGGCGCGTTGCGGTTGCGCTTGATGCGCACGCCTTCAACCGTCGACGCTTTCATATGCTCTGAAATGGCCCGCCCGTTCGCGTCGAAGAACACCTCGCTGGCCAGCAACTCGATGCGTTCGATCAATTGCCGGGAATGTTCATCGGTGGCGCAGAAGAACATGACCCCCGACAAGTGCGGGTCGTTGTCGGGGTTGGTCATGTCATGGGCCAGCATTTCGCGCAGGCTGCTGCGCAGTTCGGCGATGGGGCGGGCGTACGGGTGCATGCGGAGCCTCCTCTGGATCGCGACCTTGCGTCCTCCAGTGCCGATCATGTTTTCTGTGGGCAGAGGCAGCAAGTAGGGCGCTTCTGAGGGCGGCGTAGGAAACGTCTTAAGATGCTGGGCGGTGGTCTAACCTCAGGGTCTACAAGGCAGCAGCCCCCGCCTTGGCCACCTGGGCATCCTGTTCGGATTTGACGCCGGATACACCAATGGCGCCCACCACCTGGCCTTCCACCCGCAGCGGCACGCCACCTTCAAGGCTGGTCAGCAGGGGGGCGGTCACGAATGCCGTACGGCCACCATTGACCATCTCTTCATAATCCCGCGTCTCTTTGCGCCCCAGTGCGGCGGTGCGGGCCTTTTCCATCGCGATGTAGGCACTGGCCGGCGCGCAGCCGTCCAGGCGTTCCAGGGCCAGTGGGTGGCCGCCGTCGTCGACCACGGCGATGGTCACGCTCCATTGTCGGGCCTGGGCTTCCTGGCGGGCGGCGGTCAGTACGCGGGCGATTTCGGTCTGGCCGATAACGAACTTGCTAAGCATGGGCGGGCTCCGGGTTCAAGGCTGCTTCGACGATTTCGACCCAGTGGCGCACGGGCGTGCGTCCAGCTCCGTCGAGGTGGGCCTGGCAGCCTATGTTGGCTGTGGCAATGAGGTGCGGTTTACCGCTTTCCAGCGCATTCAGACGATTGTCGCGAAGTTGCAGTGACAGTTCTGGCTGGGTCAGCGAATAGGTCCCCGCCGAGCCACAGCACAGGTGGCCATCGGGCACCGAGGTCAGGGTAAAGCCAAGCCGCGTCAGCAACGCTTCCACCGCGCCGCCCAGTTTCAGGGCGTGCTGCAGGGTGCATGGGCAGTGGAAGGCCAGTCGCTGTTCGGCGCACAGGGCCAATTGTTCGATCGGCTCATCGCGCAGGATTTCCACCAGATCGCGGGAAAGGGCGCTGACCCGGGCGGCCTTGGCAGCGTAATGGGGGTCTTTTTCCAGCAGGTGGCCATAGTCGCGGACAAACGCACCGCAGCCGCTGGCGGTCTGCACGATAGCCTCGACACCCGCTTCGATGGCGGGCCACCAGGCGTCGATATTGCGCCGTGCCCGCTGCAGGCCTTGCTCCTGGGCATTCAGGTGATAGTCCACCGCGCCACAGCATCCGGCCTGCCGGACCGGTTGCACACTGATACCCAGGCGGTCGAGCAGCCGCGCAGCAGCGGCATTGGTATTGGGTGACAGGGCCGGCTGCACGCAGCCTTCCAGCATCAGTACCCGGCGTGCATGGCGAACTGCCGGACGCTGGCCCGGTGTGGTGACCTGCGCCGGCAACTTGCGTTTGACTGAGGCCGGTAGCAGCGGGCGCAGCACCTGGCCGCTGCGGGTCAGGGCCTTGAACAGTGCCGGGCGCGGCACCACCGCACGCAGGCCCAGGCGCAACAGGCGCTGGCCGAGTGGGCGTGGCACCTGCTGCTCGACCACTGCGCGGCCGATGTCCAGCAGGTCGTGGTACTTCACCCCCGATGGGCAGGTGGTTTCGCAGTTGCGGCAGGTCAGGCAGCGGTCCAGGTGCAATTGGGTGCTGGCGGTGACCGGCTCGCCTTCGAGCATCTGCTTGATCAGGTAGATGCGCCCGCGAGGGCCGTCGAGTTCGTCGCCCAGCAACTGGTAAGTGGGGCAGGTGGCGGTGCAGAAGCCGCAATGTACGCAGGTGCGCAGGATGCGCTCGGCTTCGTCGGCGCGGGCCAGGCGGCGCGAGGTTTCGCTAAGGTTGGTTTGCATGGGCTGGCCTCACAGGTCCGGGTACAGGCGACCAGGGTTGAACACCCCCTGGGGATCGAGCTGCTGCTTGAGGGCGCGGTGATAGCGCATCAGTGCAACCGGCAGCGGCGGGCTGCTGGCTGCACCGGGGGCGTAGCAGGTGGCGTGGCCGCCCACCCTGGCGACCTGGTCGCGAATGGCCTGCGCCGGTGCGCAGGTCTTGAGCCAGCGCTGGGCACCCCCCCAGTCGATCAGTTGCTGGCCGGGCAGGTCCAGCTCGCCGGTGACGGTGGGTACGGACAGGCGCCACAGGGGGGCGGCGTCGGCAAAGAACGCCAGGCGCTGTTCGCGCAGGTCGCTCCAGAAGCGGTTATCGAGCGTGTCGCCCCCCAGCCGCTGGCGTGCCGACTGCACCGACCCTTCGCCGCCTTCCAGGCGCAGGTACAGCGTTTCGCCTTCATGGCAGGCGGCGCTGATCGGCAGCGGTTGCTGACCCCATTCGGCCAGCTCGGCCAGCGCTTCATTGCGGCCCATTGGCAGGCGCAGGCTCAGGCACAGGCGCGGGCGTGGCAGCACTTTCAGCGAAACCTCGGTCAGCAGCCCCAGGCATCCGAAGCTGCCCGCCATCAGGCGTGACACATCGTAGCCGGCGACGTTCTTCATCACCTCGCCACCAAAGCGCAGCAGCTTGCCGTGGCCGGTGATTACCCGTGTACCCAGTACAAAGTCGCGCACCGACCCGGCCCACGGCCGTCGCGGGCCAGACAACCCGGCCGCAACCATGCCGCCCAAGGTGGCCTCGGGGCCCAGGTGAGGTGGTTCGCAGGGCAGCATCTGGCCGGCCTCGTGCAGGGCTGCCTCGATCTCGCGCAGGGGGGTACCGGCGCGGGCCGTGAGTACCAGCTCGGTGGGGTCGTAGCTGACGATGCCGCGGTGCTTGCGGGTGTCGAGTACTTCGCCAGCCACCGGGTTGCCGAGCATCGCTTTGCTGTTGCTGCCCTGGATACGTAGCGGCGTATCTTCGTTCAGCGCCTGGTTGACCTGCTCCAACAGCGTCTGGCTCATGTCGCGATCCATGCTCATCAGAAGCGCTCCAGCTCGGGGAAGGGCAGTTGCCCCTGGTGCACGTGCAGGGCGCCGAATTCGGCGCAGCGGTGCAGGGTGGGAATGTTCTTGCCGGGGTTGAGCAGGCCCTGGGGGTCGAAGGCGGCCTTCACCGCGTGGAACAGGGTAATTTCGTCGCTGTTGAACTGCGCGCACATCTGGTTGATCTTCTCGCGCCCCACGCCGTGTTCACCGGTGATGCTGCCGCCCACTTTCACACACAGCTCCAGAATCTTGCCGCCGATCGCTTCGGCACGCGCCAGCTCGCCGGGCAGGTTGGCATCGAACAGGATCAACGGGTGCATGTTGCCGTCGCCGGCATGGAACACGTTGGCCACCCGCAGGCCGTACTCCGCGGACAGGTCGCTGATGCCCTTGAGCACCCGTGGTAACTCGCGGCGCGGGATGGTGCCGTCCATGCAGTAGTAGTCCGGGGAGATGCGTCCCACGGCCGGGAAGGCGTTCTTGCGCCCGGCCCAGAAACGAGCGCGCTCGGCTTCGTCGCAGGCCAGGCGCACCTCGCGGGCCCCGGCTTGCGTCAGCACGGCGGCGACGCGCTCGCAGTCGTCGTGAACATCGGCTTCCACGCCATCCAGTTCGCACAGCAGGATCGCCGCCGCGTCCACCGGGTAGCCGGCATGGATGAAGTCTTCAGCGGCGCGGATCGCCAGGTTGTCCATCATCTCCAGGCCGCCGGGAATGATGCCGGCAGCGATGATGTCGGCGACTGCCCGGCCGGCGTCCTCGACGCTGTCGAAACTGGCCAGTATCACCCGCGCCACCTGGGGCTTGGGCAGCAGCTTGACGGTGACTTCGGTGACGATACCGAGCATGCCTTCGGAGCCGATGAACAATGCCAGCAGGTCGAAGCCGGGGCTGTCCAGGGCATCGCTGCCCAGGCTCAGGCGTTCGCCCTCGACCGTAAGGATGTCCACCTTGAGCACATTGTGTACGGTCAGGCCGTACTTGAGGCAGTGCACGCCACCGGCGTTTTCGGCGACGTTGCCACCGATCGAGCAGGCAATTTGCGAGGAAGGGTCGGGTGCGTAGTACATACCATGGGGTGCGGCGGCCTGGGAGATGGCCAGGTTGCGTACGCCCGGTTGCACGCGGGCGTAACGCCCCTGCGGGTTGACCTCGAGGATACGGTTGAAGCGCGCCATCACCAGCAGGATGCCCTTGGCCAGCGGCAGGGCACCACCAGACAGGCCGGTACCGGCGCCACGCGCAACCACCGGTACGCCGCGCTTGTGGCAAAGCTTCAGCAGCGTCTGCACCTGTTCCAGGCGCTCGGGCAGTACCACCAGCAGTGGCACGGTGCGGTAGGCCGACAGGCCGTCGCATTCGTACGGTTTGAGGTCTTCATCGCGGTGCAGGATTTCAAGGTCCGGCAGTGCATCGCGCAGCGCCTGCAACAGGGCGGCCAGGTCCACGTTGGGCAGCGCGCCATCGACGCGTTCGTCATACAGGATATTCATTGGCTCACTCGCAACGGTTTTTGTTGTTGTTGGCGAAGCGGTCACCGATGCAGCGTGCGCGTGCTAGCGTTCGGGGTCGAGTGAGATGTTGACTGGTCCTACCAGTTTCTTCGGGCAGTACTGTCTATTCACGGTTCTGTCTGGCTAGATTGGCGATATAAGTCAAAGTGGTCCTACCAGCAGGAGTGTGCGCAGTGGGTACTGAAGGCAAGGCCAAGGTCGCCGACCAGGTTGCCGAACGGGTCGAGCGGCTTATCGTCGAAGGCGTGCTCAAGGTGGGTCAGGCACTGCCGTCGGAGCGGCGGCTGGTGGAAAAGCTTGGCTGTTCACGTTCGGCCTTGCGCGAGGGCCTGCGCGTTCTGCGTGGGCGCGGCATCATCGACACCGAACAGGGGCGGGGTTCGTTCGTCGCCGATCTCACCGGGCAGGCGGGTGCTACGCCTTTGATGCACCTGTTCAGTTCGCAACCGCGCACGCTGTTCGACCTGCTGGAGGTCCGGGCGTTGCTGGAGGCTGAGTCGGCGCGGCTGGCGGCGTTGCGGGCTACCGACGTCGACCGCCTGCTGATCCGCCGGCGCTACGAAGAAATGCTGGCGGCGCACGAGGCTGCGCAGGCGCTCGATGCCCGTGAGCATGCCCGCCGTGACCATGCCTTTCACCGGGCGATCAGTGAGGCGTCGCATAACCCGGTGCTGGTGCATACCCTGCAATCGCTCAGTGACCTGACCTTGAGCACGGTGTTCGCTTCGGTCAACAACCTGTATTGCCGGCCAGCGCAGAAACGCCAGATTGATCGGCAGCATGCGCGCTTGTATCGCGCGGTCATGGAGCAATTGCCCGAGCAGGCGCAGCGGGCCGCGCGCGAGCATATCAATGGCATACGCGACAGTTTGCGGGAGATCGAGCAGGAAGAGCAGCGCCTGGTCAGGGCGACCATGCGTATGGATGGCTGGGGGTGAAGCGGCCCTGTACCGGCCCTCTCGTGTCGAACCGCCGCGCAAGGGCCGGTACAGGTTTACTCAATGGTCAGCCACAGGGTCATCTTGCGACAAGATAGCCCGGGCCAGTTCTTCATCATTGGCCTGTAGCCCTGGATGGTCCTTGCGGGCCTGTTCAAGCGCCGACTCCACATAGGCGCCGCGGATGGCACCGCCGCTGGCGACGAATGCTGAAAGTTCGTCACGGGCCGGGATGATGCGTTTGTCATCCTTGAAGGTCGAATACAGCGAAGCGGAAACACCGGCCGAGGTAGCGACGTCGCCCGCATCGACGCGGGCGAGGGCAGCTCCGGCAGGCATCAGAAGCAGCAGCGCAGGGGCGAGCAGTAGGTGGCGCATGTCGTGTTCTCCAGAAGCGTGAAGCACAGGGAAATAAACCACTCAGTGAGTAAGACGGGTGGGGAGTGCGGGTAGTTCCCTTTCTCTGGCTGGAGAGTGTCGGGCCTGACGATGGATTGACCGCGTCGGGACGCGCGTGATTTGCTTGGGTGGATGGTGCTTCGCGGGCAAATCCGCAGAGGGCCCTGCCGATCATTCAAAGGAAACTGAAGGTTCGCCCATGTCCGACTACAAGCTGCATTGCTTCGCCGAATCCGGCAACGCCTACAAGGCTGCGCTCATGCTTGAACTCACCGGCCAGAACTGGCAGCCGGTGTTCGTCGACTTCTTCCACGGCCAGACGCGTGAGCAAACCTGGCGCGATGAGGTGAACGAGCAGGGCGAGGTGCCGGTGATGGAGCATGCTGGCAAGCGCTTCACCCAGTCTGCGCTGATTCTGGAATACCTTGCCGAACAGACCGGCCAGTTCGGGCCTCGCGATGAAGATGAAAAGCGCGAGATCTGGCGCTGGATGCTGTTCGACAACCATAAGTTCACCAGCTATTACGCTGCGCTGCGCTTTTTGTTTTGCCTGAAGAACACCGGCGAAACCGATGTGACGCGGTTCCTGCGCGAGCGTGCCACGGCGGCTTACCGTATTGTCGACGCGCACCTGGCGAAGACGCCATTCATGGTCGGTGGCCGGTTGACCATCGCCGACCTGTCGTTGGCCGGGTATGTGTTCATGCCGGAAGACACCGGTATCCCGTTGGCAGTGTTCACGCACATCGAGGCGTGGAAAGCCCGCATCCAGGCACTGCCGGGGTGGAAACACCCGTATGAGCTGATGCCGCGCACGGCATCCTGACCCATTCGCGGCAAAAACCGGCACCACGGCGGCCCGGCGAAATCACGTGTGTGGCACACCCCGAGTGGGTGCGCCGCCCGCATACTCCGGCTTCAGGTGCCCTTGCTCGTCCAGCAGATAAGCATCCATCACCTCCCGCACCACCGGCCCTGCGACCCGGCCTCCAGCCTCACCGTTCTCGATCATTACCGCCACCACCACACTGGGGTGCTCAGCCGGAGCAAAGCCGACAAACAGGGCGTTGTCGCGGTGGCGCTCAAGGGTCTTGTTGCGGTTGTAACGCTCACCCTGCTTGATCGCCACCACCTGCGCGGTACCGCTTTTGCCGGCAATTCGGTACTGGGCACCGGCGGCCGCGGCGCGGGCAATGCCGCGCGGGTCGTGCATGACCATCTGCATGCCCTGGCTGACCTGGTCCCAGGCATGCTTGTCGTGCAGCACGATGTCGGGCATGGGGTTTGGGTCGATCGGCGTATCGCCGCCCACGGTCATGGCCAGGTGCGGGCGGTGCCACACGCCCTTGCTTGCCAGCAGGCTGGTGGCCTGGGCCAACTGCAGGGGGGTGACCTGCATGTAACCCTGGCCAATGCCAAGGATCAGCGTCTCGCCGGGGAACCAGGCCTGGCGTCGTGTGGCGCGCTTCCACTCGGCCGAGGGCATCAGCCCGGAGGCTTCCTCGAACATGTCCAGCGACACCTTCTGGCCCAGGCCGAACTCGGCCATGTAGTCGTGCAGCCGGTCGATGCCCAACTTGTGCGCCAGGTCGTAGAAGTAGGTGTCGTTGGAACGCATGATGGCGGTGTACATGTCCACCCAGCCGTCGCCGCTGCGGTTCCAGTTGCGGTACTTGTGGTCATAGTTGGGCAGTTCGTAGTAGCCCGGGTCGAACACCCGGCTGCCAGGGGTGATCACCCCGCTGTCGAGGCCAGCGATGGCCACTTCAGGCTTCACGGTCGAGCCGGGCGCATACAGGCCGCGCAGGACGCGGTTGAACAGTGGGCGGTCGATGGAGTCGCGCAGCGCGGCATACTGCTTGAAGCTGATGCCCTTGACGAACAAGTTGGGGTCGAAGCTGGGGTTGCTGACCATCGCCAGTACGTCACCATTGGCCGGGTCCAATACCACCACCGAGCCACGGCGGTCACCCAGCGCTTTTTCTGCGGCTATCTGCAAATGGGCGTCGAGGGTGAGGACTATATCCTGCCCGGGGGTCGGGTCCTTGTGGTTGAGCACGCGCATCACCCGCCCCTGAGCGTTGGTCTCGACCTCTTCGTAGCCCACGTGGCCATGCAGTTGGCTTTCGTAGAAGCGCTCGATGCCGGTCTTGCCAATCGATTGGGTGCCGCGGTACTCAGTGCTGTCGAGCGTTTTGGCTTCTTTCTCGTTGATGCGCCCCACATAGCCCACTGAATGCGCGAAATGCCCGGCCAGTGGGTACTCGCGGATGAACTGCGGCTCCACCTCCAGGCCCGGCAGGCGGAACTGGTTCACCGCTACCAGGGCGATCTGCTCCTCGCTCAGGCCCACCATAAGGGTTACGGGCTCGAACGGTTTGCGGCCACGGCGCAGGTCCTTGTCGAACTGCTTACGGTCGTCTTCGGTCAGGCCCAGCACCTGCGTCAGGGTGTCGAGCACCTTGGCCGAGTCGCCGCCGGCCCGCTCCCGGGTCATGGTCAGGTCGAAGCTGGGCTTGTTGTCGGCCAGTACCACGCCGTTGCGGTCGTAGATCAGCCCGCGTTCGGGGGCGATGGGCAGCACGTGCACGCGGTTGCTTTCCGACACGGCCGTTTGCTGGTCGTGCTGCATCACTTGCAGTACATAGAGCCGGCCCACCAAGACGGCACACAGGCTGAACACCATGGCAGCGCAGGCCAGAAGCCGACGGTTGACCAGGTGCTTTTCCTTTTCGTGGTCCTTTAGCGGGATGGGTTGCGGCATCTGTGAATCGATCCTGAGGGGTGGCAATACGCGCGCGATCGGGCCGCGGATGCTACGCAACCCGTACCGCACCCTCAAGACGAGCCCCGGCTGCCCGCTGGCTGGCATCGGCTGTGTGCCCCATGATCAGGGCGCTGAGGGGGAATATGAAGATTTGTTCATTGCGGAGTCATGATGACGAGTCAGGGGTGGTTTTTTATGATTTGTGGATCCACAAATCGATTCTGTTCGGTAACCGAACATCAGTTTTCGTTGGTTGTGAATTTATAAACTATTGAATTTATTTATAAAAAATATGATTTTTACTGGCAATGAACTGAAATTGGTCGCGCCTGATAGTTAGGCAGTGGTTTCGTCACGTTGTCTGTGGATCCATTATCTGGTTGATTAGCGCCTGACAACGGCCGGAGCCCTCCTGCCGTATGCGATAACAATTACAAAAAGGGTCCAGTCATGAATGGCTATCCAGCGGCACTGAACCGTCAGGGTTCCTCCCGTTGCGCCTGCGCGTGCGCATCGTTCCTCTCGCCTTTGGCCAAGCCTGGCCGGCAGGTGACCCCATGAATACCGATCTCAAGCAACGTCTGGACAACGACCCGATGGGTCGCTTTCAGTGCCTGGCCATTGGTATTTGCATCATCCTCAACATGATCGATGGCTTCGACGTGCTGGTCATGGCCTTCACCGCCGCCTCGGTGTCTGCCGAGTGGGGCCTGAATGGGGCGCAGGTTGGGCTTCTGCTCAGTGCCGGCTTGTTCGGTATGGCGGCCGGGTCATTGTTCATCGCGCCGTGGGCTGACCGCTTTGGCCGACGTCCGCTGATCCTGCTGTGTCTGGCGCTGTCCGGTATCGGCATGCTGCTCTCGGCACTGAGCCAGAGCCCGCTGCAACTGGCGCTGCTGCGCGGCCTGACCGGGCTGGGCATCGGTGGCATCCTGGCCAGCAGCAATGTGATTGCCAGTGAATATGCCAGCAAACGCTGGCGCGGCTTGGCGGTGAGCCTGCAGTCCACTGGCTATGCGCTGGGTGCGACCCTTGGCGGTTTGCTGGCGGTATGGCTGCTGGGGCATTGGGGCTGGCGCTCGGTATTTCTGTTTGGCGGCGTCGTCACCGTACTGGTGATCCCGCTGGTACTGCTGTGGTTGCCAGAGTCGCTGGACTTTCTGCTGGCACGCCGGCCGGCCAATGCTCTGGCCCGGGTCAACCGCCTGGCCGTGCGCCTTGGCCAGCCGGCATTGGCGCAACTACCGGCTGTTGCCGCAAGGGCAGAGGGTGCCAAAACCGGGTTCAGGCAGCTGCTGGCGCCGGCCATGCGCCGCACCACGCTGGTGATCTGGTTGCTGTTCTTCCTGGTCATGTTCGGCTTCTACTTCGTGATGAGCTGGACGCCGAAACTGTTGGTGGCCGCCGGCTTGTCGGCCCAGCAAGGCATCACCGGCGGCGTGCTGTTGAGCGTGGGCGGCATCGTTGGCGCGGCGCTGATCGGCGGCCTGGCTTCGCGCTGGCCACTGACTCGCGTGCTGGCGTTGTTCATGCTCATCACCGCCGCGCTGCTGGTGCTGTTCGTGGCCAATGGTGCCTCGGTCACTGCGGCGCTGGCGTTGGGCCTGCTGATCGGGCTGTTTTCCAACGGCTGCGTGGCTGGGCTGTATGCCTTGTCGCCGGTGGTCTATGACGCATCGGTACGCGCCACCGGTGTGGGTTGGGGGATCGGCATCGGCCGCATGGGCGCGATCCTGTCGCCGACCGTAGCTGGCGTGCTGCTCGATGGTGGCTGGCAACCCCTGCATCTGTATGGCGTGTTCGCCAGCGTGTTCGTGCTTGCCGCAGGTTGCCTGCTGCTGTTGCGCCCAACGGCCAAGCCTGCGTCTGCCTTGCCTGCTGATGCACTGAGCCACTGAGTGTAACCCGGCCTGGCCGGGTATCTGAATGCAACTTACTGCTCCGGGTCATGCTGGCCTGGGGCGGTCTGCTGCGCCTATTGAACGTGGAGAACAATAATAATGATGGACACAACTTGCACGCTGGCCCGTTCGGTCCTGGCTGTTTCGCTGGCGTTTGGCCTTGGTTTGCCGGCCTGGGCGCAAGAGGGTGGCTTCTTTGAGGATGCCAAGGGTGGGCTGACATTGCGCAACTACTACTTCAACCGCGATTTCCGCGACCCGGGGGCCGCCAAGGGCAAGGTTGAAGAGTGGGCCCAGGGTTTCATCTTCAAGTTCAGCTCTGGCTACACCCCGGGGCTGATCGGTTTTGGCCTGGATGGTATCGCCCTGTTCGGCGTGAAGCTGGACAGCGGCGGCGGTACAAGCGGCTCAGAACTGTTGCCGGTGCACGATGACGGGCGAGCGGCCGACGACTACGGTCGGGCCGGGCTGGCGGCGAAGCTGCGTATGTCCGCGACCGAGCTGAAGGTGGGGGAGTTGTTGCCGGATATTCCGCTGTTGCGTTACGACGATGGCCGCCTGCTGCCGCAGACCTTCCGTGGTGCCATGCTCGACTCGCGGGAAATCGAAGGCCTGAGCCTGCAGGCCGGCCAGTACCGCGAGGTGAGCCTGCGCCACTCTTCGGACATGCAGGACCTATCTGCCTGGGCCGCGCCCGGGGTCACCTCGGACGGCTTCAACTACGCCGGCGCCGAGTACCGCTTCAACCAGCAGCGAACACTGATCGGCGCCTGGCACTCGCAATTGGAGGACATCTACCAGCAAAGCTACTTCAACCTGCTGCACAGTCAGCGGGTAGGGGAGTGGACGTTGGGGGCCAACCTTGGCTACTTCATCGACCGGGATGACGGACAGGCGCGCATCGGCGACATCCAGAGCCGCACCGGTTACGCTTTGCTGTCAGCTTCGCACAGTGGCCACACGCTGTACCTGGGGTTGCAGAAGGTCAGTGGCGACAGTCAGTGGATGTCGGTTTACGGCAGCAGTGGGCGAACCCTGGGCAACGACATGTTCAACGGTAACTTCAGTAATGCTGACGAGCGTTCGTGGCAAGTGCGTTACGACTACAACTTTGCCGCGCTCGGTGTGCCAGGGCTGCTGGCCATGGTGCGGTACGGGCATGGCGAGAACGCCACCACGGCGGCGGGCAGCAATGGCAAGGAGTGGGAGCGCGATGCCGAGGTGAACTACACCTTCCAGAGCGGGGCTTTGAAGAACCTCAACATCCGGCTGAACAACGCGACCAACCGGCGCAGCTTCAACAGTGATCTCGACCAGACGCGCCTGATCGTCAGCTATCCGCTGACCTTGTAGGGGCGGGTTCACCCGCGAACACCGGCGCAGCCGGTGCCATGTTCCGCGTTGCCTGCTTCGCGGGTGAACCCGCTCCTACAACAGGCCTGCAGCAACCCCTCGGCTTGCGCTAAGATGCCCGCTCATGTCTTTGGAAGTCGCCTGGATGAGCAAACCCGGTCAGATGGTGCTGGTTGCGTTGCGCAAGATGATCGCTTCAGGCGAGTTGGCGGCCGGCGAGCGCTTGATGGAAGTCCCAACCGCTGAACTGTTCGGCGTTTCACGCATGCCGGTGCGCATGGCATTTCGCACCCTCGAACAGGAAGGCCTGCTGGTGCGCTTTGGTGGCCGGGGGTTTCAGGTGCGCTCGGTCAGCGCCGATGACATCGCGGGTGCGGTCGAGGTGCGCGGTGTGCTGGAGGGGTTGGCGGCGCGTCAGGCTGCAGAACGTGGCTTGTCGGTGCAAGCACGCGCTGCGTTGCAACAATGCCTGGTCGACGGCGATCAACTGTTCGACAAGGGCTTTGTGAGCGAAGACGACTTGCAGGTCTATCACGACCTGAACATGCGCTTTCATCAGGTGATCATCGACGCCAGCCACAACCCGGCCATTGCCGTTGCCCTGGCGCGCAACGATCACCTGCCATTCGCCTCGGTCACCGCACTGGCGGTGGACCGCCATGATCTGGCTCGCGAATACCGGCGCTTCAACTTCGCCCATATGCAGCACCACGCCGTGTTCGACGCCCTGGTCAACCGCCAGGGTGCCCGCGCCGAAGCGATCATGCGCGAGCACGCCAATGCCACCTTGCGCTATGCCGAAACCTTTGGCGGGGCTGCGGCAGACGCGGGCATGAAAGTCATCCTGCCCTCGTCGTAAGCCGGGTCAGATGTCCAGCACCAGCAGCGGCGTCTTCGAGCGCGAGCAGCAGGGCGTGAACTGATCGTTCAGGGCCTGTTCCTCTTCGGTGAGAAACAGATCGCGATGGTCCGGTGTGCCCTGCAGCACGCGTGTCAGGCAGGTGCCGCAAATACCCTGCTCGCACGACATGGCGATCTCGATACCGTTCTCTTCAAGCACCTGCACCACGGTCCGGTCAGCTGGCACCTCGAACACTTGTCCCGTGCTGCCCACCTGCACCGAGAAACTGCCACCGTTGCTGGCATCCACCGGTGCTGCGGCGAAGTACTCGCGGTGCAGGTTGGCCTCCTGCCAGCCCAGCCCCTTCGCGCTGTCCAGCACATGCTGCATGAACCCGCCGGGCCCGCATACATACAGGTGCACATCATCTTGCGGGTTGCCCAGCACCTGGGCGATGTCCAGCGCCGTTTCCGGCTGCTCGTCAAAATGCACGAACAGCCGATCAGCGAACGGCGCGCTGCGGATCCGCTCGACAAACGCCGCACGCTCGCTGGAGCGGGCACAGTAGTGCAGCTCGAAGGCCTGGCCGCTGTGGGACAGCTGCTCGGCCATGCACAGGATTGGGGTAATGCCGATACCGCCAGCAAACAGCAAACTGCGCTGCGCACCCTCGGCCAGCGGGAACAGGTTGCGCGGCGCACTGATACGCAGCCGGGCGCCGGCCTGCACCTGCTCGTGCAGGCTACGTGAGCCGCCCCGCGAAGCCGGGTCGTTGAGTACGCCAATCAGATAGCGATGGCGTTCTTCGGGATGGTTGCACAGCGAATACTGGCGCACCAGCCCGTCGGGCAGGTGCACGTCGATATGGGCGCCGGCGCTGAACGCCGGCAGCAGGCTGCCATCTGCCGCGGCCAGCTCGAAGCTGCAGATACCCTGCGCTTCATCGTTACGGGATACCACTACGGCATCGATCATGTCGGCTGTTCCTCAGGCAGGGTTGGCGCTGGTGGCGATCAGTTGCGGCTGCGGCGCACGCTCTTGGGCGATGATCCGCTCCAGCACTTTGCGTGACTGCACGCCGCCGGCGTCGATATTCAGCTTCAGCAAGTTGCGCTCGGGGTGGGCCAGCAGGTTCTGCTGCTGGCGTTCGAGCATTTCCAGGTCTTCGCTGAAAATCTTGCCCTGGCCCTCACGAATGTTGTCGGTCAGGGTCTGGTCGTGCGCAGCGAAGTTGCGCGCCATGCCCCAGAAGTACCAGATAGAGGTATCGCTCTCAGGGGTGATGAAGTCGACCACGATGCTCGACGCCTTATGCTGTGCCTCGGCGTGGTAGCCGCCCTTGCCGGCATGCGCTACACCCACTTCGATCAGCACATGGCTAGGTGGGGTGAAACGGCAGATCTGCCAGCGGTCCACTGGTACATCGTCGGCCAGGCCATTGCCACGCAAGGCCATGCGCCAGAACGGTGGCGCCATGATGTTTTCCATGTGCCGGGCGGTGACCACTTCGTCGCCGGTCACGGTGGTGACCGGCGGTGCCTCGTCGATCTCCTTCTGGCCGATGCTGGAGGCGTGCACATAGGTTTCATGGGTGAGGTCCATGAGGTTGTCGATCATCAGGCGGTAGTCGCAACCGATGTGGAACAGCCCGCCGCCGTAGGCCCACTCATCACTCACCGCCCATTCCAGATGCGGAATCAGCGCCGGGTCGGCCTGCGCCTGGTCACCGGGCCAGACCCAGATGAAGCCATAGCGCTCGACGGCCGCAAAGGTCTTGTTGCAGGGGAAGCCACGCACCCGTTGGCCCGGCATCGACACGGTCTTGCCGTCGCAACCCATCACCAGGCCGTGGTAGCCGCACACCAGGTTGCCGTCCTCGACATAGCCCAACGACAACGGTGCGCCGCGGTGCGGGCAGAAGTCCTCGACGGCGGCTACTTGGTTCTCGCGGGCGCGGTAGAACACGATTTTTTCCCCGCAGATCTGTCGGCCCAGGGGTTTGGTGGCGATCTCATCGGGGGTGCAGGCGACGTACCAGGTGTTTTTGGGGTACATGGGAGGCTCTCCGGGTTTTGTTTTTATTTAATGGATCCATTAAGGCTACGGTCGGCGTGGTAGGTCAATGCATTTTGCTTGGTAAGTGCAGATTCTGTGCGATTATCGGTTTTTAGTGGATCCATTGATGGGGCCCCTCTGCGATTCGAGGGGGCGGCTGCAGCGGCACGTCGTCTGAACAGGAAGGCACCGGCGAGATCGATCAATGCGGCCGGTGCGGGAGCAGGCCTGGCCGAACCTGCTATGCCTAAAGGGACACCCAACCCATCAAGGCCACTCGATGCTAGCCATCGAACAACTCTACAAATCATTCCCCACCCCCCAAGGCCCGCTCCCAATTTTGCAGGGGGTGGACATGCGCCTGGCGCGGGGCAGCAGCCTGGCGCTGATGGGCGAGTCGGGCAGCGGCAAGAGTACTTTGCTGCACCTGGTGGCTGGCCTGGACCGAGCGGACAGTGGCCGTATTCTGATCGACGACGTTCCGCTCGATGGCCGTTCGGAAGCGTCGCTGGCGCAGTGGCGACGGGAGGGGATCGGCCTGGTGTTTCAGCAGTACAACCTGATCAGCAGCCTGGACGTGGGCCTGAACCTTACCTTCCAGGCCCGTCTCGCCGGGCGGCATGACCCGCATTGGGCGGCTTACCTGGCGCAGCGCCTGGGCCTGGCGGACCTGCTCGGGCGTTACCCGGAACAACTGTCTGGCGGCCAGCAGCAGCGCGTCGCGATCGGCCGTGCGCTTGCCGGGCGCCCGGCCTGGCTATTGGCTGACGAACCGACCGGCAGCCTCGATGAAGCCAGCAGTGACGAGGTGCTGAGTTTGTTGCTGCAGTTGGTCGCCGAAGCCGGCAGCGGGGTACTGATGGTGACCCACAGCCCGCGGCTGGCGGCGCGTTTGCAGCACCGTTGCTACCTGCAGGCCGGCCGCTTGCGGCCCGAGCAGGGCTGATGAAGCTTTTGTCGCTGGCCCTGTTGGCGCTGCTCAGCCACTGGCGGCGCCATCGTGTGCAGTGCTTCAGCATCTTCACTGGCCTGTGGCTGGCCACGGCGTTGTGGACCGGCGTGCAGGCGTTGAACAGCCAGGCACGCAGCGACTATGCCCGGGCCAGCGCGGTATTGACCGGGCCGCTGCAGGCGCAACTGATCGCGCGCAATGGCGAGCGCTTCGATCAGGCGTTGTACGTGCAACTGCGCAGGCTGGGCTGGGCTGTTTCGCCGGTGCTGGAAGGGCGCTTGCGCTTGCCGGGCGAGCCCGCACGCAGTGTGCGACTGATCGGCATCGAGCCGTTGAGCCTGCCACCTGCCAGTAGCATTGCCGGGGTGCAGGTGCAGGCATTCGATCTGCAAGCGTTCGTCGGCTCGCCCGGGCAAGCCTGGGTTGGACCAGACACCTTGCGTCAACTGAACACAAGCCCCGGATCGCCGACCCGCGACAGTGAAGGGCAGTTGCTGCCGCCTATGGTTTTGCAGCCTGCGTTGGCACCCGGGGTCATCGTGGTGGACATCGGCCACGCGCAGACGTTGCTGAACGCACCGGGGCAGTTGTCTCGTCTGCTGCTGGCCGATACCCCCGGGCCGTTGCCTGCGGATATCGCCCGCTATCTTGAACTGCAGCCGCGGCAGGACGATGGTGGCTTGCAGCGCCTGACCGACAGTTTCCACCTCAACCTGACCGCGCTCGGCCTGCTGGCGTTCGTCGTCGGCTTGTTCATTGCCCACGCCGCAATCGGTCTGGCGCTGGAGCAGCGCCGTGGGCTGATCCGTAACCTGCGCGCGTGCGGCGTCAGCCTGAAGACCCTGCTGTGCGCCCTGGTGCTGGAGCTGGGCTTGTTCGCGGCACTGGGTGGGCTGGCCGGGGTGGCCAGTGGTTACGCATTGGCCGCGTGGCTGCTGCCCGACGTGGCCGCCAGCCTGCGTGGCCTGTATGGCGCCCAGGTCGCCGGCACGTTGAGCCTGCCGGCGGGCTGGTGGCTGCTGGGTGTGCTGGTGAGTGTCCTCGGTGCATTGCTGGCCGGCTTGGAGAGTGTAATGCGCGCTGCCCGGTTGCCTTTGCTGGCGCTGGCGCAACCCCAGGCCTGGCGACTGGCGCAGGGGCCATGGTTGCAACGGCAGGCTTTGCTAGCGGGCCTGCTGCTGTTGCTGGCCTTGGGCTGTGGTGTCTTCGGGGCTGGCTTGCTTAGCGCGTTCGCCATGCTGGCAGGGTTGCTGCTGGCGGCGGCGCTGCTGTTGCCGGCCTTGCTCGATCAGGTACTGGCCTGGCTGGCGCGTCGTTGCCACCGGCCATTGGCGCAATGGTTCGTGGCTGACAGCCGCCAGCAGCTGCCAGCCCTGAGCCTGGCGTTGGTCGCCCTTTTGCTGGCCCTGGCTGCCAGTGTTGGCGTGGGCAGCATGACCGAGGGTTTTCGCAAGACGTTTGTCGGTTGGCTTGACCTGCGCCTCTCCGCCGACCTGTATGTCACCCCGCGGGACACGGCCCAAGGCTTGCAGATAGTCGAGTGGCTCAAGCAGCAGCCCGGGGCCAGCGTGGTCATGCCCGGCTGGCGCGCAGACATGCAGCTGCAAGGTTGGCCGGTGCAAGTGCAGGGCATTGTCGATCACCCTGCCTATCGTACGCGCTGGCCATTGCTGGAACAGCATTCGCGCGCCTGGCAGCAACTGGCCAGCGGACAAGCCGTGATGCTCAGTGAGCAGTTGGCCAGGCGATTGAACCTGCAACTGGGTGACAGCCTGAAGCTGCCCGCAGGCACGCCAGCCATGCCCGTGGTGGGGATCTATGCCGATTACGGCAACCCCAAGGGGCATGTACTGGTCAATGCCGGCTGGTTGCGCGCCCACTGGCCACAGGCAACCCTGGCCGGCTTGAGTGTCGACCTGAACGCTGAAGGGGTGGCATCGCTCAAGGCCGCGCTGCAACAGCACTTTGCCCTGGATGACAGCCGGGTGGTCGAGCAGGCGCGCCTGAAACGCTGGTCGACCGACGTCTTCAACCGCACCTTTGCCGCCACCGCAGCTCTCAACAGCCTTACCCTTGGCGTGGCCGGTGTGGCGTTGTTCATCAACCTGCTGACCCTGGGCCAGGCGCGGCTGGGCCAGTTGGCACCGCTGTGGGCGCTGGGGGTGCGGCGCATGCAACTGGTCTGGCTGAGCCTGGGGCAGACACTCATGCTCAGCGGCTTCACCGTACTGCTGGCGATTCCGCTTGGGCTGTTGCTGGCCTGGTGCCTGGTCGCGGTGGTGAACGTGCAGGCCTTCGGCTGGCGTTTACCGCTGTATGTGTTCCCCATGCAACTGCTGCAGTTGACCGTGCTGGGCATGCTCACCAGCCTGCTGGCCTGCGCCTGGCCGCTGTGGCAGCTGGCGCGCCGCCCGCCGCGCGAACTGTTGAGACCGTTGTCCGATGAAGCTTAGTGCGTGGCTGTTGCTGAGCGGGTTGTTGTTGTGCGGCTGTGATCAGCCTGCACCGCAAAGCTATGCCGGGCTCGGGCAGCAGGCTGGCGAGTTCAGCCAGGTGACCCGCGATCATCGTCTGGTCTTCCCGCATGACCACGGTCCCCACGATGGCTTTCGTATCGAGTGGTGGTATGTCACCGCCAACCTCAAGGACGCCCAGGGCCGTGACTGGGGCGCCCAGTGGACACTGTTCCGCTCGGCCTTGCGCCCCGGTCCGGAGACCAGCGGCTGGAACAGCCCGAACCTGTGGATGGGGCATGCAGCACTGACCGCGCCGGGTGGCCATCAGGCTGCTGAAACCCTGGCGCGGGGGGGGATCGGCCAGGCCGGCGTGCAGGCCCAGCCGTTTCGCGCATGGATCAATGACTGGGTGTTGCAGGGCCAGGGCGGTATCGAACAGCTACAGATGGTCGCAAGTGGCGATGGTTTTCGCTATGACCTGCAGTTGCACAGCGATCTTCCCTTGGTGCTGCATGGTGAGCAGGGCTACAGCGAAAAATCTGGCAAGGGCCAGGCTTCGTACTATTACAGCCAGCCGTTCTACCAGGTCCAGGGGCAGGTCCAGCGTGGCAGCTTGTGCATCGCGGTTACCGGGCAGGCCTGGCTGGACCGGGAATGGAGCAGCCAGCCGCTGGCCCCCGGGCAGACCGGCTGGGACTGGTTTTCCCTGCACCTGGACAGTGGCGCCAAGCTGATGCTGTTCCAGGTACGGGAAGCCCACGGGGAACCCTATCGCGCCGGGACCTGGGTAGGGCCACAAGGTGACGTGGTGGCACTGGACGCCGCACAGATCCAGCTGCAGGCCCTGGCCTGGTCTGCGCAGAAAAACGGCAAGCAGGTACCGACGCGCTGGCGGGTGCAAGTGCCGGAGCATGGGGTGGATGTGCAGGTCGATGCCGTTGAGCCGCAGGCGTGGATGCAGACACGGTTCCCGTACTGGGAAGGGCCGGTACGCTTGAAGGGGAGTGCGGGCGGGCGCGGGTATCTGGAGATGACCGGCTACTAGTGCAACAACGTTTGAGCAAGACAGTTGTTCCCATAAAGGTCGCGCCAGACCCTTCAATCCTTGATCAGCCCTCGCAGCACTGCCCGCGCTTCTTCAGTACGCAAGCACTCGATGAACAACTGGCTTTCCCGCGCCACCGTGGCCTCCAGCTCTGCCCGCTGGCTGTCCTTGAGCAGCCGCTTGCTGATACGCAGTGCCGCCTGCGGGTAGCCTTGCAGCTGCCGCGCCAGCGTGCGGGCAGCTTCCAGGCATTGTTCGCCGTTTTCATGCAGCTCATTGGCCAGCCCCCAGGCCAGCATCTGTTCGCCATCCAGCAATGCATTGGTCAGCAGCAAGCGTGCCGCCCGGGCCTGGCCAAGCACACGCGGCAGCAGCAGGCTGGAACCAAATTCCGGGCACACACCCAGCGGCGCGAAAGGCATGCGCAGCTTGGTCGAGCGGCTGACCAGCACCTGGTCGCAGTGCAGCAACAGGGTGGCCCCGATGCCGATCGCCGCACCACTGACCGCTGCGATCAGCGGCTTGTCCAGGCCCATGACCACCCGCATTAGGCGGAACACTGGGCTGTCCAGGTCGCTGGGCGGGTTGTCGAGGAAGTCGCGAAGGTCGTTGCCAGCGCTGAAGCAGTGCGGCCCACCGGTGATGATGATGGCATCGACAGCGGGGTCTTCACCTGCCGCCAGCAACAGGTCACCCAGCAGCTGGTACATGGCAGTGTTCAGGGCATTGAGCTTGTCGGGGCGGTTGAAGGCCAGGGTCAGCAGGCCTTGGTCCAGCTCGCGTGTGATCAGGTCGTTCATGGCAGCCGCTTTTGTTGTTGTGAGAGGGCCCTGCCGGGCAGTGGCGCTTAGGGTTTATCACGCAGTCCGGCTTGTTGTACAGTCGTTCAGTCCAGCCCCTAACCAGAGACCCACCGATGACTCAGGAAGCCCGCTACCACCGCATGCTGCCGGAATTGCGCAAAGCCAACCTGGTCGAGGCGACCCTGGTGTGCCTCAAACGCCATGGTTTCCAGGGGGCGTCGATCCGCAAGATTTCGGCCGAGGCCGGGGTCTCGGTCGGGCTGATCAGCCACCATTACGCGGGCAAGGACGAACTGGTGGCAGAGGCTTACATGGCCGTCACCGGTCGGGTGATGGGCCTGTTGCGTGAGGCCATGGCCCAGGCCGCGCCCAATGCCCGCGAGCGGCTGTCCGCGTTCTTTCGTGCCTCGTTCTGCGCCGAGCTGCTCGACCCGCAATTGCTCGATGCCTGGCTGGCTTTCTGGGGGGCGGTGAAGACCGCCGACGCGATCAACCAGGTGCACGACCACTCCTACGGCGAGTACCGCAACGAACTTGGCCAGCTACTGGCCAGGCTGGCCGAGGAGGAGGGCTGGCAGGGCTTCGATGCCGACCTGGCGGCCATCAGCCTGAGCGCCTTGCTCGACGGCCTGTGGCTGGAGTCGGGCCTGAACCCCGGCACCTTCACCCCCGAGCAGGGCGTGATCATCTGCGAGGCCTGGGTCGACGGCCTGCAGGCCGGTGGCCGCAGGCGCTTCAGCCTGTCCGAGGGCTGTTGATCGCCTGTTCAGTAACGAGTACGCTGCTGTCGCGAGTGTGTAGAACAACACCAATAAAAAGAGACAACACGCAATGACGCCTCGGGTATTGATCGTCGATGACGATCCGCTTGTTCGTGACTTGCTGCAGGCCTACCTGTCCCGGGAAGGCTACGACGTACACTGCGCCGACACCGCCGAAAGGGCCGAAGCCCTGCTTGGCAGCCAGGACGTCGACCTCGTGCTGCTGGACATCCGCCTGCCCGGCAAGGACGGCCTCACCCTGACCCGCGAACTGCGGGTGCGCTCGGAGGTTGGCATCATCCTCATCACCGGGCGCAATGACGATATCGACCGCATCGTTGGCCTGGAATGCGGCGCAGATGACTACGTGATCAAACCGCTCAACCCCCGCGAGCTGGTGTCCCGGGCGAAAAACCTGATCCGCCGCGTGCGCCATGCCCGCGAGGCGCACCCCGCCCCAGCCTGCGCGCAATCGCTGAAGCAGTTCGCCGACTGGGCACTGGATACCGACCGCCGGCGCCTGATCGACGCCTGTGGCGGGCAAACCCTGCTGACTCATGGCGAGTTCCAGTTGCTCAGTGTGTTCCTGCGCAACAGCGGCCACACCCTCAGCCGCGACCAGTTGATGGACCAGATTCGCAACCGCGAGTGGGTGCCCAACGACCGCTCCATCGACGTGCTGGTCGGCCGCCTGCGGCGCAAGCTGCATGACGACCCGGCCGAACCGCAGTTGATCATCACCATTCACGGCACCGGCTACCTGTTCACCGCCAGCGTGGCAGCATGATTCCTCGCGCCTGGCAGTTGGCGCTGGCCTTGACGTTGCCCACCCTGCACGCCAGTGCCAGTGAGCCGGTGCGCTACTGCGACTACCCGGTGTACCCGCCCATTTCCTGGAGCGACGGCCATCAGGTGCGCGGCCTGGCCCCCACCGTGGTGCGCGAACTGTTCGCGCGCATGGGCTACGAGGTGCAAACCGTGGTGCTGGGCAACTGGAAGCGCTGCCTGATGGATGCCGCCGCCGGGCGGGTGGACGTGGTCCTGGCCTACAACAGCGACCAACGTGACCAGCGTATGCGTTTTTCCACGGAGCCGGTGATGCGCGAGGAAGTGGCCGTGTTCTACAACCGCAAGCGACCGGTGCAGTTCCAGCAGCTGGAGGACCTGGCGGGTTACCGCGGCGGCCTGCTGTACGGTGAAAGCTATGGCGCCGAGTTCGACCGCTTCGTCGCCCGCCACCAGAACATCGAGCGGGTATCGTCCAGCCAGCAGAATTTCGGCAAGCTGATCCGCGGGCGCATCGACTATGTGATTCAGGAGCGGCGCACCGGGCTGCTGTTCATCGAACACCTGCCCGGGGCGCAGGATATTCGCGCATTGCCCACGGCACTGAGCGTGGACTACCTGCGGGTGGCGGTATCGCGACAGTCACCCTTGAGCCAGCACATGGCTGAAATCGACGCGCAGTTGCAGCGGATGAACCAGGCGGGCGAGATCGCGCGTTGGCTTGAGCAAAGTGAGGTCACTTACCGCGACATGATCAACCTGCCGGCAGATGCCCGATGATTCGCCTGCACACCGATGGCCTGCTGCGCCGCCTGCTGCGGTTCATCCTGTTGTTCAGCCTGTGCTTTACCGTACTGGCCAGTAGCGTGCAGCTGTATTTCGAATACCGCCGCGAGATGCGCGACATCGACGCGCGCATGGCGTTGATCCGTGCAGGCTACCTCGCCAGCCTGGAGCGCAGCCTGTGGGACTTGGACGAGGCGCAGCTGGATACGCAATTGCGCGGCCTGGTGGATTTTTCCGACGTGGCCCGGGTGCGCTTGGTTAGCGATGATTTTCAACTGCTGCGAGGAGAGGCCGAACCCAAGGGGCCGCTGCGCATCGAGCGCTTCCCCCTGGATTATCAGCCCCCCTCGGGCCCCGCCAGGCACCTGGGTGAGCTTGAAGTGAGTATCGACTTGGGTGCGGTGCACCATCGGTTGTATGCCACCGGCCTTGCCAGCCTGCTGTGGATGGGCGTGTTCCTGTGTGGGCTGGCAGTGGCGCTGTCGGGGCTGTTCTATCGCCTGGTCACCCGCCATCTGCAAGTGATGGCCGAGTTCGCCCGCCGCATTGGCGCCGGCCAGTGGCAGGAGCCGTTGCGCCTTGGCCGCCGCCGATCATCGCGCCCCGACGAAATCGACACGGTGGCCAATGCCCTGGACGATATGCGTCGCGCCATCCTCAGCGATATCGAGCGCCGTGAGCGTGACCGCCTGGAACTACAGGACAAACGCGACGAATTGCAGGCCATGGTCGAGCGGCGTACGGCCAGCCTGGCTCGGGCCAAGGACGAGGCCGAGGCTGCCAACCTGGCCAAGTCGCGCTTTTTGGCGACCATGAGCCATGAATTGCGTACGCCGCTCAACGGTATTCTGGGCATGGCCGAACTGCTGCGCGGCGGGCGCCTGGAGGTCGCCGACCGCCAACGTGTCGAGGCCTTGTACAAGGCCGGCGAGGGGCTGTTGGCGATTCTCAACGAAGTGCTGTATTTCGCCCGGCTCGAAGAAGGCGAGAGCCGCGCCGAACGGGTGGTGTTTTCCTTGCGTCAGTTGTGCCAGGAAGTGCTGGCGTTGCTCGAACCCATGGCCATGGAGAATGCCGACACCCTGCAACTGCAGGTCGATGAGCAACTGGCCGCGTACCAGTACGGCGCAGAGCAGTACCTGCGACAGGTGCTGAGCAATCTGCTGGCCAACGCCATCAAGTTCACTGAGCACGGCCAGGTACAGCTGACGGTACAGGTGCTTGCCAATAACGAGTGCTCGCAGCGCTTGCGGCTGTCGGTCCGTGACAATGGTATCGGTATCGAGCCCGCCGTTCAGGCGAAGATCTTCGACCGTTTCGTCCAGGCCAGCGAAGCTGTGACCCAGCGCTATGGCGGCACTGGCCTGGGCCTGGCGATCTGCAAGCACCTGGTGGAAAAACTGGGCGGTAGCATCGGCCTTGAGAGCGTTCAAGGGCAGGGCAGCTGCTTTTGGTTCGAGCTCGACATGGCTCGCGGGCAGCCTGTCTCAGCGGGGTCACCAGCTCCTTCGCCCTTGCCCAGCCTGGATATCCTGGTGGTCGAAGACGTTGCCCTGAACCGTGAGGTTGCTGGTGGCCTGCTGATGCGCGACGGTCACCGGGTAAGCTTTGCCGAAGACGCCAGCCAAGCCCTGCAGGCATGCGCGCAGCGGCGCTTCGACCTGGTTCTGCTGGACGTGCACTTGCCGGGCATGAGCGGGGTGGCGTTGTGCCGACAGCTGCGTAGCTCGCGGGGGCCGAACCGCCACAGTCGGATCCTGGCGCTGACGGCCGGCGTGCAACCGGGCCAGGTCGCGGGTTATCTGGACGCTGGTATGCAGGGCGTACTGGCCAAGCCGTTGCGGCTGGACAGCCTGCGCAAGGCGTTGGCTGACGTAGCGCCCGGTGAAGTGGCCAGCGCTGGCGCAGACATGGACTGGTCATTGCTCGACACCCACCGTTCACTGCTGGGGGAGCAGAAGTTGCAAGGCCTGCTGAAGGTCCTGCGCCAGTCACTGCAGCAGCACGCCACGGCGCTGGCCGAGGCGCTGCCAGCCCAGGACTTCACCGAAGTGCTGCACCTGGCCCACCGCCTGGCTGGCAGTTGCGATTCCCTGGGGTTTACCGGGCTGGCGACGGTGTTGCGTGGTCTGGAGGAGGCGGCCCGGCAGCATGACGTACAGGCCATGCAAGCCCTCGGCGAGCCGTTGGCCACCCAGCTAGGTCAGGCCAGTGCCACGCTGGAACAGCTGATTCAGAGCTGACGTACAAAAAGCTTACGACTTTTTACATCTTCGATCCGTTCGTATAACGGCGCCTTACATCCGTTTCCAATAATCCATGGCAACCGTGTTGCACACGGTCCATGAGGCTTATTGGAGACAAGAATAATGACATGCCGTAGCGCTCAGCCCCTCATTCGAACCCTCCCACGCACCGGCCGCAATGGCGAGGTGTGCCATGACTGACAGCGTTGAAAAAATCCAGCTCACCCGCGCCCTGAAAAGCCGGCACATCTTCATGCTGTCGCTGGGTGGGGTTATTGGAACCGGCCTGTTCATGGGCTCGGGCGTAACCATCAATCAGGGCGGGCCGGTGGGCGCGATCCTGGCTTACCTGGTCGCAGGCTTGCTGATGTACCTGGTGATGGTCTGCCTGGGCGAGCTGTCGGTGCAGATGCCGGTGTCCGGTTCGTTTCAGGCCCACGCCACCAAATACATTGGCCCGGCCACCGGGTTCATGATCGGCTGGGTGTACTGGATGAGCTGGGCCACCACCGTAGGCCTGGAGTTCACCGCTGCCGGCATGTTGATGACCCGCTGGTTCCCGGAGGTGCCGATCTGGTACTGGTCGGCGCTGTTCGTGGTGGTGCTGTTCGGGCTCAACGCCCTGGCCACGCGTGCCTTTGGCGAGGCCGAGTACTGGTTCTCGGGCATCAAGGTGGCAACCATCCTCGGCTTCATCGTCATTGGCCTGCTGGTGATTTTCGGTGCCATCCCCCTGAGCAGCGGGGCACCCGCACCGATGCTGAACAACCTGGTGGGCGAGTCGCTGTTCCCCCATGGCCTGTCGGCAGTGTTCGCGGTGATGATGACCGTGGTGTATGCCTTCCAGGGCTGCGAAATCATGGGGGTGGCTGCCGGTGAGACCGAGCACCCGGAAAAGAGCATCTCGCGGGCGGTGCGCAATGTGGTGTTCCGCGTGCTGATCTTCTATGTGCTGGCGATTGCCGTGCTGTCGGCCATTGTGCCGCACGAGCAGGCCGGGCTGATGGAAAGCCCGTTCGTGCAGGTGTTCGACATGGTCGGCATCCCTTACGCCGCCGACTTGATGAACTTCGTCATCCTCACGGCCATCCTCTCGGTGGGCAACTCCGGGTTGTATGCCTCCACGCGTATCCTCTGGGCCATGTCCAAGACTGGCATGGCACCGAAAAGCCTGTCGCCGCTGAGCAAGCGTGGCGTGCCGCTGCGGGCGCTGAGCATCACCCTGTGCTTTGCGCTGATCTCGCTGATGACCAGCTTCGTCGCGGCTGACACGCTGTTCATGGTGCTGATGGCGGTGAGCGGCATGTCCGGCACCGTGACCTGGATCGTCATCGCCCTGGCGCAGTACCGTTTCCGCAAGGCCTGGCTGCGTGACGGCGGGCAACTGCAGGACCTGAAGTACAAGGCGCCGCTGTACCCACTGGTGCCGCTGCTGTGCATCACCCTGTGCAGTTCGCTGTTCGTGTTCCTGGCGCTGGATGAAACCCAACGGCCGTCGCTGTACTGGGGCTTTGGCTTCATTGCCCTGTGCTATGCGGCGTACTTCTTCGTCAACCGCCGTCGGCAGGGGGCCTTCGCACCCAGCACACCAGGGGTTTGACGCCGCAGCTCGTCGTCGGCAGGTGTTGGTCGCTGCATTTTCAGCGCCTGTGAGGTCGAGCGCCGCCTACGCGGTGCGCGATCTCACAGGCCATAAAGCCGTCATGACGAACGCCCTTGTGTAACGCCAGACACCGAGTTGTGCGAAGTTGTAACAGCCCATCCCGCCTTGCTGAACACTCGTTTAGTATCCCCCTCATCAAGTCCTCCAACACCATCACAACAACACCGAGGCCCCCCATGACCACCCCGTCGTCGTCACTGTTGAGCAAGGTCGAAGCCGGCGTTGCCTGGATCACCCTCAACCGCCCCGAGCAGCGCAACGCGCTGGACATTCCCACCCTCAAGCAACTGCACGCCTTGCTCGACAGCCATGCCGACGACCCCGCCCTACGCGTGGTGGTGCTGACCGGTAGCGGCCGCAGCTTCTGCGCTGGCGCCGACCTGGCCGAATGGGCTGCCGCCGAAGCTGCCGGCACCCTGGAAAGCTATGGCTGGACCGAAACTGCCCATGCCCTGATGCTGCGCCTGCACAGCCTCGACAAACCCACCATCGCCGCCATCAACGGCACCGCCGTGGGCGGTGGCATGGACCTCAGCCTGTGCTGCGACCTGCGCATCGCCGCCGCCTCGGCGCGCTTCAAGGCCGGCTACACCAGCATGGGCTACAGCCCCGATGCCGGCGCCAGCTGGCACCTGCCACGGCTGATCGGCAGCGAGCAGGCCAAGCGCCTGCTGTTCCTCGACGAGTTGTGGGGCGCCGATCGCGCCCTGGCCGCCGGGTTGGTCAGCGAAGTCTGCGCCGACGAGCAGTTGCCTGCCGTTGCCGCCGAACTGGCCGGGCGCCTGGCCAACGGCCCGACCTTCGCCTATGCGCAGACCAAGCGGCTGATACGCGACGGCGCCCGGCGCACCCTGGCCGAGCAGCTGGAGGCCGAGCGCCACGCCGGCCTGCTGTGTGGCCGCAGCCAGGATGGCGCCGAGGCCCTGCAAGCCTCGGTGGAACGTCGCACCCCCCGTTTTACCGGCCAGTAATCCGATACCCGACCCTCATCAGGACCTTCGCAGATGAATTTCCAACTGACCCAAGAACAAGAAATGTTGGTGGAAGCGGTACGCAGCTTTGTTGCCAAGGAGCTGCTGCCCCATGAGGAAGCGGTGGACCGCGCCGACGCCGTGTCACCCGAACTGGCCGCGCAGATCCGTGGCAAGGCCATCGCTGCCGGGTTCTATGCCTTCAACATGCCCGAGGAAGTGGGAGGGGGCGGCCTGGACTACCTGTCCCAGGCGCTGATCGAACGTGAGCTGTCCAAGGTGTCCTGGGCGCTGCATGTCTTCGTTGCACGGCCGTCGAAAATCCTCATGGCCTGCAAGGACGAACAGATCAACGACTACCTGCTGCCGTGCGTGCAGGGCGAGAAGGTCGACTGCTTCGCCCTCACCGAACCGGGCGCCGGCTCTGATGCCAACGCCATCAAGACCCGCGCCGTGCGCCAGGGCGATGACTTTGTCATCAACGGCAGCAAGCACTTCATCAGCCACGCCGGCCACGCCGATTTCGCCATTGTCTTCGCTGTCACCGACACCTACGAGCACAACGGGCGCAAGCGCAATGCGGTCACCGCCTTGCTGGTCGACCGGGGTACGCCGGGCATGACCATCCGCCGTGGTCCCAAGTGCGTGAGCAACCGTGGTTATCACACCTACGAGCTGTTCTTCGACGACTGCCGGGTGCCGGCCAGCAAGGTGCTGGGCGAAGTGGGCAAGGGCTGGGAAGTGGCCAACGCCTGGCTTACCGCCGGCCGGGTGATGGTCGCCGCCAACTGCGTGGGCCAGGCCCAGCGCGCCCTCGACCTGTCGCTGCAATGGGCCGCCGACCGCAAGCAGTTCGGCCAGGCCATCGGCAGCTATCAGGGGGTGTCGTTCAAGCTGGCCGATATGGCCACGCAGATCCGCGCGGCCGAGATGCTCACCCTGCACACCGCCTGGAAGATGGACCAGGGCAACATGACCGACGGTGAGGCCGGCATGGCCAAGCTGTTTGCCAGCGAGGTGCTGGGCAAGGTCGCCGACGAAGCGGTGCAGATCTTCGGTGGCATGGGCCTGATGGATGAAGGGCCGGTTGAGCGCATCTGGCGCAACGCGCGTATCGAGCGCATCTGGGAGGGCACTTCGGAAATCCAGCGGCATATCATCGCCCGCGAACTGCTGCGCCCGCTGCTGCGCTGAGCGCCAGGAGAACACTCATGTCGCAATCGATTCGTGACAACCTCAAGCGCCTGCTGGCGCCCCGGCACCTGGCCTTCGTTGGCGGGCGCAGCATGGCGCGGGCGCTCAAGCGCTGCGCCGAAGGCGGCTTTGCCGGTGAGCTGTGGCTGGTCAACCCGCAGCATGAAAGCCTCGAAGGCATCCCCTGCGTGGCCCGGGTGGCCGACTTGCCCTACGCCCCGGACGCGGTGTTCATCGCCACCAACCGTGAGCTGACCCTGCAGTGCGTTGCCGAGCTGGCTGCACGTGGTGCCGGTGGCGCCATCTGCTATGCCTCGGGCTTTGCCGAAAGCGGTGAGGAGGGCTGCCAGTTGCAGCAACGCCTGCTCGACGTCGCCGGCAACATGGCCTTGCTCGGCCCCAACTGCTATGGCTTGCTCGACTACCTGCACGGTGCCGCCCTGTGGCCGGTGGCGCATGGTGGCCAGCAAGTGGAGAAGGGGGTGGCGATCCTCACGCAAAGTGGCAACTTCGCCTACAACCTGTCCATGAGCGACCGCTCCCTGCCAGTGGCCTACATGGCCTCGGTCGGCAACCAGGCGCAACTGGGTGTGGCCGAGCTGATGGATGTGCTGCTCGACGACCCACGGGTAACCGCCATCGGCCTGCACCTGGAAGGCTTGAAGAACGTGCCGGGCTTTGCCCGCGCCGCTTGCAAGGCGCTGCAGCAGGGCACGCCGATCATTGCATTGAAGACGGGCGTTTCGCAGATCGGCGCTGAACTGGCGCTCAGCCACACCAGCTCGTTGTCCGGCTCCGATGCGTTGTACGACAGCCTGTTCCAGCGCCTGGGCGTGATCCGCGTCAGCGGCCCGGTGAGCTTTGTCGAAACGCTCAAGGCCGCAGCCTGCGGACGCTTGCCGGCAGATGGCGAGCTGATTGCGCTGGCCTGCTCAGGCGGCGATGCCGGCCTGATTGCCGACTACGCCGAACGCAACCAGTTGCAACTGCCGAAGCTCGAGCAAGGGCAGGTGGCGGCACTGGCCGAGGTGTTGCCGGGCTATGCCAACCTGGTCAACCCACTGGACTTCACCACTGCCATCTGGGGCGATGAAGCCGCCCTGCAACGCATGCTCGACAACACCCTGAGCGGCGCCGCGGGCGCGGCGATGCTGGTGCTGGACTACCCGGCGGCGTTTACCGGCGAACGCAAGGAATGCGACCTGCTGCTGGGGCTGTACTGCGATGCCGTTGAACGCCACGGCAAGATCGGCTTCGTCACCTCGGCTTTCCCGGAACTGTTGCCTGCCAGTGCGCGTGAGCGCCTGCATGCGCGGGGCATCGCTGCCCTGCAGGGTGTGGAAGACGGCCTGGCGGCCTGGGGGCGCATCGTCGCTTACCAAAAGAACCGCCAGCGGTTGATGGACCAGGGCGAGGCTGTGCGGGTACCGCTGTGCCCGCAGGCCCTCACGGGCGAAAGCCGACTGTTGGACGAATGGCAATCCAAGCAGGCCCTGCGCGCCTTCGGTCTGCCGGTGCCTGCGGGCGTGCTGAGTACGCCCGAACGCGCCGTGGCAGACGCCGCCCGCGTCGGTTACCCCTTGGTACTGAAGGCGGTCAGCGCGCAGCTGCCGCACAAGACCGAAGCTGGTGCTGTGGCGTTGAACCTGCGCGATGCTCGCGCCCTGGAAGCTGCACTGGTGCAGATGCGCCAGTGCATCGCTGACTACGCCCCGCAGGTTGCGTTTGATCAGGTGCTGCTCGAGCCCATGGCCGAGCCGCCCTTGGCCGAGCTCATAGTGGGCATCAAGCGTGAAAACAACTTTGCCCTGGCCTTGGTGATCGGTGCCGGCGGCGTGCTGGTCGAACTGCTCAAGGACAGTGTCAGCCTGTTGCTGCCCACTACCGACAGCGCCATCCGCGCCGCACTGCTGAACCTGCGCAGTGCCAGCCTGCTGCAAGGCTTCCGTGGCCGTCCGGCCGCCAACCTCGATGCCTTGGTCTCGGCCATCCGCGCAGTCGCCGATTACGCCTGCGAAAACGCCGGGCAGTTGATGGAGCTGGATGTGAACCCATTGATGGTCGGTGCCAACGGTACCACCGCAGTCGACGCGCTGATCCGCCTTGGCCAGGCGCAAGGAGAACGACATGAATGACCTTACCCTGACAGCCGGCCAAGCGCTGGTGCGGTTGTTGGCCAACTACGGCGTGGAGACCGTGTTCGGCATCCCCGGCGTGCACACCCTGGAGCTGTACCGTGGCCTGCCGGGCAGCGGCATTCGCCATGTATTGACCCGCCACGAGCAGGGCGCCGGCTTCATGGCCGACGGCTACGCGCGGGTCAGTGGCAAGCCGGGGGTGTGCTTCGTCATCACCGGCCCAGGCGTGACCAACGTCGCCACCCCCATCGGCCAAGCCTATGCCGACTCGGTGCCGATGCTGGTGATTTCCAGCGTCAACCACACCGCCAGCCTGGGCAAGGGCTGGGGCTGCCTGCATGAAACCCAGGACCAGCGCGCCATGACTGCGCCCATCACGGCGTTTTCTGCGGTGGCCCTGCAGGGCGACGACTTGCCCGAGCTGATCGCGCGCGCCTGGGCAGTGTTCGACAGCGAACGACCGCGCCCGGTGCACATTTCGGTGCCCCTGGACGTGCTGGCGGCATCGGTCAGCCGGGACTGGAGCGGTGAGGTGGTACGCCGTCCCGGGCGTGGCCAGCCGTGCCGCGAAACCCTCGAGCAGGCTGCCCTGAAGCTTGCCGCCGCCCAGCGGCCTATGATCATTGCCGGGGGTGGCGCGTTGCACGCGGCTGAGCAGTTGCAGCAACTCAGTACACGGCTGGCAGCGCCTCTGTTCACCAGCGTGGCCGGCAAGGGCTTGCTGCCACCAGACGCGCCACTCAATGCCGGCGCCAGCCTGTGCGTCGAACCCGGCTGGCAGTTGATCAGCCAGGCTGATGTGGTGCTTGCCGTAGGCACCGAAATGGCCGACACCGACTTCTGGCGCGAGCGCCTGCCGATCCGCGGCGAGCTGCTGCGCGTCGACATCGACCCGCGCAAGTTCAACGATTTCTACCCCTGTGCCATTGCCCTGCAGGGTGATGCCCGGCAAACCTTGGACGGTTTGCTCGAACACCTGCCCGCACTTCAGCGTGACCCGGCCCAGGCCAGCGCGGCGGTGGCCACCCTGCGCCAGGCCATCCGCAATGGGCATGCCCCGTTGCAGGCCACGCACCAGGCCATTCTGGACCGTATCGCCGCCGTACTGCCTGACGATGCCTTCATCAGCAGCGACATGACCCAGCTGGCCTATACCGGCAACTACGCCTTCGCCAGCCGGGCGCCACGTAGCTGGCTGCACCCCACCGGTTACGGCACCCTCGGCTACGGCCTGCCGGCCGGCATTGGTGGCATGTTCGCCAGCGACCATCGCCCCGGCCTGGTACTGGTGGGTGATGGCGGCTTCCTGTACACCGCGCAGGAACTGGCCACTGCCGTCGAGGAGCTGCACCGGCCGCTGGTGGTGTTGCTTTGGAACAATGACGCCCTCGGCCAGATCCGCGACGATATGCTCGGCCTGGATATCGAGCCGGTCGGCGTGCTGCCGCGCAACCCGGATTTCATCGGCCTGGCCCGCGCCTTCGGTTGCACCGTGCACCAGCCACGCGACCTGGACGCGCTGCAGGCTGACCTGGCCAGCGGTTTCGCCATACCCGGCGTGACGTTCATCGAACTCAAACACACCTGCGTCTGTTAAGGCGCGCACTACGACAAGAACACGAGTAATCACCATGCCCTTTCGCCGTACCCTTCTGGCTGCATCCCTGGCACTTCTGATCACCGGACAGGCCCCCCTGTATGCGGCACCACCGTTGTCGATGGACAACGGCACCAACACCCTGACCGTGCAAAACAGCAATGCCTGGGTCGAAGTCAGCGCCAGCGCCCTGCAGCACAACATCCGCACGCTGCAGGCCGAGCTGGCCGGCAAGTCCAAGCTGTGCGCCGTGCTCAAGGCCGATGCCTATGGCCACGGTATCGGCCTGGTAATGCCATCGATCATCGCCCAAGGCGTGCCCTGCGTGGCGGTGGCCAGCAACGAGGAGGCCCGCGTGGTCCGCGCCAGTGGCTTCACCGGGCAACTGGTGCGGGTACGCCTGGCCAGCCTCAGCGAGCTGGAAGATGGCTTGCAGTACGACATGGAAGAGCTGGTGGGCAGCGCGGAATTTGCCCGCCAGGCCGATGCCATCGCCGCGCGCCATGGCAAGACCTTGCGCATTCACATGGCGCTCAACTCCAGCGGCATGAGCCGCAACGGGGTGGAGATGGCCACCTGGTCCGGCCGTGGCGAAGCGCTGCAGATCACCGACCAGAAGCACCTCAAGCTGGTCGCGCTGATGACCCACTTCGCCGTGGAAGACAAGGACGATGTACGCAAGGGCCTGGCGGCATTCAACGAGCAGACCGACTGGTTGATCAAGCACGCCAGGCTGGACCGCAGCAAGCTCACCCTGCACGCCGCCAACTCGTTCGCTACGCTGGAAGTGCCGGAAGCGCGCCTGGACATGGTACGAACGGGTGGCGCGCTGTTCGGCGACACCGTGCCGGCGCGCACCGAGTACAAACGTGCGATGCAGTTCAAATCGCACGTGGCGGCGGTGCACAGCTATCCGGCCGGCAACACCGTGGGCTATGACCGCACCTTCACCCTGGCCCGTGATTCGCGGCTGGCCAACATTACGGTCGGGTACTCCGATGGCTACCGCCGGGTATTCACCAACAAGGGCCATGTGCTGATCAACGGCCACCGTGTGCCGGTCGTGGGCAAGGTGTCGATGAACACGCTGATGGTCGATGTCACCGACTTCCCTGATGTGAAGGGGGGTAACGAAGTGGTGCTGTTCGGCAAGCAGGCCGGGGGCGAAATCACCCAGGCCGAGATGGAAGAAATCAACGGCGCGTTGCTCGCCGATTTGTACACCGTATGGGGCAATTCCAACCCGAAGATACTCGTCGACTGAAATTGCCATTGAAAGGAGATTGCCATGCGCTACGCCAAGCTCACCCAACGCATCGCCGGCGACGGCGCTGCGGCCTGGGACATCCACTACCGCGCCCTGGCGCTGCAGGCTGAGGGCAAGGACATCCTGCTGCTGTCGGTGGGTGACCCGGACTTCGACACTCCCGCGCCTATCGTCGAGGCGGCCATCGATAGCCTGCGCGCTGGCCATACCCATTACGCCGATGTACGCGGCAAGCTGGCGCTGCGCCAGGCCATCGCCAACCGTCACCGGCAGCGCAGCGGCCAGGCGGTGAGCGCCGACCAGGTGACGGTGCTGGCGGGGGCCCAGTGCGCGTTGTACTGCGTGGCCCAGTGCATACTCGACCCAGGCGATGAGGTGATCGTTGCCGAACCGATGTATGTCACCTACGAGGCCGTGTTCGGCGCCTGTGGCGCCAAGGTGGTGCCGGTACCGGTCAAGCCCGAGAATGGCTTTCGCGTGTGCCCGCGTGACGTCGCCGAGCGCATTACCCCGCGCACCCGCGCGCTGGCCCTGAACAGCCCGCACAACCCTTCAGGGGCGAGCCTGCCGCGCGCCACCTGGGAGGCGCTGGCCGAACTGTGCGTTGCCCATGATCTGTGGCTGATCTCTGACGAGGTCTACAGCGAGCTGCTGTATGAAGGCGAGCATGTCAGCCCCGGCAGCCTGCCGGGCATGGCCGAGCGCACTGCAACGTTGAACAGCCTGTCCAAATCGCATGCCATGACCGGCTGGCGCATGGGGTGGGTGGTCGGCTCGACAGCACTGGCCACGCATCTGGAAAACCTCGCCCTGTGCATGCTCTACGGCTTGCCGGACTTCGTCCAGGATGCCGCCGTGGTGGCGCTGGAGCACCCGTTGCCCGAACTGGACGCCATGCGCGAAGCCTACCGCCAGCGGCGCGATCTGGTGTGCGAACAGCTGGCCGGCTGCCCGGGCCTGAAGGCGTTGAAGCCCGATGGTGGCATGTTCGTGATGCTCGACATCCGTGAAACCGGCGTTAGCGCCCAGGCCTTCGCCGACTACCTGTTGGACAGCCAGGGCGTGTCGGTGCTTGCCGGCGAGGCATTCGGCCCTAGCGCTGCCGGGCATATCCGCCTGGGCCTGGTGCTGGGTAACGAGGCGCTGGTCGATGCCTGCCAGCGCATTGCCCGCTGCGCCGGCGAACTGATGCGCGGGCAGACGGATGCGTGAGCACACCGTCCAGCGTATGCGCCGCCCGGGCCAGGAGGAAGGCGCGCGCTGCTGAACCACTGCGGCAAGATAACCTGTTTTGTGTGAGGAGAATGCTTGTGAATGTACTGATCGTCCACGCTCACCCCGAACCGCAATCGTTCACGGCAGCCCTGCGTGACCAGGCTGTGGAAACCTTCCGTGCCCAAGGTCATCAGGTGCAGGTCAGTGACTTGTACGCCATGGGCTGGAACCCGGTGGCCAGTGCCGATGACTTTACCCAGCGCGAGAACCCCGAGTACCTCGTGTATGCGCTGGAGCAGCGTCAGGGCGTCAAGCGCGGTGCCATTGCCGCAGATATCCAGCAGGAGCTGGACAAGCTGTTGTGGGCCGATCTGCTGGTGCTGAACTTCCCGATCTTCTGGTTCTCGGCCCCGGCCATGCTCAAGGGCTGGATCGACCGGGTGCTGGTGTCGGGGGTGTGCTATGGCGGCAAGCGCTTCTACGACCAGGGCGGGTTGGCCGGCAAGAGGGCGCTGGTGACCGTGACCCTGGGCGGGCGCGAGCACATGTTTGGCGACGGCGCGATTCACGGGCCGCTGGAAGACATGCTGCGGCCGATTCTGCGGGGCACGCTGGCCTATGTCGGGTTCGAGGTGCTGCCGCCGTTCGTGGCGTGGCATGTGCCATACATCAGTGCTGATGCGCGGCAGGACTTTCTGCAGCAATACCGGCAGCGTCTGGAGCAGCTCTCGGACGACCAGCCACTGGTGTTCCCGCGACTGGCGCAGTTCGATGAAGCGTTGTACCCGCTGACGTGACCTTTCTCCTGTATTGACCACTGGGGCCGCAACGCGGCCCCAACATTTTGTCGGCATACGATGTTCTGCAAACCTTCCAGCGCCACCTGCCAAAAAACGACCACCCACACATTCGGGGTATGTCACCCCTGGGCGAATCCACCGATAGTGAACCCATCGGCTCGATCCGGAGCACTCACACGATGGAGTTGCCATGCGCAAGGTACTGAAGGTGATTGGCGGTCTGCTGCTGGCGTCTGGCGCCAGCCTTGCCCAGGCGGCAGAGGTGGGCAGCGGTAACACGTTACGGTTGTACAACTGGACCGACTACATCGGTGAAACCACCCTGGCCGACTTCGAGAAGGCCACCGGCATCAAGGTCATCTACGACACCTTCGATGGCTACGAAACCGTGCAGACCAAGCTGCTCACCGGCCGTTCCGGCTACGACCTGGTCATGCTCAACGCCTCGCTGGTCCCCCCGCTGATCAGCGCCGGTGTGTTCCAGGCACTGGACAAGCAGCAACTGCCCAGTTGGCACAACCTCGACCAGCAGGTGGTGAACGACCTGCAGGGCTACGACCCTGGCCTGAAGTATTCGGCGCCCTACACCTGGGGCAGCTCTGGGGTCACCTACAACGTCGACAAGATCACCGCACGCATGCCCGACGCGCCGATCGGTTCGCTGGCCATGCTGTTCGACCCCAAGATCGTCTCGCGCTTCGCCGACTGCGGTGTCACCCTGATGGACGCGCCCACTGAGGTCATCCCACTGGCCTTGCAGTACCTGGGCAAGGACCCGCGCAGCGCGTCGCCGGCCGACCTCAAGGCGGCCGAACAATTGTTGCTGGGCATCCGCCCTTACATACGCAAGTTCGATTCGGTGAATTACCTCACCAGCCTGCCCAACGGCGATGTCTGCCTGGCGCTGACCTGGTCCGGTGACTATGCCACCGCCCAGGCCCGCGCAGTGGAAGCGAAGAAGGACATCAAACTGTCGTTCTTCATCCCCAGGGAAGGTTCGCTGATCTGGTTCGACAACCTGTACATCCCCAAGGATGCGCCGCACGCGGCCAACGCGCACCGTTTCATCGAGTTTCTGCTGCAGCCGCAGACCATGGCCAAGGTCACTGACTACATCCACTACGCCAACAGCAACGCCGCCGCCACCGCGCTGGTGCGTGACGACATCCGCCAGGACCCGGCCATCTACCCCGACGCAAAAACCCGTGAGCGCCTGTTCGCGCAGAAAACCCAGAGCCCCAAGGACATGCGCGCCATCACCCGTGTCTGGAGCACGGTCAAGACCGGTTTCTGAACACTGCCCAAAAATTCTCGCCAAGGAGCTGCCCATGGCCACCCCAAGCAAAGCATTCGCTATCGCCCACGACCCGCTGGTGGAGGCCGACAAGGCCCACTACATGCACGGCTACCATGTGTTCGACGAGCACCGCGAGCAAGGTGCGTTGAACATCGTCGCCGGTGAGGGCGCCTACATTCGTGACACCCACGGCAACCGCTTCCTCGATGCCGTCGGCGGCATGTGGTGCACCAACATCGGCCTGGGCCGCGAGGAAATGGCCCTGGCCATCGTAGACCAGGTGCGCCAGCTGGCGTATTCCAACCCGTTCTCCGACATGGCCAACGACGTGGCCATCGAACTGTGCCAGAAGCTTGCGCAGCTGGCGCCGGGCGACTTGAACCATGTGTTCCTCACCACCGGCGGCTCGACCGCTGTCGACACCGCCTACCGGCTGATCCAGTACTACCAGAACTGCCGCGGCAAGCCACACAAGAAGCACATCATCGCCCGTTACAACGCTTACCATGGCTCCACCACCCTGACCATGTCGATTGGCAACAAGGCCGCCGACCGGGTGCCGGAGTTCGATTACCACCACGACCTGATCCACCACGTCTCCAACCCCAACCCGTACCGCGCGCCAGACGACATGGACGAGGCGGAGTTCCTCGACTTCCTGGTGGCCGAGTTCGAGGACAAGATCCTCTCGCTGGGTGCCGACAACGTGGCGGCGTTCTTCGCCGAGCCGATCATGGGCTCGGGCGGGGTGATCATTCCGCCCAAGGGCTACTTCCAGCGCATGTGGCAGCTGTGCCAGACCTACGACATCCTGTTCGTCGCCGACGAAGTGGTGACCTCGTTCGGGCGCCTGGGCACCTTCTTCGCCAGCGAGGAACTGTTTGGCGTCATCCCTGACATCATCACCACCGCCAAAGGCCTGACCTCGGCGTACCTGCCGCTGGGTGCGTGTATTTTTTCCGAGCGTATCTGGCAAGTGATTGCCGAGCCAGGCAAGGGCCGTTGCTTCACCCACGGTTTTACCTACAGCGGCCACCCGGTGTGCTGCACGGCGGCGCTGAAGAACATCGAGATCATCGAGCGCGAGCAACTGCTCGATCATGTCAAGGACGTGGGGGGTTACCTTGAGCAACGCTTGCAGAGCCTGCGCGACCTGCCGCTGGTGGGGGATGTGCGCTGCATGAAGCTGATGGCCTGTGTAGAGTTCGTCGCCAACAAGGCCAGCAAGGCGCTGTTCGCCGATGAGGTGAACATCGGCGAGCGCATCCACAGCAAGGCGCAGGAAAAAGGGTTGCTGGTGCGCCCGATCATGCACCTGAACGTGATGTCGCCACCGTTGATCATCACCCATGCGCAGGTGGACGAGATCGTCGAGACGCTGCGCCAGTGCATCCTCGAAACCGCGCGTGAACTCACGGCGCTTGGCCTGTACCAAGGCCGATGAACCTGGCGCAAAGGGCTGTGCGCGGGCGTGCCTGGCAGGCTAGACTGCCGGGCATGACCCAGGCCTCCCCCGATACCCCGCTTACCCTCACAATGGGCGCGCTGCAGCAGTGGCACGTGGCGTTGCAGCGCGCCCTGGCCCATGGTGAAACCCCCGAGGCGCTGGAGTATGTGGCCGCTGCCATCGGCCAGTTGGTGCAGGTGGAGTCGATGATGATCAGCCTTGAGTGCCAGGGGCGGGCGCCGCAGTTGCTGTACCAGCAAGGCATCCCCGAACGGCATCGGGCCGCGGTGCTGGAGCGCTATTTCAGCGCCGGCTACCTGCTGGACCCTTTCTGCCTTGCCGTGCAAAGCGGCCTGGCCGAAGGCTTCTACCACCTGCAGGAAATCGCCCCCGACAACTTCTTCGACAGCGACTACTACAAGGCCTATTACCTGGGTACAGGTTGCAGTGAAGACAGCTACTACATCGTCGACATCAGCGCAGGCCGCAAGCTGTCGCTGAGCCTGTTCCAGGGCTGCAGCGGCACGCGCCTGAACGCCGGGCAGGTCGACCTGTTGCGTGCGCTGGAGCCGATGGTGCGCGAACTGCTGGGGCGTTATGCCCGGCACAACCTGGAACCGGGCGCTGCATCAACCGAGCGCGGCAGCCTGCAGGCAGCGTTCGACAGCTTCGGCTGCCAGGTGCTGACCGACCGCGAACGGGAAGTGGCGCACATGATCCTGCGCGGGCACTCGGTGAAATCTACCGCGCTGGAGTTGGGTATTTCGCCGGAGACCGTGCGCATGCACCGTAAGAACCTGTACATGAAGCTTGAGATCAACTCGCAATCGGAGTTGTTTGCACGGTTTATCGACTGGTTACGCGGTGATCATTTGCCGATGATTTTAGATTGACTGTCTTGAGCCCTGGCGATTCGCGTGTCGCAGCATGAAACAGCTCAATGGGAACATCCCTATACCGATGGGTATACGGGGCCGGCATAGCCAATAGGGCAGGGCTATACAGCCCCTGTGGGCATGGTGTGTTCATATGGCCTGTTGCTCGATCAACGCCAGGCACCGCTGCACGATCGGGCTCACATCACCCTTGCGCCGGCTGAGGATGATCGGGCTGACGGCGCCGCTATCAAGCAGGCCGACATACTCGATGTCGGGACGGTGCTGCTGCTGTACCGATGCCGGTACCAGGGTCACACCGACGCCAACCGCTACCAGGCCGATGGCGGTCTGCAGTTCGTTGGCCCACTGGCTGACACGAATGCTCATGCCGTGGTGGGCGAACAGCGCCAGCACGTGGTCGGCATAGCTGGGCCGGGGATTGGCCGGGTAGAGGATGAACGCTTCGCCAGCCAACTGGGCCAGACTGAGCGGGCTGCCCGCCAGGGGGTGGCCCTTGGGCAGCACGGCCACCAGCGGGTCCTCGCACAGCACCTGCTGGTGAATCACCGGGTCGTCGATGCGAATGCGCCCGAAGCCAATGTCGATACGCCCGCTTTTCAGCGCCTCCACCTGTTGCAAGGTGGTCATTTCGTTCAGGCCCAGTTCCAGCTCGCTGTCCTGGCGCAGTTCGCGGATCAGCTCCGGCAGCACGGTGTACAGGGTAGAGGGTGCAAAGCCGATGCCCAGCCACTGGCGCTGGCCCTGGCCGATGCGGCGGGTGTTGTCGCTGATGTTCTGCAACTGCTGCAGCACGGTGCAGGTCTGTTCGTAGAAGAAGCGGCCGGCTTCGGTCAGCCGCAGCGGACGTTCGCGCACCACCAGCAGGGTCCCGAGCTGGTCCTCCAGCTGGCTGATCTGCCGGCTCAGGGGGGGCTGGGCGATGTGCAGCAGCTCGGCGGCGCGGGTGAAGTTCAGGGTCTCGGCCAAGACTTTGAAGTAACGCAGGTGGCGCAGCTCCATCAGACCTCCAGGGTATGGTGGGAGATTCATTTGATATTGGACGGTCGTCAGGGTCTCGCGCAATCCTTCAGCAATCAAGTAAACGCATCACTCGGGCCTGCAACTGAAAGCCCGACCTGACGGGACCTGGCAACAATGACAAGCGTGCTGATTGAACACATAGATGCAATTATCGTCGATCTCCCGACCATTCGCCCGCACAAGCTGGCGATGCACACCATGCAGCAGCAGACCCTGGTGGTATTGCGACTGCGCTGCAGCGATGGCGTGGAAGGCATCGGTGAAGCCACCACCATCGGTGGCCTGGCGTATGGCTACGAAAGCCCCGAAGGGATCAAGGCCAACATCGACGCGTACCTCGCCCCAGCGTTGATTGGCCTGCCGGCAGACAACATCAATGCCGCCATGCTCAAGCTGGACAAGCTGGCCAAGGGCAACACCTTCGCCAAGTCCGGCATCGAAAGCGCCTTGCTCGACGCCCAGGGCAAACGCCTGGGCCTGCCGGTCAGCGAACTGCTGGGTGGCCGCGTGCGTGACAGCCTGGAAGTGGCCTGGACCCTGGCCAGCGGCGACACCGCCCGCGACATCGCCGAAGCACAGCACATGCTGGACATTCGCCGGCACCGCGTGTTCAAGCTGAAAATCGGCGCCAACCCGGTGGCGCAGGACCTCAAGCACGTGGTCGCGATCAAGCGCGAGCTGGGTGACAGCGCCAGCGTGCGGGTCGACGTCAACCAGTACTGGGACGAGTCCCAGGCCATCCGCGCCTGCCAGGTATTGGGCGACAACGGCATCGACCTGATCGAGCAGCCGATTTCGCGCATCAACCGCGCTGGCCAGGTGCGCCTGAACCAGCGCAGTCCGGCTCCGATCATGGCCGATGAGTCGATCGAAAGCGTCGAGGACGCCTTCAGCCTGGCCGCCGACGGCGCCGCCAGCATCTTCGCCCTGAAAATCGCCAAGAATGGTGGCCCGCGCGCGGTTCTGCGCACTGCACAGATCGCCGAGGCCGCTGGCATCGCCTTGTACGGCGGCACCATGCTCGAAGGTTCGATCGGCACCCTGGCTTCGGCTCATGCATTCCTCACCCTGCGCCAGCTCACCTGGGGTACAGAGCTGTTCGGGCCGCTGCTGCTGACCGAGGAGATCGTCAACGAGCCGCCGCAATACCGCGACTTCCAGCTGCACATCCCCCACACCCCAGGCCTGGGCCTGACGTTGGACGAACAGCGCCTGGCGCGCTTCGCCCGTCGCTGATCAGCAATCAAGGAGATAACCATGTTGTTCCACGTGAAGATGACCGTGAAGCTGCCGGTCGACATGGACCCGGCCAAGGCCGCCCAGCTCAAGGCCGACGAAAAGGAACTGGCCCAGCGCCTGCAGCGCGAAGGCATCTGGCGTCACCTGTGGCGCATTGCCGGGCATTACGCCAACTACAGCGTGTTCGATGTGCCCAGCGTCGAGGCATTGCATGACACGCTGATGCAGCTGCCGCTGTTCCCGTACATGGATATCGAGGTCGACGGCCTGTGTCGGCATCCCTCGTCTATTCACAGCGACGATCGCTGATTCGCACCTGTATGCCTGACAAGAACAATACGAGGTAAGCACGATGACCGTGAAAATTTCCCACACTGCCGACATTCAAGCCTTCTTCAACCGGGTAGCTGGCCTGGATCATGCCGAAGGAAACCCGCGCTTCAAGCAGATCATTCTGCGCGTGCTGCAAGACACCGCCCGCCTGATCGAAGACCTGGAGATTACCGAGGACGAGTTCTGGCACGCCGTCGACTACCTCAACCGCCTGGGCGGCCGTAACGAGGCAGGCCTGCTGGCTGCCGGCCTGGGCATCGAGCACTTCCTCGACCTGCTGCAGGATGCCAAGGATGCCGAAGCCGGCCTTGGCGGCGGCACCCCGCGCACCATCGAAGGCCCGTTGTACGTTGCCGGGGCGCCGCTGGCCCAGGGCGAAGCGCGCATGGACGACGGCACTGACCCAGGCGTGGTGATGTTCCTTCAGGGCCAGGTGTTCGATGCCGACGGCAAGCCGTTGGCCGGTGCCACCGTCGACCTGTGGCACGCCAATACCCAGGGCACCTATTCGTACTTCGATTCGACCCAGTCCGAGTTCAACCTGCGTCGGCGTATCATCACCGATGCCGAGGGCCGCTACCGCGCGCGCTCGATCGTGCCGTCCGGGTATGGCTGCGACCCGCAGGGCCCAACCCAGGAATGCCTGGACCTGCTCGGCCGCCACGGCCAGCGCCCGGCGCACGTGCACTTCTTCATCTCGGCACCGGGGCACCGCCACCTGACCACGCAGATCAACTTTGCTGGCGACAAGTACCTGTGGGACGACTTTGCCTATGCCACCCGCGACGGGCTGATCGGCGAACTGCGTTTTGTCGAGGATGCGGCGGCGGCGCGCGACCGCGGCGTGCAAGGCGAGCGCTTTGCCGAGCTGTCATTCGACTTCCGCTTGCAGGGTGCCAAGTCGCCTGACGCCGAGGCGCGAAGCCATCGGCCGCGGGCGTTGCAGGAGGGCTGAGTTCGAGGTTATGTCACTGTGATTTTGCCTGGGGCTTTCCGTGCGGGGAGGCCTCGGGCTTTTTGTCGCCAGGGGCGGGTGATCTAGAATCGTCTTTTTGTTCAGGCCCCCACACCATGCTCCCCATCGCGCTGCTGCCAACCACCATCGACCAGGCGTCGCTGATCCGCAATCTCTACCAGTTCTATTGCTACGAGTCCTCCGACTGGGAGCAGGAAGACGTCGAGGCGGACGGCCGTTTCTACATCCACGAGGAGCACCTGCAACGCTACTGGCAGGACGACGGCTGGGGCGCGTATCTGGTGCTGGTGGACGGCTTCATCGCCGGCTTCGTGCTGGTCGAGCGCAGCGAGCTGCCTGGCATCGTTGCGCAGGAGCTTGCCGACCTGTTCATCTTGAAGAAGTACCGTCGCCAGGGCATCGGCCGAGCTGTGGCGTTGCAGTTGCTGGGGGGCGAGGGTGACTGGCTGCTGCGTTGCTACGCACAGGATCTGCCCGCCGTGGCTTTCTGCAATGCCGTGCTGGCGAGCCTGCCGCGGCCGGCGCAGGCTATCGCCCTGGGGGATGAGCCGGACTTGCTCAACTTCCTGGTGACCGGCACCCGCCATTGAGAGCGGGGTGCTTTCGTTCGTCCAGATAAGGGATAGCGCCATTTTTGTGATGTGCTTCACAAAATGCTCGCGAGCGGCATAATGCCACCATCGCTTTCCAAGACCCGGCCGCCGCTTGCCGGGGTCCCTTTTCATGCGCTTCGAAGGTTCAGGTAAAGTTCATGTCGCTCGCAGCAAACCCCGACATCATGTACCGGCTGTTGATCCAGAGCGTGGTGGATTATGCCATCTACCTGCTCACCCCTGAAGGTATCGTCGCCAACTGGAACCCTGGCGCCCAGCGCGCCAAGGGGTACCGTGCCGAGGAAATCGTCGGCCAGCACTACTCGTTGTTCTACACCGATGCCGAGCGCGCAGCCGGGTTGCCGGCATTCAACCTGGAGCAGGCGCGCAGCACCGGACGCTTTGAAGAAACGGGCGCACGCCTGCGCAAGGACGGCACGGCCTTCCACGCCCATGTGGTCATCGAAGCGGTGTACGACGATGCCGGGCAACTGGTGGGTTTCGCCAAGGTCACCCGCGACATTTCCGAACGCCACCGCCAGGAGCTCGAACTGCTGCAGGCCAAAGAGCTGGCCGAGCAGTACAGCCAGGAAATGGCCAAGCTTTCGCAGTTTCTCGATTCGGTCATTGCCAACATTCCCGCGAGCGTCATCGTCCAGGACCTGGAAAGCCAGCGCATCCTGTTGGCCAATCAGCAGGCCGAACGCCTGTTCGGCGGGCCGCAGCGCAGCATGATCGGCCAGTTGCCCAGGGAATGCCTGGCGCCGGCTGCCGGTGACTATCTGGAGCAGCAATTCGTGCGGGGTGCCCGCAGCACCAAGGGGCACGCCGCCGAAACCCGCGTCGACACCGCCCGCGGCCCACGCACACTGCGTAGCCGTACCCTGCTTAGTCAAAACCGCGAAGGGCAGGCCGATTACGTGTTGTTCGTGGCTGAAGACGCCACCGAAGAGCTGGCCGCCCATGCGCAGATCCACCACATGGCGCACCATGACGCGCTCACCGGGTTGCCCAACCGTACGCTGTTCCACGAACGGCTACGCCAGGCCCTGTTGCGCGGCAGCGAAAACGCCAAGCTGACGGCTGCCCTGTGCCTGGACCTGGACAACTTCAAGAACATCAACGACTCCCTTGGCCATGCGTTTGGTGACAAGTTGCTACGCGAGTTGGGCAAGCGTCTGCGCCGCGAACTGCGTGAGCACGACACCTTGGCCCGCCTGGGTGGCGACGAGTTTGCCGTGGTGCTGACGGGCCTGGAGGGGCGGGATGCCGCGTGCAATACCGCGCAGCGCCTGATCAAGGCCATCAGCCCGCCGTTCCGGATCGAAGGGCATCAGTTCGCGGTGGGGGTGAGCATCGGCATCGCCATCGCGCCTGATGACCATGACCAGGCAGAGCAACTGCTGGGCTACGCTGACATGGCGCTGTACCAGGCCAAGCGTAACGGCCGTAATCGTTATGAATGCTTCGATGTCGAACTGGACGTTGCCGCCCGCCAGCGCCGCCTGGTGGAAACCGACCTGCGCACAGCGCTGCACCTGGGGCAGTTGCAGTTGCACTACCAGCCGGTAGTCGATCATCAGACCAGCAGCGTTACCGGTTATGAGGCGCTGCTGCGCTGGGAACACCCGACCCGTGGCATGGTCATGCCGATGGACTTCATCCCCATTGCTGAAGAAACCGGGTTGATCCACGAGCTGGGCAACCGTGCGCTGAACCTGGCCTGCCAGGAGGCGGCCAGTTGGGACAGTGAGCAGACGGTGTCGGTCAACCTGTCGGCGGTGCAGTTCAAGAACGGCGATCTGGTGCATACCGTCGCCCTCGCGCTGGCCGACTCGGGCCTGCCGCCGCAGCGGCTGGAGCTGGAAATTACCGAGTCGGTACTGCTGGGCAACAGCGAGGAGAACGTGCGCACCTTGCGCGCGCTGAAAGACCTGGGCGTGTCCATTTCACTGGATGACTTTGGCACCGGCTACTCATCGTTGGGCTACCTGCGTTCGTTCCCGTTCGACCGGATCAAGATCGACAAGTCGTTCGTGCATGACATGTGCGACAGTCGCGAGGCCATGTCGATCATTCGCGCCATTACCGAGCTGTCCAACAGCCTGATGATCAAGATCACGGCTGAAGGCGTGGAGTCGGAGGAGCAGATGCGCCGGCTCGCGGAGGAAGGCTGTTCGCACTTCCAGGGCTATTTTTACGGGCGGCCGGCACCGGCGAGCGAGCGGTTGAAGCAGGTCATCACGCAAGAACAATGACTTGCGCGGCGGCCTCAGCTGTTCCAGTCCGGGGCAAACGGCGGGCTGACCACGCGCTGGTCTTTCGGCAGCCCGGCAATGGCTGCGCGGTCTTCGTCATCCAGCGGCACGGTCAACGCGGCCAGGTTGGCCAGCTGGTTTTCGCGGCTGCTGGCTTTGGGGATCGCCGTCACGCCGTCCTGGTCCAGCAGCCATTTCAGCGCCACCTGGCTGGGCAGCACGCCATGCTTGCGGGCGATCGCCTGGATCACCGGCTGCGCCGCTGCCTGGCCGCGTGCCAGCGGGGTGTAGGCGGTGAGCAACAGGTCATGGCTGCGAGCGAAGTCGAGTAGCGGTTGCTGGCTGAGCAGAACATGGTATTCCACCTGGATCGCCGACAACGGCGCGTCCAGGGTTTCCACCACCTGACGCAGCAACCCCAACGGGAAGTTGGCCACGCCAATGTGGCGCGCCTTGCCTTCGTCACGCAGGGCTACCAAGGTGTCGATGCTGCGGGCCAGGTCCCAGTCTTTGCCTGGCCAGTGGATGTGGAACAGGTCGACCTGTTCGGTACCCAGCGCACGCAGGCTGTCTTCCAGCGACTGACGCATGGCGTTGGGCTCCAGGCGGTCCCACCAGACCTTCGTGGTCAGGTGGATCTGCTCGCGTGGCACGTCGCTGTCGCGCAGCGCCTGGCCAACGGCTGCTTCGTTTTCGTAGGCGGTGGCAGTGTCGATATGCCGGTAACCCACGTCCAGTGCCTGGCGCACGGCCTGGGTGCATTCACTGCCGGTCATTGGCCAGGTGCCCAGGCCGATGGCGGGCAGGTCCAGGCCGGTGCGTGTGCTGAGCCTTTGCATGTAAATTCCTTGTAGGGTGGGCAGGGGTCGGTCGATGGTCGGCGATCGACAGTGCACGGGCCATGCTTACAAGGTGAAAAGTGGTCGATCACCGAACAGAAATTGCACTTGGCCGGGGCAAGCGGCAAATGAACTTCCTTATGCTGCGGCATCTCTTCTAGAATCCCAGCTGTTACATCCGCCAGGCGATGCCTGCGCGGTCTTCCTTGGGCGGGGCATGTTGCCGCGCCGTCATCGAGAGAGCCATGAGTTCCAGCACACCGCTGTCCGGCGTCAACCAACCCCTGCGTGGCATCGCTTTGGTGGTGGTGGCGACGTTCCTGTTTGCCAGCCACGATGCCTTGTCCAAATTCCTGGGTGGCCTGTACCCGATAGTCATGGTGGTATGGGCGCGTTATGTGGTGCACACACTGCTGATGGCCGGTATCTTCCTGCCCAAGTCTGGGCTCAATGTATTGCGCACACGTCGGCCGGTACTGCAGACCTTGCGGGCCCTGAGCCTGCTGAGCACCAGCCTGCTGTTCACGACCGGTTTGCAATACCTGCCACTGGCCGAGGCCACGGCCGTCAACTTTCTTGCCCCGGTGCTGGTCACCGCGCTGTCGGCGCCGCTGCTCAAAGAGCGAGTGACAGTGGGGCAGTGGGTGGCGGTGGTCATGGGCTTTATTGGCGTGCTGGTGGTGGTGCACCCGGGTGGGGCGATGTTTACCCCGGCCATTCTGTATCCGTTCGGTTCGGCATTGGGCTTCTGCTTCTATCAGTTGCTGACGCGCATCCTGGCGGCGCATGACAGCCCGACCACCAGCAACTTCTATGCGGGTTTGTGCAACACCTTGGCAATGAGTGCCCTGGTGCCGTTCTTCTGGGAGGTGCCGCGCTGGGACCATGCCCTGTTGATGCTGGCACTGGGCGGCTTCGGCATGACTGCGCACCTGCTGTTGACCCAGGCCTTCCGCCATGCAGCGCCGGCGTTGCTGGCGCCGTTCAGCTATTGCCAGATCGTCTTTGCCGGGTTGCTTGGCTTCGTGGTGTACAGCCAGGTGCCGGATACCCTGAGCCTGGTGGGGATTTTGGTGATCTGCCTCAGTGGGCTTGGCGCAGCGTGGATGCAGCGCGGCAAATAGCAGCCGCGTGCTTCAGGCTGGGCGACCGGTAGGCGCAGCGTTGTGCTGCGAAGAGGGCATCACTGCGTGGCCATGAACTGCAGGATGCGGTCGCGCAGCCAGCGCTCGGCGGGGTCGTTGTCCTGGGCGCCGCTCCAGACCATCGACAGCTCGGCCTCGGTGATGTCGAACGGCGCCGGGTCGGCGCGCAAGCTGCCGTCGTCGGCGAGGGCACAAGCGGCATAGTCCGGTACCGTGGCGATCAGCTCGGTGTTGCGCAGCAGGGCGCGCAGGCTACCGAACTGCGGCACCGCCAGCACCACCTTGCGGCAACGCCCGATGCGTGCCAGGTCGAGGTCGATGTTGCCGCTCATGTCACCGGAAAACGACACCATCACATGCGGGCGGGCGCAGTATTCGTCGAGGGTCAGAGGCCCCGGGCGGTCGTCGGCGCGCAGCACCCGTACACCTATGTCGCGCAGCTTGCGGCGTTTGGCGGTGGCCGGCAGGTCGGTGGTATAGCTCACACCTACCGAGATCTCGCCGCTGGCCAGAAGGCCCGGCATCAGCAGGAAATTGGCCCGCCGCACTACCACGCTGATGGCGGGGGCTTCTTCACGCAGGGCCTGCAGCAGGGCCGGAAACAGGCCGAACTCGGCATCGTCAGAAAGGCCCAGGCGGAACACGTTGCAGCTGTTGGCCGGGTCGAACTCGCGGGCGCGGCTGATGGCAGCGGAAATCACGTCCATGGCCGGGCCCAGTTCAGCAAAGATCTGCATGGCCCGTGGGGTGGGTTCCATGGCCCGGCCGCTGCGGATCAGCAGCGGGTCGTCGAACAGCTCGCGCAGGCGGGCGAGGGCGGCGCTGACGGTGGATTGGGTGATAAACAGCTTTTCACCCACGCGGGTCAGGTTGCGTTCGATCATCAGGGCTTCGAACAGCACCAGCAGGTTCATGTCGACGCGGCGCAGGTCGTTGCGGTTCATGAGGGCTCGGCGTCCTGGGCAAAGGGTATGGCTGTGTATTGAAGCATGGCGCGGGGCCTTGTGCCTTGTATGGATGTGCCGGCCTCATCGCGGGCTTGACCGCGATGAGGCCGATACAGGCCTGCGCCTGACAGAGCCAGCCTATCAGGCTCCAACAGCCACTCTATTAGACCTCTGCCCAAGCTCGGCTAGTCTTTCTCGTGGCCCCGCGAATTCCGCGACAGGGCAGCGCGTCAGCACCTGCGTGCAAGACCGTGTCCCCCCGCCGTGACAGCTTCGCAAGCCCCGTGTACACCTGATGAGGGGTAGTACGAGCCCACCCGCTCGGCTGAAAGAACACTGGCATAGACCGGAAATCTGGATAACCGACCCAAAGGTACCCGCAGATGTCGAACGAATCGAAATGCCCGTTCCATCAAACCGCAGGTGGCGGCACCACCAACCGTGACTGGTGGCCTGACCAGCTCAACCTGAGAATTCTTCACCAGCATTCCTCCAAGTCCAGCCCCGACCCGGACTTCGACTATGCCAAGGCGTTCAAGAGCCTCGACTTCCAGGCCCTGAAGAAAGACCTGACTGCCCTGATGACCGACTCGCAGGATTGGTGGCCGGCCGACTTTGGCCACTACGGCCCGCTGTTCATCCGCATGGCCTGGCACAGCGCGGGCACCTACCGCATTGGTGATGGCCGCGGTGGTGCGGGCTCTGGCCAGCAACGCTTCGCCCCGCTCAACAGCTGGCCGGACAACGTCAGCCTGGACAAGGCCCGGCGCCTGCTGTGGCCGATCAAGCAGAAGTACGGCAACAAGATTTCCTGGGCCGACCTGATCGTACTCACCGGTAATGTTGCCCTTGAGTCCATGGGCTTCAAGACCTTCGGCTTCTCCGGCGGGCGTGCCGACGTGTGGGAGCCGGACGAAGACGTGTACTGGGGGTCGGAAAAGGTCTGGCTGGGCGGCGATACCCGTTACGGCAAGGATCAGGTCAAGGCGCAGCCGCCGGGGCAGGGTGACCTGGTGGCCGAGCCGGCCAAGCATGGTGAAGAGCAGAATCGCGACCTGTCGGCCGAGCGTAACCTGGAAAACCCGCTGGCCGCCGTGCAGATGGGCCTGATCTACGTGAACCCGGAAGGCCCGGAAGGTAATCCCGACCCCGTGGCCTCGGGCAAGGACATCCGTGAAACCTTTGGCCGCATGGCCATGAACGATGAAGAAACCGTGGCCTTGATCGCCGGTGGTCACGCGTTCGGCAAGACCCATGGTGCCGGCCCCGCCGACAACGTCGGCCCCGAGCCGGAAGCGGCAGGCCTGGAGATGCAGGGCCTGGGCTGGCACAACACGTTTGGCTCCGGCAAAGGCGGGGATACCATCACCAGCGGCCTGGAAGTGACCTGGACCTCCACCCCGACCCAGTGGGGCAACGAGTACCTGAATAACCTGTTCGACTTTGAGTGGGAGCTGACCAAAAGCCCGGCCGGCGCGCACCAGTGGCGGCCGAAAGACGGCAAAGGCGCAGGCACGGTGCCCGATGCACATGATCCCGGTAAAAGGCATGCACCGTCGATGTTGACCTCCGACCTGGCATTGCGTTTCGACCCCATTTACGAGCCAATCGCTCGCCACTTCAAAGAAAACCCTGACCAGCTGGCGGATGCTTTTGCCCGTGCATGGTACAAGCTGATCCACCGCGACATGGGCCCGCTGGCGCGCTATCTGGGCCCGGAAATGCCCAATGAAGAGTTGCTGTGGCAAGACCCGTTGCCCAAAGCTGACCCATCCACGATCAGCGAGCAAGACATCGAGACCCTTAAGTCCAGGATCCTGGCCTCGGGTTTGAGCGTGGGCGAACTGGTCTCCACCGCCTGGGCATCCGCGTCGACCTTCCGCGGCTCCGACAAGCGCGGTGGTGCCAACGGCGCACGTTTGCGCTTGGCGCCACAGAAGGACTGGGCTGCAAACCAGGGCGTGGACAAGGTGCTGGCGGCATTGGAGAAGATCCAGGGCGAGTTCAACAGCAGCGGCAAGAAGGTTTCCCTGGCTGACCTGATCGTGCTGGCCGGTACCGCGGCAGTCGAAAAAGCTGCCAAGGATGCGGGCTACAGCGGCAGCGTAGGGTTCCGCCCGGGCCGAGTCGATGCGTCGCAGGAGCAGACCGACGTCGAGTCGTTCGCCGTGCTGGAACCGCTGGCCGATGGCTTCCGCAACTTCACCAAGGCACGCTACAGCGTCAAGGCCGAGAAACTGTTGCTGGACAAGGCGCAGTTGCTGACCCTGACCGCGCCGGAGCTGACCGTGCTGATCGGTGGCCTGCGGGTGCTCGGTGCCAACCATGGTGGCAGCAAACTCGGCGTGTTCACCGACAAGCCGGGGACGCTGAGCAACGACTTCTTCCGCAACTTGCTGGATATGAGCGTGGAGTGGAAACCGACCTCGGCGGACAACGAAACCTTTGAAGGCCGCGACCGCAAGACCGGGCAGGTGAAGTGGAGCGGTAGCCGGGTAGATCTGGTGTTCGGTTCGCATGCCCAGTTGCGGGCGTTGAGCGAGGTGTATGCCAGCAGTGATGGCGGTGACAAGTTTGTCCGAGACTTTGTGGCCGCCTGGCAGAAGGTCATGGAGCTTGACCGCTTTGATTTGAAATAGCGTTGCCTGGCGGGGGGCGCGCTCAGCGCCCCCTTGGCCAGTGGTCATCCCGCCAATTCCAGGTCGGATAGATACAAAAGTGTCCTCGTCGGTTCTGTTGCAATGCTTCTCAGGCGGCCGGCCTGAACAGCGTGCTCACAACGACAAGGAACCCCGACCATGCAAATGCCCAAGACCCTGAAAATCCGCAATGGCGACAAGGTACAACCAACCTTCTCCGCTCAGGAATACGCTGCTCGCCACGCCCGGCTGCGGGCCTATATGGCCGAGCAGGACATCGAGGCGGCAATTTTCACCTCGTACCACAACGTCAACTACTACAGCGATTTCCTCTACTGCTCGTTCGGCCGCCCCTATGCGCTGGTGATCACCCAGGACAAGGTGGTCTCGATCAGTGCCAACATCGACGGTGGGCAACCTTGGCGGCGCACGGTCGGCACTGACAACATCGTCTACACCGACTGGCAGCGCGACAACTATTTCGTCGCCATCCAGCAGGCATTGCCGCTGGCTTCGCGCATCGGCGTGGAGTACGACCACCTGAACCTGCAGAACCACGGCAAACTCGCCGCCTGCTACCCCAAGGCCGAGCTGGTGGACATCGCTGCGCCGTGCATGCGCATGCGCATGATCAAGTCGGCCGAGGAGCAGGCGCTTATCCGTCACGGTGCACAGGTGGCCGACATCGGCGGGGCGGCAGTGGTCGAGGCCCTGCGTGAGCAGGTGCCCGAGTACGAGGTGGCACTGCATGCCACCCAGGCGATGGTGCGCGAAATTGCCAAACGCTTCCCGGACGCCGAGCTGATGGACACCTGGACCTGGTTCCAGTCCGGGCTAAACACCGATGGCGCACACAACCCGGTCACCAGCCGCCGTGTGGGCAAGGGCGAAATCCTCAGCCTCAACTGTTTCCCCATGATCGCCGGCTACTACACCGCGCTGGAGCGCACCCTGTTCCTTGACCACTGCCCGGACGAGTACCTGCGCCTGTGGCAGGCCAACGTCGAAGTGCACGAAGCCGGGCTGCAGCTGGTGCGCCCGGGCATGCGCTGCAGCGATATCGCCCGCGAACTGAACGAGATCTTCCTGCGCCACGACCTGCTGCAGTACCGCACCTTCGGGTATGGCCATTCGTTCGGCACGCTCAGCCATTACTACGGCCGCGAGGCGGGGCTGGAGCTGCGCGAGGACATCGATACCGTGCTGGAACCGGGCATGGTGGTGTCGATCGAGCCGATGATCATGCTGCCTGAAGGGCGACCGGGGGCGGGCGGTTATCGCGAGCACGACATCCTGATCGTCAACGACAGCGGCGCCGAGAACATCACCAAGTTCCCGTATGGGCCGGAGCACAACATCATTCGCAAATAAGCATCGGCGTCGGCTGCTTCGCGGGCAAGCCCGCTCCTGCGGGGATTTCACCGTTTTCGCAGGCGCGGGTTCACCCGCGAATAGGCCGGCCCAGACAACAACAAGATCCCCGTATGACCACCAGACCCTGCCTCCAATTAAAAGAACCAGAGGGTACCCGTCATGTCCAGCACCACCCTAGACCCATCCGCCATCGCCGGCCCCGCACACAACGCCGAACGCCAGGCGCTGCGCAAGGCCGCCCGGGCCAGCTTCATGGGCAACTTCGTCGAGTGGTTCGACTACGCCGCCTACGGCTATCTGGCCACCATCATCGCCGCCACCTTCTTCCCGCAAACTGACAAGACCACCGGTTTGCTGGCCACCTTCGCGGTATTCGCCCTGTCGTTCCTGGTGCGCCCGCTGGGTGGCATCGTCTGGGGCCATTTCGGCGATCGACACGGTCGGCGAAACGCGCTCTCGTGGTCGATCCTGATCATGTCGGTATCCACCTTCTGCATCGGCTTGTTACCGGGCTATGCGCAGATCGGGCTGTGGGCACCGGCCTTGCTGTTGCTGATCCGCCTGGTACAGGGGTTTTCCGCCTCGGGTGAGTACGCCGGAGCCGCTGCGTTCCTGGCCGAGTACGCGCCGCCTGGGCGGCGTGGCTTGTACACCAGCATCGTGCCGGCCAGCACGGCGGCGGGGTTGTTGTTCGGTGCGGCGTTCGTTGCGGTGCTGCATGAGCTGCTCAGCAGTGAAGCCCTGCATGAATGGGGCTGGCGCCTGCCGTTCCTGCTGGCGGCGCCGTTCGGCCTGGTAGGGCGCTATATCCGCATGAGCTTGCAGGACACGCCCAAGTTCCTGGAGATGGAGCAGCGCCTGGAAACCAAGGCCGGCATGGCCACGACGCCGCTGCGCGAGCTGCTGGGCCAGCACCGGCGCAGTCTGGCGATCGGCATGGGTGTCACCTGCCTGAATGCGGTTGCGTTCTACCTGTTGCTCAGTTACATGCCGACCTACCTGTCCAGTGAAATGGGCATGAGCGAGCGGGATTCGTTCATCGCTTCGACGGTGTCGCTGGCCACCTATATCGGCTTGATCTTCCTCATGGGGCGGCTGTCCGACCAGTTTGGTCGCAAGACCATGCTGGTGGTGGCCTCGCTGTTGTTCCTGGGGTTGACCGTGCCGTTGTTTCGCCTGCTGGACGGCCAGCCGCTGCTGGTGATTCTGGCCATCCAGATCCTTTTTGGCGCGATGCTGGCGATGAACGACGGGACCTTGCCGTGCCTGCTGGCCGAAATCTTTCCGACCCGGGTGCGCTTCAGCGGGTTTGCCTTGAGCTTCAATGTGGCCAATTCGCTGTTTGGCGGGACTGCGCCGTTCATTGCCACCTGGCTGATTCAGGCGACGGGCAGCAAGCTGGCCCCGGCAGGATACTTGCTGGCGGCAGCACTGGTGGCGCTGGTGGCCATGCTGATGTGTCGGGAGACGGCGCACGCGGCCCTTGAAGATTAGTTGACCTGCACTGGCCTCTTCGCGGGCAAGCCCGCTCCTACAACGGCCTGTGGCGGACCACCGGTGTGCGTGTAGGAGGGGGCTTGCCCGCGAAGAGGCCAGCCAAGCCAATACATGACCCCATTCAATGGAGAGAGGCCTGGCGCCGCTCCCCTAAAGGCGACAGCCCGAAGAACCGGCTATAACTCTTGGAAAAATGCGCAGGCGAACTGAAGCCGCAGGCCAGCGCTACCTCACGCACTTGCACGTCGCTGCGCAGCAGTAACTCCCGCGCCCGCGACAGCCGCAGCTCCAGGTAATACTGGCTGGGCGTGCGCTGCAGGTACTTGTGGAACAGCCGCTCCAATTGGCGCACGGTCACGTCGTTGAGGCTGGCCAGTTCCTCCAGCCCCAGCGGCTCCTCCAGATTGGCCTCCATGATCGCCACCACCTGGCTCAGTTTGGGCTGGGCGCTGCCGAGCAGGGTGCGCAGCGGTACACGCTGGCGCTCACGCTCACCGCGTACGCGGTCGCACAGCAACAGCTCGGCGGCCTTGGCCGCGATGTCCTGGCCGCCCGTGTCCCGGGCCACCAGTTGCAGCATCATGTCCATGGCCGCCACGCCGCCTGAGCAGGTGTAACGGTCGCGGTCCAGTTCGAACAGCTGGCTGGAGATCACGATACCGGGGAAGTGCGCCTGCAACGTCGGCAGGTCTTCCCAGTGGATGGTGCAGCGGTAACCCTTGAGCAATTCGGCCTTGGCCAGCAGGTAGCTACCGGTGCAGATACCGCCTAGCGGCAAGCGCTGGCGGGCCAGTTGGCGCAACCAGTCGATCAATGGGCGGTTGCTACGGCTTCGGTCGATCGGGTTGGCGCCGACCACCAGCAAGGCATCCAGCGCGGGGGCGTTGGCGATGTTGTAGTCGGGCAGCACGCGCATGCCGTTGCTGGCCACCACCGGCGCGTCGTCTGCGGCGATCAGCACACTGCGATACAGCGGCTTGCGCGCGGCCAGGTTGGCCATGCGCAGGGTCTCCACCGCCGACGCAAGGCCGATGGTGGTGAAATTGGGCAAAATCAGGAAGCCAAAGGTCTTTGCCGAACAATTCTTTACACTAGACGGCGATAGGTTTGCAGAAGCGGGGTGGACCATTGCGCTGTTCCTGTGCAAGCTGAGGCCTGGTTGGGCAGGGGCAGTGAGAAAGCAGAGCCTCGCGTGGTTCTTGTTGTTATGGGTCGTTGCCGGGTCGATCATACACCCCGGATGCAGCGGCCAGGAATGGCCCCGCCGGCTGGCTGGGCCGGTAGTGATTGCACAGAGAAGGTGAGCGTCAGTGAACCCCGAAACCATGCTGGCGGGCTTGCCAGGCTATGCCATGGCCCCCGAAGCGATCCAGGTGCTGCCCGATGCCAGGGCTTACCGCGCCTGCCTGTTCGAGCGCATCCGTACGGCGACTCGGCGCATCGTTATCGTTGCGCTGTACTTGCAGGAGGACGAGGCCGGCCAGGAAGTGCTGGATGCCTTGTACCAGGCCAAGGCCGCGCGGCCAGACCTGGAGATCACCATCGTGGTCGACTGGTTCCGCGCCAGGCGCGGGCTGCTGGGGGCCGGGCGTCAGCCGGGCAATGCCGCCTGGTATCAGGCCCAGCGCCAGTTGCGCGGGCTGGACATCGCGATCCATGGCGTGCCAGTGCAGACCCGCGAACTGTTCGGGGTGTTGCACCTTAAAGGCAGCATCATCGACGATTGCGTGATCTACACCGGCGCCAGTCTGAACAACGTCTACCTGCATCGTTTCGACCGCTATCGCCTGGATCGCTACCACCTGTTCCAGTCATCGGCACTGGCTGATGCCATGGTCGGCCTGGTGCAGCGTTTGCTGCACCACACCGCCACACCGCGCCTCGACCTGCCGGCGCCACCTTCCACCCGCAGCCTGCGCGGCGACATTCGGCGTTTGCGCGCAAGGCTGCGACGCATGGCCTACGAGGTACCTGCCAGTATGACGGGGCAGGGCTTGCAGGTGATCCCGCTGCTGGGTGTGGGCCGTGGCAATCCACTGAATCGGGCACTGTGCGCCTTGCTGGCAGTGGCGCGCACGCAGATCATCCTCAGTACGCCGTATTTCAACCCGCCACAGGTCGTGATGCGCGAACTTGACCATGCCCTGGCACGGGGGGTTGGGGTGGAACTGATTGTTGGTGACCGCACCGCCAACGACTTCTACATCGCCCCTGGCGAACCGTTCAGTGCCAGTGGTGCATTGCCCTATCTGTACGAGGACAACCTGCGCGCCTTCGCCCGCCGCCGCCACGCCGCGATTGCCAGCGGCCAGCTGCAAATACGCATCTGGAACGATCCGGGGCATACCTTCCATGCCAAGGGCGTGTGGATCGACCAGCGTTATTCGCTGCTGACCGGCAACAACCTGAACCCGCGCGGGTTCAACCTGGACCTTGAGAACGGCCTGCTGATCGACGACCCGCAGGGGCAATGGCTGGCGCCACGGGAAGCGGAGTTGAGCGAACTACGGCGCTTTGCGCCGAGAATCGGTTCGGCAGAGGCGCTGGGGGAGAAGGCCGAACATCCCAAGCAAGTGCGCAAGTTTCTGCGTCGGTTGCGCTATAGCCGGTTGGAACCGTTGATCAAGCGGGTGCTCTGACATCGCCTGTACTGGCCCTGTCGCCGGCAAGCCAGCGACAGGGCCAGAGTGGTGCGCACGGCGCATTGATGTCATTATGATATTGCTGCCCACGGCCCTTTGTCAGGGGCTGGATTACAATGTGCAGGCAACCGTGCAAGGCCCCTCTGAACGTGATCACGATCGCATACAGTCGGGCCTTTTCCCGTTAACCAGACAGGCCAATGTGTATATGGCGTTAGATCCACCCACGATGCTGACTATTACAGTCGCTTTGGCCGCTGCGGCCGCCTTGTACCTGGCGATTGAATGGCGCAGTGTGCGCGAACCCTCGTTGCTGTACTGGAGTGCGGGTTTCGCCACGATTACGGTTGGTAGCACCCTGGCATTGTTGCGCGGGGTCGGCTTTCTGTTCATCGGAATCTGGTTCGCCAATGGCTTGCTGGTGGTGGCCCACGTGTTTTTCCTGATCGGCGTGCTGCGCTTCACCCAGGAACGTTTGTCACGTGCGTGGTTGATGATTGTGCTGGTCTGGTTCGCCTTGCTGCTGCTGCCCGTGGGCCCGCAGTGGTCGAAGGTGATGCTGATGGTCAACTCGTTGTTGGTGGCCTCGCTGACGCTCAAGGCCAGTTTCCTGCTGCGGCCACATGGCAAATCGCTGAGTGTCGGGGCCGTGCAGCTGCGCTATGTGTTGCTGATCCATGGGTTGTTCTATGTGGCCAAGGCGGCCATCGCGATCACGCCAGGCACGCTGATTGACCTGGCGACCTTTGGCGGGCTGATCATTCAGGTTTCGCTGGTGGAAGGCGCGATGGCGATCATGCTGATTGCCTTGTCGATGACCGGCACCGTACGTTACCGGCGTGAAGAGCGGATTGCCCGGCTGGCAGCCCGTGACCCGCTGACTGCGCTGTACAACCGGCGTGCACTGGAGGTACGGGCGGGGCATTTCTTCAAGGACGTGAGCCCGGCGCAACCTGGGGCATTGCTGTTGATCGACATTGACAACTTCAAACTGGTCAACGACCTGCACGGGCATATCGCCGGCGACCGTTTGCTGATTGCCTTGAGCGAGATGATTCGTACGGCGTTGCCCGAGCGCTCGCTGGCGGCGCGGTTGGGCGGGGATGAATTCGTCATCCTGCTCAGTGGCGCGAGCAGTGAACGGGTCATGGAACTGGGTAGTGGGCTGCGTGAGCAGTTCCAGCAGTATGCCGACAAGACCGTGCCTACGCCCCAGGCGGTTACCTTGAGCATTGGTGTCAACGTGTTCGATCAGCCGCCGGCGAGCCTGGCGGCGTTGATCGAGCAGGGGGATGTGGCGTTGTACCAGTCCAAACGTGGGGGGCGCGACAGCATCCGGTTTTTCGAGCGGGCGGTGGTTGAACTCCGGCAGTGAGCGAGTCACCCAGGTGGGTGAGCTTTCATGTAACCCATGTGGGTGGTCCGTACAGACGCTCCCCGTCACCCAGCACCCGCGTTTGACGGGCATCCATGCCCGTCATCAGCAAAACAGCGTAGTCAGGTTGCCACCTGATAGCACGGTACATACTCCGCGCCGCCTGGCAGCTTCATCCGGTGCTGGTCGACGAATGCCTGCAGCAGCCGGCCCAGCGGGTCCAGTACGGCGCTGTCACCGTGGATCTGATACGGCCCGTGTTCCTCGATCAGGCGGATGCCTTTGTCCTTGACGTTGCCTGCGACAATCCCGGAAAACGCCCGGCGCAGGTTGGCCGCCAGTTCATGGGGCGGCAGCTCACGACGCAAGTCCAGGTCGGCCATGGCCTGGTGGGTCGGGTCGAACGGTCGCTGGAAGCTCTCCTCGATCTTCAGCAGCCAGTTGAAGTGGAAGGCATCGTTGCGCTCGCGGCGGAACTGCTTGACCGCTTTGAGGCCTTCGACCATGTGCCGGGCGACTTCCGCCGGGTCATCAATGATGATTTCGTACAGGCGATGGGCCGCTTCACCCAGCGTGGCGCCGACGAAAGCGTGCAACTGTTGCAGATAAGGCTCGGCGCTGCGCGGGCCGGTGAGCACCACCGGGAACGGCAGGTCGTGGTTGTCCGGGTGCATGAGGATGCCCAGCAGGTACAGGAACTCCTCCGCCGTGCCGGCACCGCCCGGGAAGATGATGATGCCGTGGCCGACGCGTACGAAGGCCTCCAGGCGCTTCTCGATGTCTGGCAGGATCACCAGTTCGTTGACGATCGGGTTGGGCGCCTCGGCGGCGATGATGCCGGGCTCGGTCAGGCCCAGGTAGCGGCTGCCATGCATGCGTTGCTTGGCGTGGGCGATGGTGGCGCCCTTCATCGGGCCTTTCATCACGCCCGGGCCGCAGCCGGTGCAGACATCCAGCTTGCGCAGGCCCAGTTCGTGGCCGACCTTCTTGGTGTACTGGTATTCCTCGGTGCTGATCGAGTGGCCGCCCCAACACACCACCATCTTCGGCTCCACGCCCGGGCGCAAGGTACGCGCGTTGCGCAGCAGGTGGAAAACGTAGTCGGTGATGCCCTGGGAGCTTTCCAGGTCGATGCGCTGGCTGGCCAGCTCGCTTTCGGTGTAGACGATGTCGCGCAAGGCGCTGAACAGCATTTCACGGGTGCTGGCGATCATTTCACCATCGACGAAGGCGTCGGCCGGGGCGTTCAGCAGCTCCAGGCGCACGCCGCGGTCCTGTTGGTGGATACGCACCTCGAAGTCTTTGTAGGCCTCAAGGATAGTCTTGGCATTGTCGACATGGGCGCCAGTGTTGAGGATTGCCAGGGCGCACTGGCGGAACAGTGTGTAGAGGCTACCGGTACCGACTTCACTCAGTTGCTGCACTTCACGTTGTGACAGCGTCTCCAGGCTGCCTTTGGGGCTGACGGATGCATTGATGACATGGCGTTGAGGCATCTAAGTCTTTCCTGTGCGGGTAAAACATCCTTCTTTGACACCACCATACCGAGAAATGTGGACGGCAACGAGGGGGGCTGTAAAAAACCTTGAGACCGGGCGGCCTGCTTCGCGAGTAAACCCGCTCCCATACAGGTACAGCGCAAGCCTTGATGGCGGTGCGGACCTGTTGTAGGAGCGGGTTTACCCGCGAAGCAGCCGACTCGGTCTCGAATCAGCCCAACAGCTTCTGCACCCCCAGGGTAATCGCCAGCCCCCCGCCAACCAGCCACAGGTTGAGGATCGCGCCGGTCGCCAGCGCCCGTGGCCCGGCCTGGCGAATCTGGCTGAAGCGGGTCTCCATGCCCAACGCCGTCATGGCCATGGTCAAGGCAAAGGTGTCCAGGCTGTTCACGGCCTGGGTCACGCTGCCAGGCAGCACTTGCAGCGAATTCACCAGTACCAGTGCCAGGAAGCCAAAAGCGAACCAGGGCATGGCAATGCGCCCGTTGCCCTGCGCCTGGCCAGCCTTGCGCGAACGGCTGATCCACAGGCCGACCACCAGCAGTACCGGCACCAGCAGCATGACCCGGGTCATCTTGACGATGGTGGCGACATGCGTGGCTTCGGGGCTGACATTGCTGGCCGCGCCTACCACCTGCGCCACTTCGTGGACAGTGCCGCCCAGCCACAGCCCGGCGCCCATGGTATCCAGATGCAGCCAGCCGGCATTGATCGCCAGTGGGTAAAGGAACATCGACAAGGTACCGAACAGCACCACGCTTCCGACTGCCATGGCGCTTTTATGGGGGGCGCTGCGCAGCGCCGATTCAAATGCCAGCACGGCGGCAGCGCCGCAGATAGCGCTGCCGGCGGCGGTGAGCAAGGCGGTATCGCGGTCGAGCTTGAACACTTTCATGCCACACCACAGGCCGATCAGCAGGGTACTGGTGACGACCAGCACCGACACGATAAGCCCCGACCAGCCGACCTCGGCAATTTCCTGCAGGCTTACGCGCAGGCCAAAAAATGCCACAGCAATGCGTAACAGGCCGCGAGCGGAAAAATTGATGCCTGCCGCCCAGCTTGCCGGTACGCCGTCACGCAGCGCGTTGCCATACAAGGTACCTGCGACGATACCCACGATCAGCGGGCTGATGCCCAGGTTGGCAATATCGGGCAGGGCCGCCAGTTGAGTGACTGCGACCGCGAACAGCGCGACGAAAAGTATGCCATTGAGCCGCCCTCGGGTGGAGAGGGTAGGGGCAAAGGCAGGGTTGGACGGAACCGTGGCCATGTGAGTCCTCCGGAAAAGGTGTTTCGACAAGGCCTACGTTAATCTGGTTATAAGCTTATAAAAAATCGTAATTTAGGATGGCAAATATCCGTTTAGCTGATATTTTTGAATCATGACCCCAGAACAGCTGATAACATTTGCCACGGTTGCCGAGCACGGCAACATCAGCCATGCCGCTCAAGCCCTGCACCTGTCGCAGCCGGCGGTGTCCGGCCAGCTCAAGCTCTTGCAAGAGGCGTTTGGCGAACCCCTTTACCAACGTGCCGGCCGCGGCGTGCGGCTGACAGCGGCCGGTGAGCAGTTGCTGGCGCATGCCGAGCGCCTGCGCGAAACCTTCCGCCAGGCCCAAGCATTGCGCGAGGCCATGCGCGGGCTGGAGCGCGGCACCTTGCGCATCGGCGCCAGTACCACGCCCGCCAGTTACCTGCTGCCTTACCTGATCGCCGATTTTCACGGGCGTCATCCGGATGTGCTGGTCAGCACCTCGCATGGCAACACGGCGGAGATCGTCGCCGCCCTGGACAGTGTTGATATTGCCCTGATCGAGGGGCCGCCCGGGCAGGAGTTGCCGTTGGGTACGCAAGTGACGCCGTGGCGCGAGGACGAGATCGTGGCGATTGTGCCCCGCGGGCATCCCCTGGCAAGCAGTGACCAGCAGACACTGGCGGCGCTCGGCACCTACCCCTTGGTACTGCGTGAAAGCGGCTCGGGTGTGCGGCAGATCGTCGAGCGGGCGTTTGCCCGCGATGGCGTGGCAATGCGGGTGGCGCTGGAGATCGCTGGCGTTGAAGGGGTAAAAGAGGCGGTCCGGGCCGGGATGGGGGTTGGCTTTGTGTCGGCGATGTCCATTCGTCATGAAGATGGGGCGCTGCAGCGGTTGCCGTTAGGGCCGAGATTGGTGCGGCGATTTTCTATACTGATGCCGCATGCGGCCACGCCGTCTCGGGCGGCGGCTCGGTTTCTTGAGTTGTGTGTGGATACGCAGGAGGTAGGTTGACTGTACTGGCCTCTTCGCGGATCAGCTCTAATAGGGCGGAGCGGGCCCCGTAGGAGCGGGTTTACCCGCGAATAGGCCAGCACAGGCGCCCTCACACCAGCCTGAAAACATGCTTCAAATAAGCCACAAAATTCTCATCCCGGCACTGTGTCTTGCCTGGGCTGTCGGAAATTTTCGCTACAGGCGCCCCATTGCAGTCGGTCATCTTGATCACGATGTTCATCGGCTCCACCCCCGGGATATCGCAAGTCAGCCGGGTACCGATACCAAAGCTCACATTGACTCGCTCATGCAGCGCCCGATACAGCCCCAGCGCCTTGGCAAAGTCCAGCCCATCGGAAAAAATCAGTGTCTTGCTTTTCGGGTCGATCCCAAGCCGCTGGTAGTGGGCAATAGCCTTTTCCGCCCAGGCCAGCGGGTCGCCCGAGTCGTGCATAGTGATCCCAAGGACATCCCACAACTCCACCGCCACGATCTAACTCGTTGTTCTACAGGAACTATTTTTAGGAGTATTTCTGGGACTGAAATTTTGTCCAATCCTAAATCTGCGTTCGACTCTTTGACGAGGAAGCAGCACTCTGGACTGAATGATTGCCTCTTTCCTGGAATATTGATCTGCACATTTTCCCGCCCGCCCAGTGAGATCACTGGCCTGTCAGCTACCGCATCGGGGTTGTAGGCTGATCGCAGCAGCTCAGCTCTCATCACCCGAACCCACTCACTCATGCTAGGGGAGGGAGCCAAAGAGCCAAGGAGGCGAGGTGGCGAACGCCACCCCGCGCCGATAGAGATTCACTTGGAAAAGCGTTTTTTGGATGTGGAGGAAGCTTGAGTAGAGAAGGCGCGCTGATTGATGCAGCCACTTCACCTGCTATACAACAAAACTGCCGACAGACGCATGGCGCGCACACGGTGCTTCCCTTCAATTCCTGCCCTCTGAATCCACCCTTCAAACATGCGAGTAAGTGTCTTAATACCTGAGCCCAGATCATCAAGTGTTTTGATGAACAGATAGTCTCCTCGTTTGAGGCCCGCATCTTTAAAGTACTGATAGAACAGGTCGATCTGGGCTGGAGACAAATGGACATTAAGGAGCCTAGAATGCTTATCCTTCATCATGTAAATGCTCATAGGGAAGCCTACCTGCGCGGTGACAACCTCTTGGGCTCGGAGGCCTTTAGCTAGCAGCTCATACATGCATCTCTCTTTTAGATTCGCCGATGTTTTGACCACGATTTCCAGTTGTGAAAGCTGTTGCTCGGTCAATATCTGTTTTTTCCAATCAAGGCGATTCTTGAAAGTTTCGTGAGGCTTCGTCAACTTTTCAATGGGCTGCCCAGGCTCAACAGTTGACTGCGCTGTCGCATGCTGCACCTGTGTATGTACATCTTGCAGCTTAAGATTTTGGTAAGCCTGGAGGCGATGCAGCGAGAGTGAGGCCAGTAGCGCATCCACGTCAGCTATTGAGGCACCTTCAATTTTGAAATGCGCAATGATGAACGCTCGGA
>NZ_JBICKH010000008.1:0-603 GCF_043103905.1 Pseudomonas sp. yb_2 | reverse complement strand
GCTCAGCGTGAAGGTCAATGCACTGTGGTTGTTGATCGGCAGGCCGTCTTTGTTGGTCAGCGTGATGGTGTAGGTAATCTCGCCGCCTTCGGTCACCGACGGGGTCGCGGTCAACTTGGCCACTACTTCGTCGGTGGTGTCGGTCACTTGAACCGAAGCGTTGCCGCCCAGTTGCAGGTTCTCGAAGGTCGCACCAGTGGCGTCCACTGCCGAATTAATGCCCAGGCTGATCTGGCCAGCATCGTTGTAGACGTCATCGCCTTGCGCAGCGTGGGTGTATGGCGCGCTGGTTTCGCCAGCCTTGATGATGACCTGGGCATTGTTGCTCAGGGTCACGACCAGGTCGTGAGCCAAGGCGGTGTTGATGTGCACGGTGAACGTCGGCTTGACGTTCTCGGCCACCGAGGTCTGGTCGGCCGTGATGGTGACCTTGACCAAGTCGCCTTCGTTGCCTGGGGTACCCGGCTCGTCGGTCACCGACGTGCTGACCGGCGTCTTGTCCAGCGTCAGTTGCTCGAACTTGCCAACGTCCGCGCCTTCAACGGTTGCGATCGACATCACGACAGGGTCGTTGGTACCGACGTAGACATTGTCCGGGGCAGT
>NZ_JBICKH010000089.1:0-32447 GCF_043103905.1 Pseudomonas sp. yb_2 | reverse complement strand
CACCGCAAAAACCAAGGCAGGCACCTTGCCGCCCTGACACAATCGGCCGTAGAACACCCCATAAAAGCTTGACCGCCAACAGAGTAAGCGCGACCACCTTGTTTACCCGGCACGATATTGAGGAGGAACATCAGGAGCCACGCGAGCGACGCTCAACCTCAAACAAAGACACCAGAACACTGACGGCATGCACATCACACCCCCAAAACAAAAAGGCGCCCGATCTCACGATCAAGGCGCCTTTCAGGAATATGGGGTGGACGATGGGAATCGAACCCACGACAACTGGAATCACAATCCAGCGCTCTACCAACTGAGCTACGCCCACCATATTGCGGTCTTGCGGTACAACCTTACAGAAGCATGGTGCGGACGAAGAGACTCGAACTCTTACAGCTTGCGCCGCTGGAACCTAAATCCAGTGTGTCTACCAATTTCACCACGTCCGCGTAACGCTTAAAACAAAGGCGCCAGATGCTATCGAGGCGCCCTTGAAAAATATGGGGTGGACGATGGGAATCGAACCCACGACAACTGGAATCACAATCCAGCGCTCTACCAACTGAGCTACGCCCACCATATTGCATTACAGCCTACTTGCTTGCCAAAGCTGCCTAATGGCGCACCCGGCAGGACTCGAACCTGCGACCATCCGCTTAGAAGGCGGATGCTCTATCCAGCTGAGCTACGGGCGCTTAAGCTTGAAGCCTAACCGAACGAGACGCTAACAAGGAACTGTTAAACCACTCATTCTGCCCGACTTAGCCAACCAGTGCTAGGCTGTGCCCGACAAGTGCGGCGAATCTTATAGTCGACCCCGAAAGTCGTCAACACCTTTTTCGAAAAAATTTAAATTATTTAAGGGGTTAGAGGATTTGCCCGACCACCCGCCTTTGCCCTTGGCCCATGTCGTGCGAGAATGCACGTTCTTTATTGTTCCTTCTCGATGGTTAATCACGCGTCTATGACTGCACACCTAATCGATGGCAAGGCTATCGCCGCCAGCCTGCGCCAGCAGATCGCTCAACGTGTCGTGGAGCGTCGCCAGCAAGGCCTGCGTACGCCGGGCCTGGCAGTGATCCTGGTCGGCACCGACCCCGCCTCCCAAGTCTATGTCTCGCACAAGCGCAAGGACTGCGAAGAGGTCGGCTTCATTTCGCAGGCTTTCGACCTGCCCAGCGAGACCACGCAACAAGCCCTGACCGAGCTGATCGACCGTCTCAATGACGACCCGGCCGTCGACGGCATCCTGCTGCAACTGCCGCTGCCGGCACATCTGGACGCCTCGTTGCTGCTCGAGCGCATTCGCCCGGACAAGGATGTGGACGGCTTCCATCCGTACAACATCGGCCGCCTGGCCCAGCGTATTCCACTGCTGCGCCCGTGCACACCGAAAGGCATCATGACCCTGCTGGAAAGCACCGGCCAGGACCTGTACGGCATGAACGCGGTGATCGTCGGCGCGTCCAACATCGTTGGCCGCCCGATGGCCATGGAACTGCTGCTGGCCGGCTGCACCGTGACCGTCTGCCACCGCTTCACCAAGGACCTGGCCGGCCACGTCGGGCGTGCCGACCTGGTGGTCGTGGCTGCCGGCAAGCCGGGCCTGGTCAAGGGTGAGTGGGTCAAGGAAGGCGCCATCGTCATCGACGTGGGCATCAACCGCCAGGAAGACGGCAAGCTGGTCGGCGACGTGGTCTACGAGACTGCCCTGCCCCGCGCCGGCTGGATCACACCGGTGCCGGGCGGCGTCGGGCCGATGACCCGGGCGTGCCTGCTGGAGAACACGCTGGTTGCGGCAGAAGAGCTGCACAAGTAATACTGCGTGATGCGAAAACGGCACCTTTGCAGGTGCCGTTTTTTTTGCCCGTGACTAATGGCCTCTTCGCGAGCGAGCGGTTGCACGGCCCCCGCGGTCGGTGAAACCACCACGGTGTTCAGCCGATCACTTCCTGGCCGCCTCCCAGGACTTCAGCAGTTCGTTGTAGCTGACTGTCTCGCCCATGGGCTTTTCGTTGGCCAGCTTGGCTTTCGGCGCACCCGGCTGGTCGAACCAGTACTGGGCGTCCTTCTCCGGATTCAACTTGGGTGCACACGTCGCCTGGGCATTGGAGCGTTGCAGGCGCTCCATCATGCGGTCCTGGTCGCGGGCCAGCCCATCCAGGGCTTCCTGCGGGGTCTTTTCGCCACTGGCGACTTCGGCGATATGGCTCCACCACAGCTGCGCCAGCCGCGGGTAGTCCGGCACGTTGGTGCCGGTCGGCGTCCACTGCACCCGTGCAGGGCTGCGATAGAACTCCACCAGCCCACCGAGCTTGGGCGCCAACTCGGTCATGGCCTGGGAGTTGATGTCCGACTCACGAATCGGCGTCAGGCCGACGATGGTCTTTTTCAGCGATACGGTCTTTGAGGTGACGAACTGGGCGTACAGCCACGCCGCCAAGCGTTGCTTCTCGGGGGTGGACTTGAAGAAGGTCCACGAGCCAGTGTCCTGGTAGCCGAGTTTCATCCCCTCTTCCCAGTAAGGCCCCTTCGGTGAAGGCGCCATGCGCCACTTCGGCGTGCCGTCGGCATTCACGACCGGCAAGCCGGGCTTTGTCATGTCGGCGGTGAATGCGGTGTACCAGAATATCTGCTGGGCAATGTTGCCTTGCGCCGGCACAGGGCCGGCTTCGGAGAATGTCATGCCCTGCGCTTCCTTGGGCGCGTAAGCACGCATCCAGTCCACGTACTTCTGCGTGGCATAGACGGCGGCCGGCCCATTGGTATCGCCGCCGCGGGTCACGCTGGAACCCACCGGATGGCAGTCCTCCACGCGAATGCCCCATTCATCGACCGGCAAACCATTGGGCAGGCCCTTGTCGCCGCCGCCGGCCATCGAGAACCAGGCATCGGTGAAGCGCCAGCCCAGTGACGGGTCTTTCTTTCCGTAGTCCATGTGCCCGTAGACGCGCTTGCCGTCGATCTCCTTGACGTCTTCGGTGAAGAACTTGGCAATGTCCTCGTACGCCGACCAGTTCACTGGCACCCCCAGTTCATAGCCGTACTTCTCTTTGAACCTGGCCTTCAACTCCGGCCGCTCGAACCAGTCGGCGCGGAACCAGTACAGGTTGGCGAACTGCTGGTCGGGCAGTTGGTAGACCTTGCCATCAGGCGCGGTGGTGAAGGAAATACCGATGAAGTCCTTCAGGTCGAGGGTCGGCGAAGTATAGGCTTTGCCCTCGTTGGCCATCAGGTCGGTGATCGATTCCACTTTGCCGTAGCGAAAGTGCGTACCGATCAGGTCGGAGTCGTTGACCCAGCCGTCATAGATGTTCTTGTCCGACTGCATCTGCGTCTGCAGTTTTTCCACCACGTCGCCTTCCTGCAGCAGGTCGTGGGTCAGCTGGATGCCGGTGATCTCACTGAAAGCCTTGGCCAGCACCTTGGATTCGTATTCATGGGTGGTGATGGTTTCCGACACAACATTGATCTTCATCCCGCGAAACGGCTTGGCTGCCTTGATGAACCACTGCAATTCGGCCAACTGCTGTTCGGGGGTAAGGGTCGAAGGCTTGAACTCGCTGCCGATCCATTTCTTTGCCGCCTCTTCGTACTGGTCGGCCCAGGCTGTGCCTTGCACGCTGGCCAGTACCAGCAACGCGGCCAGGGTCAAATGTCGCCTGTTGTGTTTGTTGTCGAACATTGTGATCTCCCGTTTCAGTTATCCCACAGGGCCGCTCGCTCAGCCCCAGCGCAACACCACCGCCAGCCACGCCAGCGACAGCAGCGAGGCCACCCACAATGGCCAGTCGCTGACACCGACCACCAGCAGGTGCAGGTAGGCGCTGGCCAGCAGGCCGATGAACAAACGGTCACCTCGGCTGGTGACCAGCGGCAAAAAGCCCCGTCGCTCTACGCAGGGGCGACGCAGTTCAAGCAGGGTCATGCCCAGCAGCAACAGGCCCACAGCGGCGAAGAACAGCGCTGTCGGCAGGGTCCAGGCCATCCACTCCATGCGTTGCCCTCCTCACACCCGGCCCAGGGCGAAGCCCTTGGCCACATGATTGCGCACGAACCAGATCACCAGCATGCCCGGCAAGATGGTCAGCACCCCCGCCGCCGCCAGCACACCCCAGTCGATGCCCGATGCCGACACCGTGCGGGTCATCACCGCGGCAATCGGCTTGGCATTCACCGAGGTCAGGGTGCGCGCCAGCAGCAGTTCGACCCAGGAGAACATGAAACAGAAAAACGCCGTGACGCCGATGCCGGAGCCAATCAGCGGAATGAAGATCTTCACGAAGAAGCGCGGAAAACTGTAGCCGTCGATGTAGGCGGTTTCGTCGATTTCCCTTGGTACGCCCGACATGAAACCCTCCAGGATCCACACCGCCAGCGGCACGTTGAACAGGCAATGGGCCAGCGCCACGGCAATGTGGGTATCGAACAGCCCGATCGACGAGTACAACTGGAAGAACGGCAGCAGGAACACCGCCGGTGGCGCCATGCGGTTGGTCAGCAGCCAGAAGAACAGGTGGCGGTCGCCAAGAAAGCGGTAGCGCGAGAAGGCATAGGCCGCGGGCAACGCCACGAGCAGTGAAATCAGCGTGTTCAGGCACACGTAGTACAGCGAGTTGATGTAGCCGCTGTACCAGCTGGCGTCGGTGAAGATCACTCGGTAGTTGTCGAGCGTGAACGCCTGCGGCCACAGGGTCAGGCCGCCAAGGATCTCGGCGTTGCTCTTGAACGACATGTTCAGCAACCAGTAGATCGGCACCAGCAGGAAGAAGAAGTACAGCAGCAGGGCCATTGATTTGCGTGTGCTCATGGCCTAGTCCTTGTCGGCATGGGTCATGGCTGTGTAGAACAGCCACGACACCAGCAGGATGATCAGGAAGTACACCAGTGAAAACGCTGCCGCCGGCCCCAGGTCGAACTGCCCTACAGCCATACGCGTGAGGGTCTGGCTGAGGAACGTGGTCGCGTTGCCTGGCCCGCCGCCGGTCAGCACGAACGGCTCGGTGTAGATCATGAAACTGTCCATGAAGCGCAGCATCAACGCGATCACCAGCACGTTCTTGAGCTTGGGCAGCTGGATATGGCGAAACACCGCCCAGCCCGAGGCCCGATCGATGCGCGCGGCCTGGTAGTACACGTCGGGGATCGCACGCAGCCCCGAATAGCACAGCAAAGCCACCAACGAAGTCCAGTGCCACACATCCATCACCAGCACGGTGAGCCAGGCGTCGAACGGGTCACCGGCGTAGTTGTAGCTGACCCCGAGCTTGGCCAGGGAAGCGCCGAGCAGGCCGATATCGGCACGGCCGAAAATCTGCCAGATAGTGCCGACCACGTTCCACGGGATCAGCAACGGGATAGCCATGACGATCAGGCACACCGAGGCCATGCGGCCTTTGGTTGGCATGGCCAGAGCGATGCCTATACCCAATGGAATTTCGATCAGCAGGACGCAGGCCGAGTAAATGAACTGGCGCAGCAATGCATCGTGCAGCGCCGGGTCGCGCAGTACCTGGCGGTACCAGTCGGCACCGACGAAGTAGCGGCTGGACTGGTCGAAGATGTCCTGCACCGAGTAGTTGACCACCGTCATCATCGGCACCACCGCGCTGAACGCGACCAGCAGGAACACCGGCAGCACCAGCCACCAGGCCTTGTTGTTCGACACCTTGTTGTTCATGGCCCGGTCTCCAGCAGCACATCGTCGACATACAGCATCAGCCACTGCGCCGGCAGGCTGACCCAGGCCTGGTCCACAGGCAACGGGCGGTCCTCGCCCAGCCTCGCCTTGAGCGCGACACCGCCCAGTTCGAGGGTGACGATGCGATAGGTACCCAGGTCTTCGACGTCCAGCACCCGCGCCGGGTAGGCCCCCTCGAACGGGCTGTCCCATAGCTGCACGAACTCCGGGCGAATGCCCACCTGCAGCCGCCCGCCCGCCAGTGAGGCCAGGCGCTCGCACAGGCCATCGGGCAGCACCAGCTGGACATCGCCGAACACCACTGCGCCCGCCTCGGCACGCACGTCGATCAAGTTCATGCCCGGGCTACCGATGAAATAACCAACGAACGTATGCCGCGGTCGCTCGAACAGCTCGCGCGGTGTGCCGAACTGGACGATGCGTCCGCCGTGCATCACCGCGATCTTGTCGGCGAAGGTGGAGGCCTCCAACTGGTCGTGGGTGACGTAGATCATGGTGATGTTGAACTGCTCATGAATCTGCTTCAGCTTGCGCCGCAGCTTCCACTTCAGATGCGGGTCGATCACCGTCAGCGGCTCGTCGAACAGGATCGCCGACACGTCATCGCGCACCAGGCCACGCCCCATGGAGACTTTCTGCTTTTCATCGGCGGTGAGGTTGCGTGCTTTCTTGCGCAACACGGCAGTCAGCTCGAGCACTTCGGCAATTTCTTCCACCCGGGCACGCACCCGGGCTTCATCGAGCCCCTGGTTGCGCAAGGGGAAGGCCAGGTTGTCGAACACCGTCATGGTGTCGTACACCACCGGGAACTGAAACACCTGGGCGATATTGCGCGCCTGCGGGGACAGCTGGTTGACCGGCTTGCCGTCGAACAGCACCTCGCCATGAGACGGCGTCAGCAGCCCGGAAATGAGATTGAGCAAGGTCGACTTGCCGCAGCCCGACGGCCCGAGCAACGCATAGGCACCGCCCTGCTCCCACACATGTTCGAGTGCGTGCAGGGCATAGTCTGCCTCGCTGGCGGGCTGGCGGCTGTAACTGTGCGCCAGCTGGCGCAGGCGGATTTCGGCCATCACCCTCTCCTCGCCTGGCGCAGCCCCGGGGCCTGCACCAACAGCCCGGCGCTGTCGAAAACGAACAGCTTGTGCGTGGGGATGAACACGCGTATCGGCGTGTCCACCTGGTACTCGTGAACCCCGGGAAGGTGCAGCACCATGCGCCAGTATTCGTTGCGCACATGCAGAAATGTTTCTGACCCACTGATCTCGGCCAACTCCACCAGTACCGCCAGCTCCAGGTCATCGTCGTGGGCAGGCACCAGCGCGATATGGCTGGGGCGCACGCCGAAGCGGTAGTCACCCTCGGCCAGCAGCTCCAGGTCGGCATTGCGGGCAAAGTGCACGGTCTGGGCCAGGCTCACCTCGTTACCCGTGATACGGCCAGACACCAGGTTGATCGGCGGCTCGGAAAACAGCTCGGCAGCCAGCACGCTGCTGGGTCGCTGATAGACCTCGGCGGTGGGCCCGCTCTGCACGATACGGCCTTCGTGCACAAGGGTGGTGGTGCCGCCCAGCGCCAGCGCCTCGTTGGGCTCGGTGGTGGCGTACACAGCAATGCAATGGCGCGCCGCGAACAGCTCGCGCAGCTCCTGGCGCAGGCCTTCGCGCAACTTGTAGTCGAGGTTGACCAATGGCTCGTCGAAGAGGATCAACGAGGCATCCTTGACCAGTGCCCTGGCCATCGCCGTGCGTTGCTGCTGGCCACCGGAGAGCTCCAGTGGCAGGCGTTGCAGGTAGGTTTCGATGCGCAGCATCTCGGCAGTTTCCTGCACCCGCCGCCGGATCTGGTCCTCGGCCATGCGCGCCTGGCGCAGCGGCGAGGCGATGTTTTCGTACACGCTCAAGGTCGGGTAATTGATGAATTGCTGATACACCATCGACACATTGCGCTGACGCACCGGCACACCGGTGACGTCCTGGCCATCCATCAGCACCCGCCCCCGGTCCGGACGGTCCAGCCCGGCCATCAGGCGCATCAGGCTGGTCTTGCCGGCCAGGGTGCGCCCCAGCAGCACATTGAACGAGCCGGGCTCGAAACGCAGTGACGCATCGACGATCCACGGCTGGTTGTCGACGCTACGGCTGACCTGCTCCAGCACCAGGGACATGGCGTGGCCTTTTTGTGATTGTGTCTGCCGGCTACAGCCAGTTCCGTGCCAGTCCTTCCCCGGTGCTCTGGCCCGGGGCCTGGGTGGCAGCGCTGGCAAATCGCGGGCGCGCAGGTGAACACAATCACTGCACAACTGGACACTGGCCAGTTTGACAATGAACAGCCGTGAACAACACTGAACGGCGGTCGACCCATGACAACAATCACACAGGACAGGCCCATGGCCGCATCCGCTTCGACCCACACCCAACTGATCCAGGCGTCCTGGGACCGCTGCCGCGACCACGGCCTGCAGCCGCAGCATGCGCCGGACTTTGACTGCCTGTCCCGCGCCGAGCTCAGCGCCCTGCTGGAGCGGCGCCAAAATCTGCTACGCCTGACCCGCGAGGAAGTGCTACCGCACTATGCGCACCTCTTGGGTAACGCCAGCTACCTGGTAATGCTGGCCGATGCCAGCGGCTGCCTGCTCGACAGCTGGGGCTCGCGGCGTTTCATCGAACCGCGCCAGCACCATGGTTTCAGCGCCGGCGCCCATTGGCACGAACGTGGCGTCGGCACCAATGCCCTGGGCACCACACTGATTTGCGCCGAAGCGGTTCACGTCGGCCAGGACGAACACTTCCTGCGCCAGAACCGCTACATGTCCAGCGCCGCCGCCCCCCTGTTCGACGCCGCACGGCAGCTGGTCGGGGCGCTCGACGTAGCCAGCGACGGCTACCTGCCGGCCAGCCAGACGCTTGGGCTGGTGCGCATGATGGGCCAGAGCCTGGAAAACCGCCTGATCCTCGCCGAACATGCTGACCAGCATGCACAACTGATCTTCAACAGCGCCTCCGACAACCTCGACAGCCCTTGGGCCGGCTTGCTGGTGTTCGATGAACGCGGGCAGGTTTTGGCCGCCAACCACCGGGCCGATAGCCTGCTTGGCGTAAACCCGCTGCAGCAAAACATCGAGCAACTGTTCCAGTTACCCCTGCAACAGCTGCTCAGCCATCCCCGACAACAGCCCTTCGCTCTGCAGGCCACCGGGCGCAACCGCTTTCACTGCCAGTGGCACCCCCCACGCGAAACCACTCGCCGCCCCGAAGCCGGCAGTGCCGAGCCGCGCCTGGAAAAAGCCTTGATACAAGCCGGCCTGCTATTGGAAAAGGACATCCCGGTGTTGGTCGAGGGCGAAACAGGCGTAGGCAAAGAAGTGTTCGTCGACGCCCTGCACCGGGCCAGCAGCCGCGCCAGGCAGCCGCTGGTCGCCGTAAACTGTGCGGCGATCCCGGCCGAACTGGTGGAGTCGGAACTGTTCGGCTATGACAAAGGCGCGTTCACCGGCGCCCACCACAAGGGCAACCCGGGACTGATCCGCAAGGCCGACCACGGCATCCTGTTTCTGGATGAGATTGGCGACATGCCACTGCCCACCCAGGCCCGCCTGCTGCGCGTACTGCAGTCGCGCAGCATCCAGCCGCTGGGCAGTGGCGAACCGGTGCCGGTGGATATCCGCGTGGTGTCGGCGAGCAATCGCAACCTGGCCGACGAAGTGCGCGCCGGGCGCTTTCGCCAGGACCTGTACTACCGCATCGCCGGCCTGACGCTGGTGCTGCCTCCCCTGCGCGAACGCGCTGACCGGCGCCAGCTGATTGAGCAGGTGCATGCCCGCTACCGCGAGCCCGGGCAACCTGCGCGGCTGCCGCCGGCCATTATCGACCTGTTCGATCAACACCCCTGGCCGGGCAACCTGCGCGAACTGGTGAGCGTGCTACAGGTCGCGTTGGCCCTGGCGGCCAACGGGCCGGTCGGCGTCGAGCACCTTCCAGCGGGCTTTCTGGCCGAGTCGAAAACACCGGTGCCGATAGCGACTGAAGAGACGGACCTGCAGAGCCTGGTCGAGCAAGCCAATGGCAACCTGTCGGCGGTGGCCCGCCGACTTGGTATCAGCCGCACCACACTGTACAAGCGGTTGCGTGGGCGATGAATCGATTGGCCCTGAAGCGCCGCACAGCAGGTTTTCGAAGCCACCCCTGATCGACAAGCAGGTGGCGCCCCCCGTGCAGGTCAAGACCACGGCCCGCTGATGACCTTCAAGGGTCACGCCACTGCACTGGCTGCTGGTAGGCCTGTGCCCAGGCTTGCACGTCACTGGCGGGCATCGGCCGGGCGATGCAGTAACCCTGCGCCAGCTCGCAGCCCAGGCCCATCAGTACCCGACCGTGCTCGACACTCTCCAGCCCCTCGGCAATCACCTCGCGGCCAAACGCTCGCGCCAGGCCGATCACTGCCTCCGTCAGCGCCAGGTCGTCCTGGTCATGAAGGATGTCACGCACGAACGACTGGTCGATCTTGATCGTCTGGGTCGGCAAGCGTTTCAGGTAACTCAAGGACGAATAACCGGTGCCGAAATCGTCCAGCGAGAAACGCACACCCAGCGCACGGCAGGCATCCAGGCAGCGGCTGACATGCTGCAGGTTGTCGATGGCCACCGACTCGACGATTTCCAGGTCCAGCAGCGCCGGGTCCACCGCCGGGTACGCTGCCAGCAGCTGCTGCAGGCGCTCGGCAAAGTCACTGCGCTGCAAATGCCGCGCGGCAATATTCACGCTCAGCGACCAGGGCTGCCCTTGGCGCTGCCAGGCCTGCAACTGGCTCAACGCCTGCCCGATCACCCACTCGCCGATTTCGACGATCAGGTCGGTCTGCTCTACCCAGGGCAGGAAATCGCCTGGCGGCACCACACCACGGCCTGGCCGCTGCCAGCGCAATAAGCCCTCGAAGCCCAGTACCTTGCCAGTGCGCAGGTTGACCTTGGGCTGGTAGTAAAGGCACAGCTCACCGTTGCGCAGCGCCCGGCGCACGCGCGCCACGGTCTGGTGGGTGGCCTTGAGTTCCTGTTCCTGCGACACGTCGAACAGGTGGTAACGGTTGCGCCCGCGCTGCTTGGCCACATACATGGCCTGGTCGGCGTGGCGCACCAGGGTGTCGGCATCTTCGTCATCCTGCGGGTACAGGGTCACGCCGATACTGGCGCTGAGCGACAGCGTATGCTCACGCACTACACAGGGCGCTGCCAAGGCACGCAATACCCGCTGCAGGGCTGCATGCAGCTGGTGCTCATCGTCGACGTCGCGCAGGATCAGCACGAATTCGTCGCCCGACAGCCGGGCCACGGCATCACCACCGCGCAGGATGCTCTTCAAGCGCTGCGCCACTTCCACCAGCAGCAGGTCACCCACGGCATGCCCGTAGCCGTCGTTGACCGCCTTGAAACCATCCAGGTCGAGCATGCACACCGCCAGCGAGATGCCTTCGCAGCGCGAGTAGGCCAGGGCCTGGTTCAGCAGGTCGGACAGGTAGGCGCGGTTAGGCAGGCCGGTGAGCACATCGTGGCCCACCCGCCACTGCAAGGTATGCAGCAGCTGGCGCTTCTCCGTGACGTCAAAGCGGATCGACACATACTTGCGCACCTGGCCTGTCAGCGGATCGACCAGTGGCACCATGGTGCTGTCGACCCAGTACAACGAACCGTCCTTGGACCGGTTGCAGATTTCGCCCTTCCACACCCGCCCGGCGACCAAAGCCCGCCACATGCCGACAAAAAACGTCGGTTCATGCAGCCCGGAATTGAGGATGCGGTGGTTGGCCCCCAGCAGTTCCTCACGGCTGTAGCCCGAGATGCTGCAGAACTGCTGATTGACGTAGGTGATGTTCCCACGCAGGTCGGTTTCCGAAAAGATCGCGGCCGCGTCCACGGCCGCGCGATAGTTATCATCCATAAAGCATCCTGCCTTAGCGGTTGAAGCGCTCCACCAGGGCGCGCAATCCGGCGCACACGTGTTCCAGTTCGGTACCGCGCGAGGCGGCGGCGTTGGCGCTATGGGCGCTGTGCTGGGCAATACCGGCTACGCCGTTGATCTGCCGCGAAACGTCTTCTGCCACCGCCGACTGCTGCTGCGAGGCGGTGGCCATCTGCTGGCTCATATCGCTGATGCGCTGTACCGCGTCACGAATGCCATGCAGCGCCTGCCGAGCTTCCTGCACCTGGGCAACGCCCTGCTCGGCACCGTCGATGCCTCGGCTGGCGATCGCCACGGCTTCCTCGGCGCCACTGCGCAGGGCATCGATGATGGCCTGGATGTGCAGGGTGGACTGGCGGGTCTTGTCGGCCAGTGCCCGCACCTCGTCGGCGACCACGGCAAAGCCCCGGCCCTGCTCGCCCGCACGGGCAGCCTCGATGGCGGCGTTAAGGGCCAGCAGGTTGGTTTGCTCGGCAATGCCGCGGATCATCCCGGCGGCCTCGGCGATGGCGCCGGTCTGACCCGCCAGGTGGCTGACCGCCTGGTTGATCTGCGTCACGGTGCTGGCCAGGTTACGAATGGCCGCACCGCTGGCATCGGCCACCTGGCTACCTTGCTCGGCCAGCAGGTGCGCCGTGTGTGCCTCGGCGGCGGTCAACTGCACGTGGTTGGCCACTTCGCCAATGGAGGCGGCCATCTGGTTCATTGCAGTGGCGCTCAGGTCGGTTTCGGCACGCTGCTCCAGCAATGCCGCCTCGGTGCTGCGCGACAACTGCCCGGCATCGCGAGCGGCCACGGCCATTTGCCCGGCCAGATCGCTTAGCCGGGTCAAGGCGGTTTTCAGGCGTGCCTCTTCGCTGATCAGCATCAGTTGCAACTGCCCGGCAGCACCCGACAGGTCGCTGTAGGTCAAGGCTGCAATCGGGTCGGCGAAGGCACCTTCGGCACCCTGCACAATCTGCTGCAACTGCCGCCCGAGGGCATTGCGCACCCACAGGCCGCAGGCCACGAACAGCCCCAGGGTCAGCCCCTGCCCCACCAGGCCAGGCCACAGCTGGTTGGCCCCCACCGCCAGCAGCCCACCGGCCAGTGGCAAGGCCAAGGCCTGCGCCAGCAAGCTCAGCCGGCGCGGCGCCGACAGTGCCGCCTGGCCGTTGCGCAGCCGCGCATACAGGGCTTCGGCACGGGCTACTTGCTCGCGCGTAGGGCATACGCGCACCGACTCGTAACCCACTACCCGCCCACCTTCGAGGATGGGCGTGACGTAGGCATTGACCCAGTAGTAGTCGCCGTTACGGCAGCGGTTCTTGACGATACCCATCCAGCTCTTGCCGGCTTTCAGGTAGCGCCACATCAACTCGTACACCGCCGGCGGCATATCCGGGTGGCGCACCAGGTTGTGCGGGCTGCCGATCAGTTCGGCCTCGCTGTAGCCACTGATGGCGGCAAACTCTGGGTTGCAGTAGGTGATCAGGCTGGCGGTATCGGTAGCAGAAATCAGCCGCTGATGGGGGGGAAAACGTTGCTCGACCGGGGTTACCGGCAAGTTGAGGCGCACGATGAGACTCCATTCAATGACAAGCCGGCACCCAGTTCATCGACGGCCATCGGAACCGAATCATGAGGATCCGTTCCAATGGGCAAAAGCGCTTCCTGCCGTTGCGGCACGAGGCCGAACGGTACAAGGAAGGTGACGATGACTGACCGGTCAAGCCATGAATTCTACGAAATTCATCACATAAATAAAACAAAGGTGATCGATCATGGCGTTGCGCCACATTGATAGATATCGTTAAGTTCTTGATTCTAAATGGGAATTAAGCGATGACGAGATCAGCTTTGGGTATCGCCCTGCGCCGCTACCGCAAGCTGGCGGGCCTGACCCAGGCACAACTGGCCGAACGGACCGGCTTCGACCCCAAGACCATCAGCCGTTTCGAAACCAGCACCTACACCCCCAGCATCGATGCAATCATGGCGTTTGCCCAGGTGCTGGGCGTCAAGACCAAGGACTTCTTCGCTGAACCGGACGACGAAGAGGAGCAGCGCGCCTACCTGTTCGGCGTCATCCACAACGCCCCACCCAAAGATCTTGGCAAGCTGATTGCAGCAGTGGACCAGGCACTGGCCAAGCCCTGAGCTATTTCACGCGCCAGCTTTCACGGCACGCACCGAACTAGAGCATGGCAGGACGGATTGCCCCACAACTGGTCAGACCGGTAAGGCCAAAAATCCTTGCAATCAGGAATTTTTCGCGCTTTTATGGCCTCGCGCTGAACAAACCGGTAAGACCACAATAATTAAGTCCTGCGCTCTTTCGCCCCGTGCGGCTACCGAAGCAAGGACACCGATCAGAGACTCCTCCCATGCTCAAATGGTGCTCGCGTTCGATTTTCCTGCAAGTCGTACTCGGCCTTGCCCTCGGCATCGCCTGCGGTCTGAGCTTCCCCGACCTCTCCCTGCAACTCAAACCCCTCGGCGACGGCTTCATCAAGCTGATCAAGATGCTCATCGGCCTGATCGTGTTCTGCGTGGTGGTCAGCGGCATTTCGGGTGCGGGCGACCTGAAAAAGGTCGGGCGCATCGGCCTGAAGTCGGTGATCTACTTCGAAGTGCTGACTACCCTGGCGCTGGTGATCGGCCTGGTGTTCGCCTTCACCAGTGGCATTGGCAGCGGTGCCAATATTCACCTGGATCAACTGTCCGCCGCCGATGCCAACGGCTTGGCCGAGCGCGGCCAGCACATCCATGGCGCCACGGCGTTCTTCATGGACCTGATCCCCACCTCGGTGATCGGTGCCTTCGCCGACAACAACATTCTTCAGGTGCTGCTGTTCTCGGTGCTGTTCGGCAGCGCACTGAACCTGGTGGGTGACTCGGCCGCCGGCATTTCGCGACTGATCAACGAACTGAGCCATGTGATCTTCCGCATCATGGGCATGATCGTGCGCCTGGCGCCGATCGGCGTGTTCGGTGCCATCGCCTTCACCACCAGCAAGTACGGCCTGGCGTCGCTGCAGCACCTGGGCGGGCTGGTGGCGCTGTTCTACCTCACCTGTGCCGGCTTCGTGCTGATCGTGCTGGGCACCGTCATGCGCCTGTCGGGCTTGAAACTGCTGCCGTTGATCAAGTACCTGCGCGAAGAGCTGACCATCGTCCTGGGCACCGCCTCTTCCGACGCCGTGCTGCCACAGATCATGCGCAAGCTTGAGCACCTGGGCATCGGCAGTTCCACGGTCGGCCTGGTGATCCCTACCGGCTACTCGTTCAACCTCGATGGTTTTTCCATCTACCTCACCCTGGCGATCGTGTTCATCGCCAACGCCACCGGCACGCCACTGGAAATGACCGACCTGCTGACCATCCTGCTGGTGTCGCTGGTGACTTCCAAGGGGGCTCACGGCATCCCAGGCTCGGCACTGGTGATTCTTGCCGCCACCCTGACTGCGGTACCGGCGATCCCTGTGGTTGGCCTGGTACTGGTGCTGGCGGTGGACTGGTTCATGGGTATCGGCCGGGCGTTGACCAACCTGATCGGCAACTGCGTGGCCACCGTGGCCATTGCCCGTTGGGAGAAGGACATTGACCTGGAACGTGCGCAGAACGTGCTCGACGGCAAGCCTGGCTTTGCCCCCACGCCACGCAAGCAACCCAGCGCCCATCAACAGGAATTCTGAGCGAACGTGGCCGGCATGACGCCGGCCCTTCCAGGAGCGAACCGTGATCAGCTCATCAACCGTCGTCAACTCAGTGGTGGAAAAACTCCGCCAGGCCCTGGCCCGCGGCCAATGGCGCACCGGCGACATGCTACCAGGCCAGCGCGAACTGGCCGAACAACTGGGCATCAGCCGCCCCAGCCTGCGCGAAGCGGTAACCGTGCTGGAAACACTGGGCCTGGTGCGCTCGTTACCCGGCAAGGGCGTGTTGGTGCTCGATGCCGATGCCCAGCCGTCGGGCGTGGAAACCAGTGCTGCGGCCAGCCTGGCCGACGTGCTGGAACTGCGCTACACACTCGAACCGTTCATCGTCGGCCTGGTGGCGCAGTCGGCCAACAGCCAGGACATCGGCCAGTTGCGCCTGACCTTGATGGACATGCGCGAAGCGCTGGAGGCCGATGACAGCGAGGCCGGGGTCAAAGCCTACATTGCCTTCCATGAGGCGCTGTTCGCCCTGACCACCAACCCGATTTTCCAGAGCGTGGTGCAGCAGACCGGCAATGCCCTGAAGCAAAGCGCCGACATGCTGCGCAACTCGCCCGAGCACCTGGCCGCGCGGCTGAAGGAAAACGAAGCGGTGGTGCGCGCCATTCGCGAACGCAGCAGCGCCCAGGCCAGTGCCCAGATGCGTCAGCACATCGTGGCCGAAGGGCTGCGCATGGGTATCGCGCTGAATATCCCGGACGAACATCCGCATCCATGACCTCAGGAGAGTGCCCATGAACGCCGTCCCCCACTTGCCTACCCTGCTCGCGGCCGGCGAAACCCGCCTGTCGGCCGAGCAGATTTATCCAAGGCTGTTCGACGCCATTCTCGAACAGCGCCTGCCACCGGGCAGTCTGTTGCCCGAACAGGCGCTGGGCCATGCCTTTGGTGTCAGCCGCACGGTGATCCGCCGTGTGCTCGGGCGCCTGTCCGACCAGCAGGTGGTGGTACAGCGCCCCAGCCACACCGCGCATCTGGCTGCGCCTGACCCGGACCAGGCACGTCAGGTGCTCAGTGCCCGGCGTCTGGCCGAAACCACACTGATCACCCTGGCCGCGCAACGCGCCCGGCCGGCGCAGGTACGCCAGCTACGGCAACTGGTGGAGCGCGAGCGCCAGCACCATGAGCGTGGCGAACGCTGCGCGGCGATCCGCCTGGGCGGCGAGTTCCATCTGAAACTGGCGCAGGTGGCGGCCAATGCGCCACTGGCGCGATTTCTCAATGGACTGGTGCCGATGACCTCGCTGATCATCGCTCGCTACGAATCGCCTTGCTGCGATCACTGCGCGTGGGAAGAGCATGCGGCAATCATCGATGCCGTGGAGCAAGGTGATGCCGAAGCGGCCCTGGAGTTGATGCACAGGCACCTTGACCGACTGGAAGAAAAGCTGGACCTGGAATAACCCGACCAGGCTGACGCGATCGTTCTGACGCAGGCCGCGCTCACGCAACCATTTGCAGCGCTGCTGAGCGGGCGATGGGCTGCAAAGCAGCCCCAACAACCCCACCCTATACTTCGAGAACCCCCCCAGCCTCTACCAGGGAGGCGGTCGCGTGAGTTCTCGAGTCCTCCTGTTGCTCTGCCTTCTGCTGGCCCTCGGCGGTTGTGCGAGCAAGCGCCCCCCTGCCCCGCCGCCGCCCACAATACTCACCCCCGCGGCCTGGCAACGCATCGACCAGGAACTGATCGATGCCTCGGTCGGTGCCGCCGGCTCGGCCAACGACTATGCCCGGCGCTCCATGCGGGTGTGGAAGGAGCAGGTGCAACAACGCACCGAGCGCGACTTCATCCCCTGGTTCACGGGTTACTGGACCCAGCAGTGGCTGACCCTCAAGGTGGCCTGGTACAAGCTCGACAGTGGCGAGGGTCGGGAACCGGCAGAAAAACGCCTGGCCCTGTACCTGCAGGAGCAGTATCGCGCGCGGGTGATCGAGCCGGTGGCCGAGCAGATCAACCCCGAGGGCATCCGCGACCGCGCCTGCGAACTGTACCTGCAACTGCTCGTCCAGCAACTGCCGGCGATCATCAGCCGGTACAACGCGCCGCCCGAGCAGTTCAGCCAGCGCCTCAACCGTATCCCCGCCATCGCCCTGGGGCCACCGGATGCGCGCAATGCCAGCCTGTATCAGCTGCTGCGGGCCAAGTCACTGGACCAGCAGCCGGCCTGGCAAGCCATGCGCCAGCACTTGCATCAGCAGGCCAGCAAAGGCCCTGGCCGGACCGATGTCGGGCTCAACTCGGTGGCCACCCAGGCCAGCGAAAAGCTTGGCGCCACCCTGGCCCCACGCGGGATCGCCAGTGCCGTGGCATCGGCAGTGGGCAAGGTGGCAGGGGCGATGATTTCGATTGCCGCAGCCGGTTACGGGGTGATGACCCATGACCGTGACCACCCGCAGATGGTCGAACAACTGCGGGTGATCCTGAACGTGGCGTTGAACCAGGAATGGCAGGAGTTGATGGAGAACCGCCAGAGCGGGGCCATGGCGGGGGTCTATTACCTGTCGGGGCAGGTTGAGGACAGCTTGCTGGCCAGTGCGCCGCGGCCGGTGGAGCAGCAGGTCGAGCAGCAGCAGGCGCCTTTGATCATTCGCCTGCCACCTTAGTGGCGGCCTGTGCCGGCGTTTTCGCAGCGCAAGGCTGTATCAAGCTGTGGCAAGGGCAGAGCTTGGCAAGCCAAACACACGATCAAACGCCCAGTTGTAGGCAAAGGTGTAGCACGGCACCAGGATGATGAACGCCATATCCACCAGCAGCGCTTCCAGCAATGTCATGTCCAGCCACCAGGCAATTAGCGGAATCAGGTACACCACCAGGGTCAACTGGAAGCCGATGGCATGCACCACCCGCCGCGCCACGCTGCGCCCACGCTTGGCCTGGCCGCTCTCCCAGTACTCGAACAGGGTGTTGTAGATCAGGTTCCAGAGCATGGCGATGGTGGTGATCATCACCGCCAGCGGCCCGGTATGCGACGCCTGCGTATCTGACAGGTAGGCCAGCCCGAGGGTCGACATGCACAGCCCGATCAGTTCATAGAACGTCACGTAGACCAACTTGCGTTTCAATCCCTGCACCCGGGGTTACCTCCAAAGACAAAAAGCGATGGGGGCGATCATGCTTCAACGCACTTGACAGCAAAAGTCAGCAGCTGTCAGATCAACTGACAGGAGGCTGCCATGAACTTTTCCAGCGACAACATCCAGCTGTTTCTGGCCGTGCTCGACCACGGTTCGTTTTCTGCCGCAGCGCGCGCCCTCAAGCGCGTGCCTTCAGCCGTGAGCATGGCCATTGGCAACCTTGAAGCAGAACTTGGCTACAGCCTGTTCGAACGTGGCCCGCGTGAAGTTCGCCCAACCGCACAGGCCTTGGCCCTGGAGCCACACGCCAGGCTGATTGCCGAACAACTGGGGCTGCTGCAGGTTCATGCTCTGGAGCTGTCCCAAGGGCTGGAGAGCAGCCTGACCCTGGCAGTGGCACCCGACATCGATCACCGCCCGCTGCTGGCGGCCATCGCCAACCTAGGTAAGCGCCACCCATTGCTGGATATTGCCCTGCTCAGCGCCCCGCAGGAAGAAGCCCTGCACTTGCTGGACAGCGGCCGTGCCGACCTCTGCGTAGCCTTTGCCGGCCTGCAGGTCGATGCCCGCCGCGGCTTCCAGCACATCGGCATGGAGTCGCTGGTAGCCACCCTGTCGCCGGCCCACCCGGCCCTGCGTGAGGGGCGTATCCACGACCTTGAGGACCTGACCCAGGTGCGTCAGATTCTGGTGCGCAGCCGCGATCTGCCTCTGGCTGACCCTCGCCCGCTGATCGGCGCCACACACTGGTCCACCGACAGCTTCGACCTGGCGCTGCAGATGGTTGAAGCTGGCTTGGGCTGGGGAGATCTGCCGTTGTCGCGGGTCGCCCCGCTGCTGGCCAGCGGGCGTCTGGTGCGCCTGGAATTCCGTAATACACGCAACGAATTGCAACTGCCCGTGCATATCCTGTGGCGCAAACAACAGCCGCTGCAGCAGGCTGCACGCCTGCTGATCGAGCAGCTGGCTGATCCGTGACTGCCGTCCGTCGAAACGTCTGTAAGAATTTTCCCTAAGCACTTCAATCTTTTACCCCTCAAGCCGATATCTCGGTCGATAGGCCCCGCACCGCGTCATGAGCGCGCTGCGCCCTCCCCTCATTGGCTCAAGGTCTCGAAACATGAACCTGAAATTTCGCCACAAGATCCTGCTCAGCGCCTGCGGCGTCGTGGTTTTGGCATTTGCCCTGTTCACGCTCTACAACGACTACCTGCAACGCAATACCATCCGCCAGAATATCGAAGCCTCGGTGCAGCAGTCCGGTGCACTGACCGCCAGCAGTGTGCAGAACTGGATGAGCGGGCGCATTCTGGTGCTGGAGAACCTGGCCCAGGACATCGGCCAGCAAGGCGCCGGCGACACCCTGGCAGGGCTGATCGAGCAGCCGTCCTACACGCGTAATTTCCTGTTCACCTACCTGGGCCAGGCCAACGGCGAATTCACCCAGCGCCCGGATGCCCAGATGCCCGCCGGTTACGACCCGCGCCAGCGCCCTTGGTATGGCGCCGCCGCCAACGCCGGGCAGACCGTGCTGACCGCCCCGTACCAGGGTGCAGTCGGTGGCCTGATGGTGACCATCGCCACGCCGGTGAAGAGCAAGCGCAATGGCGAACTGATCGGTGTAGTCGGCGGTGACGTGACCCTCGACACCCTCGTCGAGATCATCAACTCGGTCGACTTCGGCGGCATCGGTCACGCCTTCCTGGCCGACGCCAATGGCCAGGTGATCGTCAGCCCCAATAAAGACCAGGTGATGAAGAACCTCAAGGACATCTACCCAGGCAGCAACCTGCGGGTGGCCGCCGGCATGCAGGATGTCACCCTCGACGGCCAGGACCGCATCATCTCGTTCGCCCCGGTGGCCGGCCTGCCTTCGGCGCAGTGGTACATCGGGCTGTCGATCGACAGGGACAAGGCCTATGCCGCGCTCAGCCAGTTCCGCACCTCGGCGATCATTGCCATGCTGATTGCCGTGGCAGCCATCGCCGGCCTGCTCGGCCTGCTGATTCCGGTGCTGATGAGCCCGCTGACCACCATGGGCCGCGCCATGCGCGACATCGCCGAGGGTGAAGGTGACCTTACCCGCCGCCTGGCCGTGCAGAACAAGGACGAGTTCGGCGAACTGGCTACCTCGTTCAACCGTTTTGTCGAACGTATCCATGCCTCGATCAGCGAAGTGTCCTCGGCCACCCGCCTGGTGCATGACCTTTCGGAGAAAGTGGTCAGCGCGTCCAATGCGTCGATCATCGGGTCTGAAGAACAGAGCATGCGCACCAACAGCGTCGCTGCGGCCATCAACGAACTGGGCGCCGCCACCCAGGAAATCGCCCGCAACGCCGCAGATGCTTCACAACATGCCAGCGGTGCCAGCGAACAGGCGCACGGTGGCCGTGAAGTGGTTGAAGAAGCCATCAGCGCCATGACTGCCCTGTCGCAACGGATCAGCGAGTCGTGCGCGCAGATCGAAACGCTCAACGCCAGCACCGACGAAATCGGCAAGATCCTCGACGTGATCAAGGGCATTTCTCAGCAGACCAACCTGCTGGCACTGAACGCCGCCATCGAAGCGGCCCGTGCCGGTGAAGCCGGCCGTGGCTTTGCCGTGGTGGCCGACGAGGTGCGCAACCTGGCGCACCGTACCCAGGAGTCGGCGGAAGAAATCCACCGCATGATCACCAGCCTGCAGGTGGGCTCGCGCGAAGCGGTGCATACCATGAACACCAGCCAGGTTTCCAGCGAACAGACCGTGCAGGTGGCCAACCAGGCCGGCGAACGCCTGGCCAGCGTCACCCAGCGCATTGGCGAAATCGATGGCATGAACCAGTCGGTGGCGACAGCGACCGAAGAACAGACCGCCGTGGTCGAGAGCCTCAACCTGGACATCACCCAGATCAACGCCCTGAACCAGCAGGGGGTGGAGAACCTCAACGAGACCCTGCGCCATTGCGACCAGCTGGCCCAGCAGGCTGGGCGTTTGAAGCAGTTGGTGGGCAGCTTCAGGATTTAAACGCCGGGTTCAGGCGGCAACGGCCTATGCCTGTTGTCGCCTGTACCAGCCCCTTATGCCGCCACCGCCTTCGCAGCCCTGCCCCGCCGTACCCAGGCCAGCAATACCGCCGTCATCAGCACAAAGCCCAGGTAACCGAAGAACGGGTACACCTCACCCACCAGGCTGATGAACCCCACCAGGCTACAGCCGAGCGCCACCACCCCGGTCACCACCGAGCCCCAGCGGAACTTCGTCGTGCCCGCCGGCAACAGCCGCGAGAGGAAGGAAAACAGCGTGCCCACCGCGGTGTTGACGATCATGCCGAAGATGATCAGGCACATCACCAGCCCCAGCAGTGGTGACACTTCGTTGGCAATCGACAGCATCGGCATCGGCTGGTCGGCCACACTGTCCAGGCGCGACAGCAGCCCGGCACTCATCACCAGCATCAGGCCGCCTAGCGCCGCGCCACCGAGCAGGCCTCCCCACACCGCGGCTTTCTCACCCTTGGCCGAACCGCCCAGAATAGCCAGGATCGGCGCACCCGCGACGATGTTATACGACACATACAAGAACGCACCCAGCAGCCAATGGCGGGTGCCGGCCTGTTGCTGGCTGGCCACCTGATCGAGCGCAGCAAAGCTCTGCTCGCGGGTGATCACGGCATACAGCGCTATCGCCGAAGCCACCAGGATCAGCAAGGGTGTGATGGCGCCAATTGCAAGCATCATCTTGCGCACGTCCAGGCACACGATACCGACCACCACCAGCGTCACCAGCACACTGCCGGTCAAGGCCGGGATGCCGAACTGCTGCTCCAGCAATGCTCCACCGCCAGCCAGCATGACCACGGTGACGGCGAACATGAAAAAGGTGATCAACCAGTCGACGAACATGCCCAGGTGACGGCCGCAGATGGCCAAAATCACATCCTTGTGCGAGGTGGCCTGCTGACGATTGCCCAGCCCCGCCAGCGCCATGCCGAGAAAGGTGAACAAGGCGGCGCTGACCAGCGCGCCAGCCAAGCCCCACACACCGAAATCGACAAAGAACAACAACAGTTCCCGCCCTGAAGCGAACCCCGCCCCCACGATCACGCCGACAAATGCGCCGGCGATCTTCAGCTGCTCTTGCATGTGAACCTCTGGATTTATTGTTGTTTTGTCATCGCCGTCGCATACCGGTCGTAGGGGCGGCCTTGCAGCCCATCGCGACACAAGGTCGCCTCTACACGGGCTCTTTGCCCGGTCAGGCGTCGCCGACGAACGCCTGCACTTCGATCTCCACATCCACGCCCAGGGCCAACGCCGAGGCCACGGTGGAACGCACCGGTAGCGCCGCGCCGAAGAACGCCTTGTACACCTCGTTGAAGCCGGCGAAATGGCGCATGTCCGACAGCCAGACCGTGACCTTCACCACCTGGTCGAAACGCGCGCCACAGGCCGCCAGGCTTTCGGCGATACGCTCGCAGGCAGCACGGGTCTGGGTCTGGATATCACCGCGCACCACTTCGCCGCCGGCGCTCATCGGCACCTGCCCGGAGAGGAACAGAAAGCCACCGGCCTTTACCGCGCGGGAAAACGGGAACGGCAGGCTGCTGGGGAAACGCTGAATGTCATTGCTCATGGGATGCTCCTTTCAGGGTTGCTGGAAACGGGCCGGGGACAGGCGCTCGGGCGCCACGCCCTGGCTGACAAGGCTGGCACACAACGGCTGGCCCAGTAGCAGGTCGGCGGCCAGGCGCGAGGCGCCCGCTGCCGACTGGATGCCATAGCCCCCCTGGGCCGCCAGCCAGAAAAACGCGGGGGCATGCGCATCGAAACCGATCACCAGGTCGCCGTCGGCAACGAACGAACGCAACCCGGCCCAGGTGTGGCTCGGGCGGCGGATCGCCAGGGTGGTCATGGCTTCAATGTTGTAAATACCCAAGGCCACGTCGAACTCCTCGGGCGCGGCATCCTGGGGCTCAACCGGGTCGGCATTGGCTGGCGACCCCAATAGTTGGCCGGCATCAGGCTTGAAGTAGAAGCTTTCATCGACACCAATCACCGCAGGCCAGCGAGTAAAGTCCTGCTCTGCCGGACCAGGGAAGGTGAAGGCGCTACGACGGCACGGTTGCAAACCGATGCGCGCCACCCCGCACTGCTCGGCCACACGGTCCGCCCAGGCACCTGCAGCATTGACCAGACATCGGGCCTGCAGGCGGCGGCCATCAGCCAACTCCACCTGCCACACGTCGTCCAGGTAGCAGGCCTGGATCAGCTCGGCGTTGCAGCGCAGTTCACCGCCGGCAGTGCGATAACCACGCAAGAAGCCTTGGTGCAAGGCATGTACGTCAAGGTCCATCGCACCTGGCTCAAGCACCGCGCCGGCCAGGGTTTCGCCACGCAGGCTGGGTATCAGTGCCAAGGCCGCGTCCCGGTCCAGCAGGGTGACTTCTGTGCCATTGGCCAGGTTCTGCGCGAAAGTTTGCTCAAGCAGTTCCCGCTGCTCCAGGCTGGCCACATACAGACAGCCTCGCGGCTCCAGCAGCGGGTGCTCGCAGAAGCCCTGCGGTGGCGCTTCGTAGAAGGCCCGGCTGGCGCGGGTCAGTGCCTGGATCTGTGGGGTGCCGTAAGCCTCCATGAACATGGCCGCCGAACGCCCGGTGGAATGGTAGCCAGGCTGCGATTCACGCTCGACCAGCAGCACACGCTGCTGGCCGGCCAGGCGGTAGCCCAGCGAGGCGCCGGCGATGCCAGCACCGATGATCAGGGTGTCGTAGGTCGGGGTCATGCACGCTCCTGCCAGGCAATTATCATTTATGAGAATTCTAATATATGAGAATTTAGAAATGCGCAAGGGTCCAAGGTAAGATGCCCGACCACCGCCGCATGCCGAGATCCCTGAATGCCCGCAGCTCTTCCCCAGCTTGACCGTGCCGTCGTCGGCCAGCGCCTGCGCCAGGTGCGCAAGGCGCGCCAGATGACCCTCAAGCAATTGTCCGAAGCCAGTGGCGTGCCGCTGTCCACGTTGTCGAAGATGGAACTGGCACAGGTGTCGGTCAGCTATGAAAAACTGGCCGCTGCTGCGCGGGCGCTGAATGTCGATATTGCCCAGCTGTTCCGCGCCAGCGGCACGGTCAGTGCCCCGGTGCCGGTGACCGTGGTGGTCGACTCACTGCCCGCAGCGGCGGGTTATTCGACCGGCACCTACGACTATTATCCGATTGCCGGGAATTTCCCCGCACGACGCATGACACCGGCCTATGCCCGCATCATTGCCCGGGAACGCGGCCAGTTCGACGATTTTATCCGCCACCCCGGGCAAGAGTTCGCGCTGGTGCTGAGCGGGCGCGTGCGCATCGAGTTCGAGACCGGAGAAGCGGTCAGCATCGGGCCGCAGGAGACTGCGTATTTCGACAGCCAGGTGGGGCACATCTACCTGTCGGAAAGCGATGACGGTGGTGATGCCCATGTCATGGTAGTGATGACCGATCGTTGATCCGCTGCGCCTGCCGAGGCAAGCCTGGTTATAACCTAATAACGAACAAGTCTATTTGGCTATAAAAAAATCTATATGCTGACTGGCATCCGATAACGGGCAAAGTTGGGCAGTCGAGTAGCGTATGGATGTAGGTTCTTTCGGTTTCACCATTGCTGGCCTGGTCGTGGGCTTCATCGTCGGTATGACCGGCGTCGGTGGCGGCTCGCTGATGACCCCGATCCTTTTGTGGTTTGGCATCCACCCGGCGACCGCTGTCGGCACCGACCTGCTGTATGCAGCGATCACCAAGGCCAGTGGCGTCTGGGTGCATGCGCGCAACAAGAACATCGACTGGAAGATCACCGGCCTGCTCAGCCTGGGCAGCGTGCCCGCAGCGGCGCTGACCCTGTGGTTCCTCAGCACCCTGCACACCGATACCTCGGCGCTCAACGCCATCATCAAGCAAGGCCTGGCGGTGGTGCTGATCCTGACCGCCCTGGCCATCCTGTTCAAATCGCGCCTGCAGGCCTTCGCCAGCCGCCATGCCGGTGATCACTATCACCTCAGCGACCGCAGCCTGAACATCCTCACAGTGCTGACCGGCGTGGTGCTTGGAATAATGGTCACCCTCACCTCCATCGGTGCTGGCGCCCTGGGTACGGTGGCGCTGTTCCTGCTGTACCCGTTCCTGGTCACCCGTCGCCTGGTCGGTACCGAAATTGCCCACGCCGTGCCACTGACCTTGGTAGCGGGCCTGGGCCACGCGGGCATGGGCAACATGGATTGGTCGCTGCTGGGCTACCTGCTGCTGGGCTCGCTGCCAGGCATCTACCTGGGTAGCCACCTCACCGGGCGGATCTCCGACCGCGTGCTGCGCCCTTGCCTGGCAACGATGCTGCTGCTGATCGGTTACAAGCTGGCGTTCTGAGCCTTAGCCCAGGCGCAACCGCCACTGCCCGGTAAAGCTCAATTGCAGACGTGACAGCGGCAGCACGTCGATACGCTGCCCGGCACTCATCGGACACCCAAGCACCTGTACCAGCATGGCGCGCATGACCATCGGGTGGGTCACCGCCAGCCAGTCACCCGGCCTGTCGAAGGCCGCCAGCCAGGCGGCCTGGCGCTGGCATAGCGCAGCGAACGACTCACCACCATGCACGGCACTGGCCGGATCCTGCAGCCATTCGGCCAACGCCTGCGGTTGCTCGGCTTGTAGTTGCTTCAACGACACACCTTGCCAACGCCCAAGGTCGCAATCGGCCAAACCTGGCTCGATCTGTACTGCCCCCGTTAACCACGCTGCCGTCTCGCAAGCCCGCCGCTCTGGCGCACTCAGCAGTTGCACGCCTGAACGGTCGGCGTCTGACTGATGGGCTAGCGGCAGGATGCCGTCATCCGTATGGTGCAGGCGCCCGTTCTTCTGGGCCTGGGTCAGGGCATGGCAGATCAGGGTCAGGCGGATGGCTTTCACCAGGCATTTCTCGCAGCGGGCTGGGGTGCATGGTTTAGCACGCTGCGAGACGTTTGGCTGCAAGAATGTCGTCGGCCATTCGCGACCCGATTGAACCGCGATTGGGCCGCAGGGCGGCCCTTGGGATCAGAAGTTGATATTCAGCGCAGCAAACACCGCCCTGCCCGGCTGGTTATACGTGTTTGCCCCCGAGCTACTGGCGTTGCCGCCGCGCAGGATCTGCTTGTCGAAGACGTTGTTCACGCCTACCCGCACGTCGTAGTTGGCATTGAACTTGTACCCGGCACTCACGTCCACCAGGCCATAGGCCTCGACGTCCTGCTGGGCGGTCTTGTCGTAGTCCTGCTGGGTGCGGTAATCGTAGGTCGGCGATTTCTGCTTGCCGAAGTATGTACCCGCCAGCTGGAATGACAGTTGCTCGGTGGCGCGCCAGTCGAGGCTGGTGTTGACGGTGTATTCCGGGATCACCGACAGCGGCTCGCCCGTTTCGCGATTATCGTTGTCGAGCATCCACGTCAGGTTGGTGTTCCAGTCCAGGGTCGGGGCCAACTCGATGAAGAAGTTGCCTTCGACACCTTCCACCCGCGCCTTGCCAGCGTTGTCCCACTGCGTCACGCGGCTGCCGGTACCAATGGTGTAAAGCACATCGGTATCACCGATGATCTTGTTCTTATAGTCGTTGCGGAAGTAGGTGGCACTGGTGCGCCAGGTACCACGGTCGTACAGCAGGCCGATTTCCTTGTTGACGCTGATCTCGGGCTTGAGGTCGGCGTTGCCCTGCAGGTAACAGCCACCATTGTTGGTCTGTTGCACGCTGCAGCCATTACCGCGGCTGTACAGCAGGTAGTTGGGGTTGGACTGGTACAGGTTCGGAACCTTGTAGGCACGGGCGATGCCGCCTTTTACCGACAGCGCTTCGGTGAGCTTGTGCGACAGGTTCAGGCTGGGGCTGAAGTTGTCACCGAAGGTTTCATGGTGGTCGAAACGCAGGCCCGGCGTAAGGGTGGTGTCGCCAACGATGATGTTGTCTTCGACAAACAGCGCATAGCTGCGTGCGGTCATCTTCGAGCTGCTGCGATCGAAGCCGACAAGGCCGTCATTGTTGGTGGGGTCGGAGCTTTGCGGGCGCAACGAACCTTGGTCATTGAGGGTTTCGTACAGGTACTCGCCGCCCAAGGTAAGCACATGGTCTGTGCTGCCCATGGCGAACGGCAGGTTCACCTCACTGCTCAGGCGTGTGTTGCGTAAACGTGACATGGCTCCCCCTTCGTTGCTTGGGGCACCTTCGGTGCGGCCAGCCAAGCCCTCGTTAAGCCGCCAGTTGCGTACGTATTCGTAGGCCAGCGTGGTCTTGCTGGTACCCCAGGTGAAATCACCGAGGTGGGTCAGGTCATAAGTACTGCGCTGCATCACGTTGGTTTCGTGGCCGTAGAGGCTGGAGACGAAGTCGACATCTCCGCCGCCGTTGCTGTTCATGGTGTCGCCGGCAAAAATGTTGCCCTGACGGCTGTAGCCGGCACTGGCTTCGAGGCGGTGCTCGTCGTTCAGTTTCCAGCTCAGCAGGCCGTTGATGTCCTTGTTGCGAACGCCTTCCCGCCCCGCTACCAGGGCGCTGGTGGCATGCCCGGCGTTGATGTCCAGATCGTCGGCGTCAGTCTTGGCCAGGCCGCCGTACAGGCGCAAACCCAGGTTATCGGTCAGGCCGCCACCGAGGTTGAAGTTGGCTCGGCGGCTGGCGCCCTCTGCGCTGTCTTCCGGCAGCTGCGTGTACAGGCTGACGCTGCCTTTCAGCTCGTCGGAAGGGCGCTTGGTGATGATGTTGACCACCCCGCCCATGGCGCCAGAGCCATAGCGTGCGGCGGCCGGGCCACGCAGGATTTCGATGCGCTCGACCGCTTCGGCCGGCACCCAGTTGGTTTCACCCCGAGTATCACGGTCACCGTTCCAGCCATAGCGTACGGCGTTGCGCGCGCTGGATGGCTTGCCGTCGATGAGGATCAAGGTGTTTTCCGGGCCCATGCCGCGCAGGTCGATCTGCCGGTTGTTTCCGCGTGCCCCACTGGCACTGTTGCCGGTCAGGTTAACCCCGGGCTCGCGGCGGATGATGTCGGACAGGTCATTGGCCGGCGGGTGGCGCTTGATGTCTTCGGCCGTGATGATCGACGTGCCCAGGGCCTGTCGCGCCTCGCGCTCGGCGGTGATCAGGGTGTCCTGGATCACCAGAGCGTTGTCGGCGACGGGCACTTCCAGGACCTCACCCGCACGCCGCTCCTCGGACTCTGCCGCGGTCGCCAGCATGGACGGCGACGCCAGCGCAACGAACGCCAGGGCCAGGCTGTTGGGTGAAGTTCTGCACTGCATGGGTACATCTCCTGCGATTCATGAGCGAAAAGGCACATCCTTGTCGGAAACCGGGAGCCCTCGCCCACCGGCCCCGCACTCAGTTTGGCGGCCAACAGGGGTGGTAAATATAGAGAATCGCAAATGCGAGTAAATCTTATTTACGAAGTTTACATGTTTGTTACTGAACTTTGCTGAACCGTGATCTTTGCCACAGCGAAGCTTGTGAGCCACGCCGGACTGCCCCCTAAATTTGATAAGCCTTCGCGGTCGCCTGTAGGAGCGGGTTTACCCGCGAAACGGGCGAAGACACTCTCTGACGGAATAACCACCCCTGCATTTATGGAAAGTTTCGTCATCTCCACAGGCTGTTGCTGCTATCCACCTATCCAGTTTGCATCCTGTGTGCAGGCATCTACAGTTTCGACGTACAACGCTGCGGAGAGACCAGATGCGTGGCGATGACAACAGCTGCGCGAACACTGCCAAAAGCCCGCCGAAGATGCCCCGCAGTATCTGGGCGCTGGGCTTCGTGTCGATGTTGATGGACATTTCCTCGGAGATGATCCACGCCCTACTGCCCCTGTACATGGTCAGTGTGCTCGGCGCTTCGGTGATAGCGGTGGGGCTTGTCGAAGGAATCGCCGAGTCGACCGCATCGTTCACCAAGGTGTTCTCTGGTGCCCTCAGCGACCGACTGGGTAAACGCAAGCTGCTGACAGTCCTCGGCTACGGCCTCAGTGCGCTGATGAAGCCGGTATTTCCCATGGCTCCCGGACTTGAGTGGCTGACTGCGGCACGCTTCGTCGACCGCGTCGGCAAGGGTATTCGGGGGGGCCCACGCGATGCGCTGGTGGCCGATGTTACGCCGGTCGAGCTGCGCGGCGCGGCGTTCGGCCTGCGTCAGGCGCTCGATACCGTAGGCGCTATCCTCGGGCCATTGCTGGCGATCGTATTGATGTGGTTGACAGCGAGCCATTTCCAGACCGTGTTCTGGGTAGCTGTTATCCCGGCGTTCGTGGCGGTGTATATCCTGATTGCCTTCGTTCACGAACCTGCGGCCCCAGCGATGGGGCATCCGGTGCGCTCACCGTTGGCACTGCACGAGCTGCGGCGCCTCGGGCCGGTCTATTGGCGCCTGATCGGTCTGGCCACGTTGTTCACCCTCGCCCGTTTCAGCGAGGCGTTCTTGCTGCTGCGGGCTCAGAACATAGGCCTGACACCGCTGTGGGTGCCGGCGGTACTGGTATTGATGGCGATGGCCTACTCACTGTCGGCCTACCCTGCCGGCGTGTTGTCGGACCGAGTGGGGCGCCGTGGCGTGCTGATGGGCGGGCTAGGCCTGCTGATCACTGCCGACCTGCTGCTGGCCCTTTTGCCAGGATGGGTCGGGCTTGCCTTTGGGGTAACGGCCTGGGGCCTGCACCTGGGCTTCAGCCAGGGCATCTTCTCTGCCATGATCGCCGACAGCGCCCCCGCCAACTTGCGCGGTACCGCCTTCGGCCTGTTCAACCTGCTGACCGGTGCGGCGCTGCTGATAGCCAGCGTGGTAGCCGGATTGCTGTGGGAGCGTGCAGGGTTCCAGGCCACCTTCCTGGTGGGTGCGGGTTTTGCCGTCACCACCCTTGCAGGACTGACGCTGCTGCGCTGAACCTGGCTAACCTGGCGGTTCGCGACTGCCGCGTATGCAGGTTGAACAGTTCCATCCTGTAACCCGGACGCCCCCGCCGCAGAGGCCGAACGTCTGGACAGGGAGCGCCGCCTGCCGGTGAAGGCGTTCGAGTAAGGAGGTCGGCAATGCACGCAGTGAAGGGGCCAAGCTAATCGCGATGCCGGATGGCGATCTCACCCCCAAGCCGAACTAGGCCAGCACAGCCTCCTGCTCCAGTAACGACCAACCGCCATGCCCATCCACCTCAAGCCGGTGGGTGTGGAACGCTGCCAGTGTGCTGCGGTGGCCGACACTGACCAGCAATGCACTCGGCATCTCCGAACGCAACAACGCATACAGGGCATGCTCGAGCCCTTCATCCATTGCCGAGGTGGACTCGTCGAGGAACACCACCTGTGGCCGGTTGAACAGCACCCGGGCGAACGCCAGGCGCTGCTGCTCGCCCACCGAGAGGATGTGTGACCAGTCACAGCTGACGTCCAGACGCTCGGCGAGATGGGCCAGGTTGACCTGGCGCAACGCCTGCTGCATGAGCAGTTCATCCTTGGGGTTGCTGGCTGCCGGGTAGGCAATGACGGTACGCAAGTCACCTAGCGGCAGGTACGGGCGTTGCGACAGGAACAGTGCCTGATGGCCCGTTGGCCGCCTGACCTTGCCTTCGGCATACGGCCAAAGGCCCGCCAGGGCACGCAGCAGCGTGGTTTTACCACTGCCCGATGGCCCTTTGATCAACAACGCCTGGCCGGCATGCAGGCTCAGGTCCAGGTCGGCGATAAGGGCATGTCCGTCCGGGCGCAGCACCTGCAATCCCGTGATCTGCAGCGCATGCGCCTGGTCTTCGGTGGTGACGCGCGGCAACGCACTTGCCTGCTGGTTGGCATCGAGAAAGCCGGTGAGACGGTCAAGGGTCGCGCGGTACTGCGCGAACGCATCGTACGACTCACGGAAGAACGACAGAGAATCCTGCACCTGCCCAAAGGCCTGGGAAGTTTGCATGACGTCGCCCAGCTTGATCGCCCCACTGAAGAAGCGCGGCGCCTGAAGAATGAACGGAAACACAACAGCAACCTGACTGACACCCAAGTTGAAGCCACTGAACTTCAGGTTCCGGTACACCAATGCCCAGACATTCACGATCAAGGCAGCAAAACGGCCGAGCAACGTGCCCCGCTCGACTTGCGCACCTTGGTAGAAGGCGATGTTCTCAGCGTTCTCACGCAGGCGCATCAACGCGTAACGGAAGTTGGCGGTGAGTTTCTCGTTGAGGAAGTTAAGCCGGATCAGTGGGCGCCCGAGGCGGAAGGCGACCCAGGTGGCGATGATGACATACAGGTAAACGGCAAATACCATCGCCCGAGGGATCTCCACGCCGGCCACCGTCAACGGTGCTGACAGCCCCCAGAGGATGCCGGTGAACGCCACCAGTGAAACCAGCGCACTGACTGCGCCCAGGGCAAGGCTGACTGAGTTGGTGACGAAAGCGTTAACGTCCAGTTCGATACGCTGGTCAGGGTTGTCCACTGGCTCGGCAAGGAACTGGCCACGGTAATAGGCATCGCCCTGCATCCAGTCGTGGGTCAGGCGCTCGGTCAGCCAGACCCGCCACTTGATACTGAATGCCTGGCTGACATAGAAGGTGAACAGCGAGCGCAGCACATGGATGGTGGCCAGTACCGCGAAGACGCCGAGCAGGTACCAGAACGCCGCCTGGTCAAGGCCCTGCAAGGCGCTGTAGAAGCCGTTGTACCAAAACGAAAACAGCACGTTCAGGCGAACCGAAAACAGCGTCAGGACCAGCAGCAGGGCAAACACCAGCAACGGCCGCCAACTGCGCCTGAAACTGAAATAGGGCCCGGCAAGCTGCCAGAACTGGCTGCCCCAGCGTGTAAAACGCACGGCCAGAGTTGCGGCTGCAGTGAAGCTGACAAGGGTGATGAACGAGGCGATTGCCAGCCAGCTTAGGCTCTCTTGCAGGGCCTGATGCCAGTTCATTTCCATGGTAAGTATCCGTGCTGAGTATTTCCGCGAGCGTAGCATTACGCTGTCATTCGTCAGGTATAAATGACGCACATTTCATGA
>NZ_JBICKH010000088.1:0-3800 GCF_043103905.1 Pseudomonas sp. yb_2 | reverse complement strand
CTGAAGCCGTACACCTCATGTTTGCTGCGCGACAGCGCAGCCCGGAAGGGCTGGGTGATCTCCTACGGGGATCTTCACAGTTTCAACAACTGCGCAGTCCTGTGAGGGCGGCTTTAGCCGCGAAAGGGCCGGTACAGGCTTACGCCGGTGCCGAAGTCCGAATCAGGTGGTCAAAGGCCGCCAGCGATGCCTTGGCCCCCTCACCCACCGCAATGACGATCTGCTTGTACGGCACGGTAGTCACGTCACCTGCAGCAAACACACCTGGGATGCTGGTCTGGCCCTTGGCGTCGACAATGATTTCGCCACGCGGCGACAACTCGACGGTGCCCTTCAGCCAGTCAGTGTTGGGCAGCAGGCCAATCTGCACGAAGATGCCTTCCAGTGCCACTTCGTGCTGTTCATCCGTGGAGCGGTCCTTGTAGCGCAGGCCTGTCACCTTCTCGCCATTGCCCAGCACCTCGGTGGTCAGCGCGCTGGTGATCACGTTGACGTTCGGCAGGCTGCGCAGCTTGCGTTGCAACACCGCATCGGCACGCAACTGGCTGTCGAACTCGATCAGCGTCACCTGGGCGACGATACCAGCCAGGTCGATGGCCGCTTCCACACCCGAGTTGCCGCCGCCAATCACTGCCACACGTTTGCCCTTGAACAGCGGGCCGTCACAGTGCGGGCAGTAGGCCACGCCGCGGCCGCGGTACTCCTGCTCACCCGGCACGTTCATTTCGCGCCAGCGGGCGCCGGTGGCCAGGATCACGGTCTTGGCCTTCAGCGAAGCGCCCCCCGCGAGGCGCACTTCGTGCAGACCACCCTCGGCAGCAGGAATCAGCGCTTCACCGCGCTGCAGGTTCATGATGTCGACGTCGTACTGTTTAACGTGCTCTTCCAGCGCCGTGGCCAGCTTCGGCCCTTCGGTTTCCTGCACCGAGATGAAGTTCTCGATGGCCAGAGTGTCCAGCACCTGGCCGCCGAAGCGCTCGGCGGCAACACCGGTGCGGATGCCCTTGCGGGCAGCGTAGATGGCAGCAGCGGCGCCAGCGGGGCCACCGCCGACGACCAGCACGTCAAAGGCTTCCTTGGCGTTGATCTTCTCGGCCTGGCGGGCGCCAGCGTTGGTGTCGATCTTGCCAAGGATTTCTTCCAGGCCCATACGGCCCTGACCAAACACCTCACCGTTGAGGTAGATACTCGGTACCGCCATGATCTTGCGCGATTCCACTTCGTCCTGGAACAGCGCACCGTCGATGGCAACATGGCGCACGTTGGGGTTGAGTACCGCCATCAGGTTCAGTGCCTGGACGACGTCCGGGCAGTTCTGGCACGACAGCGAGAAGTAGGTTTCGAAGTTGAATTCACCTTCCAGGGCCTGGATCTGCTCGATCACTTCGGCACTGGCCTTTGACGGGTGGCCACCCACTTGCAGCAGTGCCAGCACCAACGATGTGAACTCGTGGCCCATGGGGATGCCGGCGAAGCGCAGGCTGATATCGGCACCCGGGCGGTTCAGCGAGAACGAAGGGCGACGGGCATCGGTACCGTCCGCGCTGAAGGTAATGAGGTTCGACAGGCTGGCAATCTCTACCAGCAGGTCGTGCAATTCGCGGGACTTCGCGCCGTCGTCGAGGGAAGCAACGATCTCGATCGGCTGGGTGACCCGCTCCAAGTAGGTTTTCAGTTGCGATTTAAGCGTGGCGTCCAACATACGGGCGATTCCTTTTTCAAAACTCGGATACAAAAACGCCCAGGCGAGGTCGCCCGGGCGTTTGACGGGGCGGTAGGTACTTCAGCTTTGGCGGCTGCTTACCGCCCGCGTTATGGGCATGACCTTAGATCTTGCCTACGAGGTCCAGCGACGGCGCCAGAGTGGCTTCGCCTTCTTTCCACTTGGCCGGGCACACTTCGCCTGGGTGAGCGGCAACGTACTGGGCAGCCTTGACCTTACGCAGCAGCTCAGCAGCATCACGGCCTACACCACCGTCGTTCAGCTCGACAATCTTGATCTGGCCTTCCGGGTTGATCACGAAGGTACCGCGGTCGGCCAGGCCGGCTTCTTCGATCAGCACGTCGAAGTTGCGCGAAATGACGTGAGTCGGGTCACCGATCAGCGGGTATTCGATCTTGCCGATGGTGTCCGAAGTGTCGTGCCAGGCTTTGTGAGTGAAGTGGGTGTCAGTGGAAACACCGTAGATTTCCACGCCCAGCTTCTGGAACTCGGCGTAGTTGTCAGCAAGGTCACCCAGCTCGGTCGGGCAAACGAAGGTGAAGTCGGCCGGGTAGAAGAACACGACAGACCACTTGCCTTTCAGATCGGCTTCGCTGACCTGAACGAACTCGCCTTTGTGGTAGGCGGTGGCGTTGAAGGGTTTGACCTGGCTGTTGATGATTGGCATGAGAGACGCTCCTTCATGGGGTTGGAATCAGTTGATGGATAGAATCCTAACTAATCATCCCGCTGAAGGCTCATTGGCAAAGCTCATGCTTTCGATTGGTTTTGGCTATAACTGGGGTTATTTAATAGAAGGGAACGGGCTGAGCAAAGGATTGCGGACCTGAACTCTGCACTGGCAAAGAAATGTAACAGCTCCCCATTCGGTATCACGGGCAAACGGGTCTACGCTCAAGCCCATGTGATACCGGGCCCCTCTGACGGCTGCCAAGCCGCCATGTCGGATCACTGTTGCCTTGCAACGTCGACATTCAAGGAGGGGCTCATGACAGCTCTGCAATCATTCCTCACAACACCTGTCCTCGGTACCAGCGCCTGGTTGTGGCTGGTGTTCATGGCCATCGTCATCGGTTTGCTGGTGCTCGACCTGGGCGTGCTGCACCGCCACGACCGGGAAATTGAAATGCGCGAGAGCCTGCTGCTGTATTCAGGCTATTTCAGTGTCGGTGTACTGTTCGGCGCGGGGGTCTGGTACCAGTTGGGCGCGCAGTCGGCACTGGAGTTCTACACCGGTTTTTTGGTCGAGCAATCGCTGTCCATGGACAACGTGTTCGTCATGGCGATGATCTTCAGCTACTTCGCCATCCCCCGCCGCTACCAGCACCGCGTTCTGTTCTGGGGCATCCTGGGCGTGGTGTTCCTGCGGGCCATCATGATCGGCGTGGGCGCGGCGCTGGTACAGAACTTTGCCTGGGTGCTTTACATCTTCGGTGCCTTCCTGCTGTTTACCGGGGTGAAAATGGCGCTGTCGAAGGAAGACAGTCGCCCAGACCTGGCCAACAACCCGATCCTCAAGTTCGTGCGGCGGCACATGCGGGTTACCGACCAGATCCATGGCTCGCACTTCTTCGTACGCCATACCCCGGCCGGGTACAGCAAGGCGCTGCGTTATGCCACCCCGCTGTTTCTGGCACTGGTACTGATCGAACTGGCCGACCTGGTGTTTGCCGTCGACAGCGTGCCGGCGATCTTCGCCATCACCCAGGACCCGTTCATCGTCTACACCTCCAACATCTTCGCCATCCTCGGCTTACGCTCGCTGTATTTCGCGCTGGCGGCGCTGATGCACAGGTTCGTCTACCTCAAGTACGCCCTGGCGCTGGTGTTGATCTTCATTGGCTGCAAGATTTTCTACCACGGCATGGTGGGCAAGGTGCCGGCGCTGCTGTCGTTGGGCGTGACATTCGGGTTGTTGCTGGGTGGGGTGGTGATTTCGTTGATCAAGACGCGGGGGCAGACGTTGAATAAAGACGACAAGACGATAGAAAAAGCAGCTAACGATAAGAAAACAACGGGACAAAAGAAGAATGACCCACAGTTGCGGGTCTGAGTTGCAATCATTGCTTGATGATGA
>NZ_JBICKH010000087.1:0-4196 GCF_043103905.1 Pseudomonas sp. yb_2 | reverse complement strand
TGCCGGGTGTGTAGAGGACTTTCACCTCCAAGTCACCCACTTGGCCACCACAACCAAGCGGGTTGCGCTTACGCGCAACGCGCCATGCCTGGCGCACACAAAAAAGCCACCCCGAAGGATGGCTTTGAGGCCAGCAGGGCTTATCAGTAAGCCTTGCCAGTCTTGTAGTAGTTCTCGAAGCAGAAGTTGGTCGCGTCGATGTAGCCTTCGGCGCCACCGCAGTCGAAACGCTTGCCCTTGAACTTATAGGCAATCACGCAGCCATCCTTCGCCTGCTGCAGCAGGGCATCGGTGATCTGGATTTCACCGCCTTTGCCTGGCTTGGTGTTGGCGATGATGTCGAAGATATCCGGGGTCAGGATGTAACGGCCGATGATCGCCAGGTTCGAAGGCGCGTCTTCCGGGGCCGGTTTTTCGACCATGTTGGTCACACGGAAGATGTCGTCGCGGATCATCTCACCGGCGATCACACCATACTTGTTGGTTTCCTGCGGGTCGACTTCCTGGATGGCGACGATCGAGCAGCGGTACTGTTTGTACAGCTTGACCATCTGAGTCAGTACGCCGTCACCTTCCGGGTTGACGCACAGGTCGTCCGCCAGCACCACCGCGAACGGCTCGTCACCGATCAGTGGGCGGCCAGTGAGAATGGCGTGGCCGAGGCCCTTCATTTCGGTCTGGCGCGTGTACGAGAACGAGCACTCGTTGAGCAGACGACGAATACCGACCAGGTATTTTTCCTTGTCGGTGCCTTTGATCTGGTTTTCCAGCTCGTAGCTGATGTCGAAGTGGTCTTCCAGGGCGCGCTTGCCGCGCCCGGTAACGATGGAGATCTCGTTCAGACCCGCATCCAATGCTTCTTCAACGCCATACTGGATCAGTGGCTTGTTGACCACCGGCAGCATTTCCTTGGGCATGGCTTTGGTAGCAGGCAAGAAGCGTGTGCCGTAGCCGGCTGCCGGGAACAAGCATTTTTTGATCATATACGTCCTTACAAAAGGCTAGGCCTGTGGAATTCGGCGCAGTCTAATCAGGCGGCAGTCACCTTACAATGCCCCCGATAACGACCGTTGCCATCATAGAGATATCCCAGTGTAGATAGTTCCGGGGGATCGTAAATATTGCTGTCATACATGACCGTTGGATGACAGGGAAATCAGCGTGACGGTGGCGGCCTCTTCGACGGGCTCACGCGCCAAGAGGCCGCCACCGGTTTACCTCAGCTCCCCGTCCCTTGTCCGATCAGCACCCCATCAACCTGCTGACCATACAGGTTAACCCCATCATTGGCATGAAACTTCACCCGCGTCTTCTCGATGGATCCCTCTACCAACCGCGGGTCCTGTGGCCGCTCGTGGCGGTTGATCCACGCCGCCACATCCCAGGCCTGCTGATCGCTGAGGCTGCCCGGCTTGCCAAGCGGCATGTTGTACTTGATGAACGACGCCGCGGTATTGATGCGGTGCATGCCGGCCCCCCAGTTGTAGGAGTCCTTGCCCCAAAGCGGCGGCATTACGTACTCGCCTGCGACCTTTTGCCCTTCACCGTTATCGCCATGGCAAATCGCGCATTGTTCACGGTAAACCTGCTGGCCGCGCTTGAAGTCATAACCGCCCTTGGGTTGTGCCACCTCCGGATAACCACGTCCGGCAATCTCCACACCGGTCGGCGCCTTGGTCGACAGCCAGTATGAATACACCGCCAATGCCGTCATCTGCGGGCTGTCAGCGGCCGGCGGCTTGCCGTTCATGCTGAACTGAAAACACCCTTGGATACGCTCGGCGAAGGTGTTGACCTTGTCATTCTTCTTGCGATAGGCCGGATACATCGGGTAGGCACCCCACAGCGGCGCCGAATGCGCCAACCGCCCCTGATCGAGGTGGCAGTTACTGCAGTTCATGCCGTTGCCCACCGCCTCGGGCATCAGTCGGCGGGTGTCGACGAACAAGGCGTGGCCTTCACGCACCATTTTGCCAAAGGCATTATCGGGCAACTCACGCTCAGCAGGCGGCACGAACTGCGGTGCTGCCTGCACACCGGGAACCTTCAACTGCGACTGGTCTTCCATGGCGATCGGCGTGGCCTGGGCGCTGCCCACGGCCAGCAGCAACAAAACGGGAATCAGGGTTTTCATGGCGTGACCTCCTGGCTGGCGGGGCGGGCGAAGAACTCGGCAACGGCCTTGATCTCCTCATCGGTCATGGCCTTGGCCACGCCGACCATCAGCTGGTTGGGGTCATTGCTGCGGCTGCCGTCGCGCCAGGCATTGAGCTGTGCCACCAGGTAACTGGCGGGCTGGCCGGCCAAGGGTGGGAAGTGTTCGCCCACCCCGCCGCCACCCGGCCCGTGGCATTGCACGCAACCAGGAATCTGCCGGCTCCAGTCGCCGTACAGGGCCATGCGGGTAGTCGGGTCATCGGCAATCTGCTGGCGGTGCAGGTCGCCAGCGGGCACTGCCGGCAGGCTGGCCAGGTAGGTACTGACGGCCTTGATTTCGTCGTCGCTCAGGGCCTTGGCCAAAGGTTCCATCACTGGCTGCTTGCGGCTGCCGTTGCGCCAGTCCTGCAACTGCTTGGCAAGATAACCGGCCGGTAGCCCGGCCAAACGTGGAAAGCCGGCAGCCGCAATGCCATTGCCGTCCGGGCCGTGGCAACCCAGGCAGGCCATGGCGGCGGGGTTGGCCCCCCCCTGGGTGAAGACCTTCTGACCGTCGGCGGCATGTGCCGCGGGCCAGGCCAGGATCAGCAAGCTGCCGATCATCACGCGTCTCAACGGTGTCATCACGAATCTCCTTTTCTTTTGTTATATGTTTAGGCTTAAAACATATAAGCAGAGAAAGGAGGACCCGTTGCTTCAGATCAACTTCCGGAGATGCACTGCGTTGCGGCAGTGCGCACATCGCCAAGGCGCAGCGGGAAGTTATTCAGCCGCTCGTGCAGTTTGATGCTGCTGCCGCTGCCGCGCTTGTCGATATCCACCAGCGCCGCCGGGCCGGCACCTGAGGTGATTTTCTGCGGTACGATCAGCCGCAGGCCGTCGCCACGCTGCTCTTCGGTCAGCGGGTCACGCGTATCGGCAAGCTTCTCCTTTACGCAGTCGGCATAGGCGCGTGGGCTCTTGCCAGAGATCACATCCATCGTTTCACGCGATTGCTCCAGCTCCGCGACGCTCACGCAGCCACCGAGCGCAACCGACAACGCCGCCACCATCCACTTCATTTGCTGCACCTCTGCCTTCAAGAATTCGCTTCGACCACATCCAGGCGGTTTTGCTCCCTGCTTTGGCAGAATTATCTACGCCCGGCGATCAACGCGGCAGTGTAACGGCACATCGTGGTATCTTTTGCTTTTGCAGATCCAAACCTTGCGGAGCATCACATGAAATTCGTACACCAGCGCGAGCACCTCAACGAGGACGATATTGTCGTCATCGAGTGCTCCCAGCGCTGCAATATCCGCCTGATGAACGACGCCAACTTCCGCAGCTTCAAGAACGGCGGCCGTCATACCTACCACGGCGGCCATTTCGAGAAGTTTCCGGCGAAGATCACCGTACCCAGCACCGGCTTCTGGAACATCACCATCGATACCGTCACCACTCGCCCGATCTCGGTCACCCGCAAGCCAACGCTGACCCACAAGATCAAGATCATCCGTCGTTCGTCGTCGAAACTCAGATAAGGCCACCATGACCCAGACCATCAAGTACGTCATCAAATACAAGCTCGACGGCCAGCGTCGCTGGGATTTCGCGCTGATGCCCGATGCCTCGCAAGAGCAAGCCCTCGAGGCCCTGCGCAAGATCCACGGCGAAGACGCCGAGAAAATCAGCGACATCCAGGTCAGCAAGGCCCTGTAAGACTCGCCGCAAGCCCCCGCCGCAGCGCTCGCCCCACGCAAGGAGAATCGCATGAGCCATTGGCCCGACCGCCGTATCCTCAACCTGCTGGGCATCGAGCTGCCCATTCTGCAGGCACCCATGGCGGGGGCGACCGGCTCGGCCATGGCCATCGCTGTGGGCCAGGCAGGTGGGCTGGGCGCCCTGCCCTGCGCCATGCTCAGCGGCGAACAGGTGCGCGCCGAGATCGCTGCATTCCGCGCCGGCTGCCCGGGGCGCCCGCTGAACCTGAACTTCTTTTGCCACCAGCCGCCAGCGCCCGATGCCGAGCGCGATGCGCGCTGGAAGCAGGCACTTGA
>NZ_JBICKH010000086.1:0-27292 GCF_043103905.1 Pseudomonas sp. yb_2 | reverse complement strand
CTGTGACAGGTGGTTTCGTACTCGCCTGGTGGGACTTCGCCGATGCTGCTCAGCAGTTAATATACCGCCAGCAAAACCTTACCAAACATAGTACCAAAAAACCTGGAACGCTGGCACTTGCATACGCATTGCGGGCACTGGCAACTATTACAATCTCGCTAGCGGAAGCAGGAACAGCCATTGCAATCGCAAAACCTCTTTTTGACCATCTATCTCAGAATGCCAAAACAAAACTTGTGAGAATGATGACAACATCCATGGGCGCGCTTGCCAACAAACTGGGAACACAAGCTGCTCGCCTACTGCTTGCACGTTTAGTATTAGGTGCATTTTGGATCGGAGTCATCCTGACACTCATAATCTACATTCTGGAAGATGACGCTTTAGAGAAGTGGTGCAAACGTAGCTGCTTCCGAACTCATAAAAATATCAAACCCTATGAAGAGCAGGAAGAACTGAGTGCCCTACACACTGCTATCGGCGAGGTTTTATAATGTATCTTATCGAATGGGGATTCTGGCAGATGGCAACTCAGTCAGAAGCTGCACGTAGAACGTACGAAGCAGGGATGACACCAGCAGAAAAGCGCGCAAATAGAGATTTTTATGAAGGCGACCTGAATGAAGAGATTCACTTTTCCCGGGTAAGTGAAACACCCCTCATACGCGGCCCTGTTTATGCATTCAATGAAACCCACATGGAAATGCGCTGTGGCGGCTCAGAAGAGAAGCGCGGCCTCATTACGCTAGTCACGATCGGCGGGGTGCTGCCTGGGATAATTTTCGGAACCGGCATAGCTGTCGGTTCCATCTGGCTTGATATCACTCAACCTTATTCAATCTCCTTTATAGCAGTCATACTTACAGCTCTATTGGCTTCAGCTTCAGGCGCAGCATTGTATTTTTACCTGAAGTACGGCGTAAAAATCTCGCGACTGGAAATGCTGACCAGTCGGCATCTACTCATTCGCTTCAATCGTATAACTCAACAGGTCCACCTCCACCGCCCCAGCTACTGTGGTGGCATCGTCACCTTCCCCTGGAAAACAACCGGCAGCACGGGCATTCGCCCAGAAGATGATTCGCTAAGCGTTGGAGTAAGACTCGGTCTAATCTGGCACCCCAGCCGCACCGGCCTGCCACACATGGAAATGGCCCTGCTCGGCAAACAAGGCCAAGGCGGCAGCGAACTGCGTGATGAGTGGGAATTCATCCGCCGTTACATGGAAGAAGGCCCGCACGCCGTCCCCCGCCCCCGCCTGAGCACCCAGCTACCCTCACCCATCCAGGCATTCAGCGCCCAGTTCGAAGGCCTTGGGCGTTTCTTCCGCAAGAGCAGCTGGCTGTTCAAAATTGCGCTGCTGTTTGTCTGGCCCGCTTTCGTCATCATCGGCACCGGCCACTGGCTCAGCCTGCTGCTGTGCTGGCGACCGCGCTGGCCGAAGGTCATCCGCGAGGCCGGCCTGCCCGGCAAGCCAGTCCCACCCGTGACAACCCTGAGCGACTACCCTCCCGCAATCCAGGCACGCCTGCTCGCCAACGCCGACCGCTGGCAGCTCAAGCCCGGCAAGCGGCCGGCGAAAAAGCCACGCAAAACGCGCAGATCCAAAGCGCAAGCGAAACCGGCTGCGCCCAACGAAGATTGTGTCTGAATTCAGAATTCGAACGTGTACCCCACGATCACCCGGTTCTCATCCGCTGCATCGGCAAAATTCGAGCGCATGCTCGCATTGCGCCAACGCAGCGACACATTCCTGAGCGCCCCCGACTGCACCACATAGGTGATATCCGTAGTCCGCTCCCATTCCCGCCCCTCTCCGTCGCCAGCGGCCAATGCCCTGCCCTTGACGCTGGCAATGCGTTGCGGGTCCACCTGATCGCCCTTTACATAACGCACGTTGAACGTCAGCCCGGGGATGCCCACCGCAGCAAAGTTGTAGTCGTAGCGCAGCATCCACGCCCGTTCGTTGGCCAAGGCAAATGTGCTGACCTGCTGTTCGCTGAACAGGTAGGTATCGGTGCCCCCCACGTAGGCATATGCCGTATCCCCACGCACTTTCTGATAGCCGCCACTGAACGTGTGGCCCTGAACGCTGTACCCGAAGTTGGTACTGAGGGTCTGATTGTCGACTCCGCCCAGCAACGCCCGGCCCTGCTCCCTTGCATTGAACCAGCGCCACTCGGTGAACACATCCCCCGGCCCAAGTCGGGTCTTGAACTTAAAACCGGCAAAATCACGCCGGAACAGGTCTTCGAGCACACTGGTGTGAAGGCTGAGGGTCAGGTTGTTCAACGGCTGGTAATCGACGCCGGCGTAGCGCAGACGATCACTGGTGACCGTCGCCGAATAGGCCCCTTGCTGCGCCATGGCGGTCAGGTCCTCATAGTCGGTGGAGTCACGCAATTTGGTGGCATCCACCTGCAGAAGGGTGAACGTAAACCGGTCCAAGTCTTTGCTCACCAGTTGCACACCGTTGAACCACTGGGGGAACAAGCGGCTGCTGTTGGACGCCAGCAATGGCAGTTGCGGGCTCAGGCCCCCCGCCTTCAATTCGCTCTGCGCCAGCCTGGCCTTGAAGGTAGCTACGGCCTTGGCGTAGTCATCCGCGGCGCGTTTGTCGCTGCCTCGCGGCAACAGGCCGGAACCGCTACGGTCAGGCGAGGAGTCCAGCTTGAGCCCCAGCATGCCGGCTGCGTCCAGGCCAAAGCCAACCACGCCGTCGGTATAGCCAGACTGCAAGCGCAGCATGAAGCCCTGGGCCCATTCACCGCGCCGCGATTGCGTGGCGCTGTCACCGTGAAAGTCGCGGTCGAAATAGAAATTGCGCAGTTCCAGGCTGCCACTGCCGTCATGGATAAAGGCAGCCTGGGCGGTTTGACAGGCGCAGTAAAGCGCCGAGAGCACCAGCGATGCTCGCCGAAAGATCACGATCATTGGTATGCCTTGTGCTTATTCTTGTTGTTGTTCGAAGACTCAGCGCCAATCAGCTTTTGGGGTTGCGCACGTAACGCATCACCACCAGGCATGCGACCAGGATCAGCGGCGCGATTGACAGCATGCCCATGTAGGTACTGTCGGTAAGGTCATTGATCTTGCCCACCATCACTGGTGCAACGATGCCGCTCAGCTGTCCCACCGAGTTGATCGCGGCGGTGCCGGTGGCAATTGCCAGCCCCGAGAACGTCGACTGTGGAATGGTCCAGAAGATCGGGATAGCGATAAAGGTGCCCGCAGTGGCCAGCACCAGCGCGGTCATCATCGCGAAGGGAGAGTCGGAGAACAGGCACGCCAGCAGGTAACCGACGGCGGCCGCCAGCAGGCAGTACACCAGATAGCGCTTGCGCTCGCCGGTGCGGTCGGAGTGACGAGTCAGCAACACCATGCCGATGCACGCTACCGCATAGGGCAATGCCGACAGCACGCCAACCCAGAGCATGTCTTGCACCCCCGAGGACTTGATCAGGTGCGGCATCCAGAAATTAAGCCCGTAGGACGCGGTTTTGACCACGTAGTAGATAAACGCCATGATCGCCACTTCACGGGTCAGCAACACCCGCCAGATCGAGCCGAGTATCGGTTTTGCGGTGCGTTTGTCCTGGGCAAGGTTCTCCGCCAGCAGGTCCTTCTCCTCGCGGCTCAACCATTTCGCCGCCTCGATATCGCGGTCCAGCTTCCACAGCACCAGCAGGCCCAGCAGCACACACGGCAGCCCGGACATCAGGAACAACCAGTGCCAGCCAGCGAGGCCTAACACGCCGTCCATTGTCCCCAGCAAAAAGCCCGCAGCCGGGCCACCCACCGCTCCGGCCAGCGGCACCGCCAGGAACCACAGGCCATTCATCTTCGCCAGGTGCTTGCGCGGGAACCAGCATGCCAGGTAGAACAGGATCGCCGGGCCGAAACCGGCCTCCATGACGCCGATCAGAAAGCGTAGGAAGTACAGCGTGTACTGGGTATAGGCAAATACCAGCGCAGCCGTCGCCAGGCCCCAGGACACCATGATCCGGCAGATCCAGGCCGGAGCCCCGTAGCGTTTCAGGCCAAGACTGCTGGGCACTTCGAACAGCACGTAGCCGACGAAGAACATGCTCGCGGCCAGGCCGTAGGCGGCATCGCTGAGGCCCAGTTCCTGCTGCATTTGTGTCTTCGCAAAACTGATGTTGATGCGGTCGAAGTAGGAGAACAGGAAGCAGATGATAGCCAGCGGCATGATGCGCCAGGCCACACGGCGGTATAGCAGCAGCTCATTGATGTGACTGTCGTTGCGCTCACGCGCCAGTTCGCCGGTCAAAGCAACCATGGTGAATCTCCATTCTTGTAATTATTGGAGAGCAGCGACGCCTCGAAGGGCGCCACCAGCAGGTTTTTTAGCGAATACGGATCAGCTTTTCCTTGAAGCTCTGGCCTTTTGCGACGTACTCGGTCGCATTGCGCTGCATACCGGCGATAGCTTCGGCAGTGAGCTCGCGCACTACCTTGGCAGGTGCGCCCAGGATCAACGAGTTGTCGGGAAACACCTTGCCTTCGGTGACGATGGCGCCTGCACCCACCAGGCAGTTGTTGCCGATGACCGCGCCATTGAGCACCACCGCCTGAATGCCGATCAGCGCGCCATCGCCGATGGTGCAGCCGTGCAGCATGGCCTGGTGGCCGATGGTGACACCTTGCCCCACTGTCAACGCAAAGCCGGGGTCTGCATGCAAGACAGCACCCTCCTGCACGTTGCTGTGCTGGCCGATACGGATCGCTTCGTTGTCGCCCCGTAGCACGGCCTGCGGCCATACACTGACGCCTTGTTCCAGGGTAACGTCGCCGATGACGCTGGCATCCTCGGCGATGAACGTTTCCGGGTGCAGGTTGGGTGCAAGGTTGTCATATTGGTAGATCGCCATCTCAAGGCCTCCTCAAGCCGCGTCGTCTGTTTTCAGCACGCCCGCCGCACACAGCTGGGCAATGTGCGCGTCGCTGTAACCCAGTTCACGCATCACTTGGCGGGTGTGCTCACCAATCCGCGCGATAGCCCGCCGTGGCTGCAGGCGCTGGCCGTCCAGTGACAGCGGCAATAACGGCATCGGTGTGTGGCTGCCGTCTTCCAGTTGCAGCTCGGCCATGCCACCGCTCTGTAGCAGGTGGGGGTCCTCGAAAAGCTCTTCAGGGCGGCGGATCGGCGCGAAAGGAATGCCGTTGGCTTCCAGCTGCACCGCCAACTGCCCGGCGTCCAGCGGCGCAAACACCTCGGCCAGGTGCGCCAGCAGCCATGGCCGCTGCAACACGCGGTCGTTATTGCTACCAAGGGTCGGGTCATCAAGCAAAGCGGTCTGCCCCAGTACCCGGCATAACGCGTGCCACTGGCCTTCCCCTGTGGCGGCGACAAACATCTGCTCGCCACCGGCAAAAGTGAACACGTCATAGATGGCCCAGGCACTGATGCGGTTCGGCATCGGCGCTGCGGCTTCACCGGTGACCACGTACTGCTGCATATGCTGGGCAGCCAGCAGCACGCAATTCTCGTACAGGGCACTTTGCACCTCACGGCCCCTGCCGGTGCTGTGGCGCTCGTTGAGTGCGGCCAGCACGCCAATGGCGCCGAACATGCCACCCATGATGTCGTTCACCGAGCTGCCTGCGCGCAGCGGGCGCCCCACCGGCCCTGTCATGTAGGCCAGACCGGCCATCATCTGTACCACTTCATCCAGCGCCAGGCGGTTATCATATGGCCCGCTGAGAAACCCCTTGTGCGAAGCGTAGATCAGCCCTGGATTGCGCTGGCACAGTGCGTCGTAGCCCAGACCCAGCTTCTGCATACGCCCGGGCTTGAAGTTCTCGATGAAGACATCGGCGGTGTCGATCAATTGCAGCACGGCCTCACGGCCCTCGGGCGTTTCAACATCGACAGCAATGCATTGTTTGTTGCGGTTGAAGGTGCGGAAAAAGCCCGCCCCTGCGCCCAGCAAACGGCGTGTGCCGTCGCCGCGTACCGGCTCGATCTTGATGACTTCGGCGCCCAGGTCGCCGAGGATCATGCCGCACGTCGGGCCCATGACCATATGCGAAATCTCAACGACACGGATGCCGTCCAAGGGAAGTCTGGACATTGTGATGCTCCTCTTACGGGCAATTCAGGCGTGGCGGTGTGTGTTGGCGAAGTTGAGCGGCAATCCGGCCCGGGCGATGAAGCCGTAAAGTGGCTCGCCCGGTAGCGCTTCGCTTAGTACCTGCCGGGTTTCGATTAGCGCAGGCAAGTCGATGCCGGTGTCGTAGCCCATGCTTTGCAGCATGAACACCAGGTCCTCGGTCACGGTATTACCAGACGCGCCAGGGGCGAACGGGCAGCCTCCCAGGCCCGCCAGGGAGGCATCCAGTTCCCCAATGCCCTGCTGCACCGCCACCAGGCTGTTGGCCAAGGCCAGGCCCCGGGTGTCATGGAAGTGCGCGGCCTTGAGACGGTCGCCTGCAATCTCCCGTACGGCCTGAAGCACCATTGCCACCTGGCCCGGATTGGCATAGCCAGTGGTGTCCCCCAGGGAGACCAGGTCGCAACCGGCTTCGATCACCTGGCGGGTCAACGCACACAGGTCAGCCAGCGGCACCTCGCCCTGGCGGGTGCAGCCAAAGGCCACTGACATGCCGGCCACGACTTGCACCCCATGCAGGCCCATTTCAGTACGCAGCTGGCACATGCGCCCCAGTTCCTCGACCATCTCCACTGGCGTGCGGCGCACGTTGGCCAGGCTGTGCGCCGTGCTCACCGATACCGGGGCGACGATGCGGTGTGCCCCCGATTCAAGTGCGTCCCTTGCGCCACGAAGGTTTGGAGCCAGCACGGTTACTTGCAGGTCCGGGTACGTGAGGGCGTGAGCCACCACTTCGCGGGCATCGGCCATCTGCGGCAGCAAGCGTGCCGGCACGAACGACGCGACTTCCATATGGCGCACGCCGGCGCCGTAAGCGGCGTCGATCCAGCGGCGTTTGGCTGCTGTCGGCATGATCACTTGCAGGCTCTGCAAGCCATCGCGCAGGCCGACTTCATTGATTGTTATTGTTGTCATCGCGGTCTCTCTGTCTGAAGCGTTGCGCCAGACTAAGAGCTGGATGACGGGCAGAAAAGACGTGTTTCGCGGGCTGATCCATCGTCAGCCACGATGGATCAGCCCGCGCCCTGCCAGGCCGGTGCACGCAGCAACAGGTGGTCAAGCAGGCGCCGAGCCGACAGCGAGAGCGTGTGCCGGTCGCGCATGCAGATGACGAATTCACCAAGCGCCCAGTCGTCAGTCAGCGCAATGACCCGCAGGTCGAACAACGCCGCATAGCGGGACACGGCCTCTTGCGGGAACACCGCCAGGCCAAGGCCAAACTGCACCAGACGGTATGCCGCGTCGAACGACGACACGTACGAACGAAAACGCAGCGCCTTGCCTGACTGTTCGGCGCTTTTACGCATGAAAGCGTTCAATGTGGCAAAGGCCGATAGCCCCAGGTGGTCGTAACCCAGGGTTTCCTCGAAGGCAATCTGGCTGCGGCCGGCCAACGGGTGGTCAGCAGCAACGACCACGGCCAGGTGATCCTGCCGATACGGTACGAAATCCAGGTCACCCACCGCCATGGATTTGCGGCAGATACCAAGGTCTGCAGTGCCCTCGGCCACACCACGAACGACATCGGCGCTGAAGCGCTCTTCGATATCGGCCTGGATGAGTGGGTATTCCAGCATGAACGCTGACAGTTCTTCGGGCAGAAACTCCATGATCGACGATACATTGGCCAACACCCGCACATGACCACGCGCGCCGTGGGCGTATTCGCTCAGCTCGCTGTCCAGGCGTTCCATGGCGCGGGTCATTTCCCTGGCATGGCGCAGCAGTGCAAGCCCCGCCGGGGTGGGCTCCACGCCGCGCTTGCTACGTTTGAGCAAGGCGGTGCCAAAGCGCGCCTCAATGTCTGAAATACGTTTACTGACGGCGGACGGCGCCATGAACGCGCGCTCGCCTGCGCGGGCGATGGTGCCTTCTTCGCAGACGACGATGAACAGGTTCAGGGAAAGGTGGTCGAGGGGTTGCATCGCTTGGCTCGGCTTGGGGAAGGGACCGCCGTAGCACTGTAGCAAAAACCGCATTGGCTTCTAAAACCGGGTTTGAATTACCGGCCCCCAATCCCCAACCTTGGGGGAACGCTGCCCACCGCCAGCGGCTGGCATAAAGCCCTACTGAGAATCTGTAGCCCCTGCACCATAAGGCCTGCAAAGCATTTTTCAGGTGTTGGCACAGCTCTTGCCGATCTCCTCCCAGACGCCCCAAGTCCATGGGCCCGTTTGCAGGAGGAATTGACTCATGCACCGACCGATACCCCACCCGCTGGCAGTGGCGATTTTCGCCGGCATGCTCCAGCTTCCCGCGCAAGCCGCCTTGAACGCTGTCGATCCAGGCGCTTACGTCCCAGCCAATGGCGGCTTCCCCGCCTGGTACCAGGACAGCCACGGTCGTACCCTCGACCTGTGCCTGACCAAGGCCGTCAGCTCCCGGGTCGCAGGCGCACCTGGCGCACCCTCATACATGTGCACGCTACTGCCCACACCTGGTGTGTTCGACGATACCCAACCCATCGTCTTCCCCACCAACTTCCCTGACGAAGCGTTCTGGTTCACTGCCGACGCTGCAATCGTCGACGCTGCGCGTGGCATCGACCTCAGCTATGGCACGGCGATCGAAGCGGCATTCGCTGCCGAAGAACCTGTCGAGGGTGACCAGGTCAGCTTCGCCCGGGTCCGTATCCGGGTCGACGTTCCCACCGCGGGCACCTACGTGGTCACCCACCCCTATGGTGTTGAAGTGTTCGATGTGCCCGTTGCAGGGCGCCGGGCGATCAACATGACCCGCGACATCGGCATCGCCGGCGCAGGCGACTTCACCGGCGCACTCAAGGGCGATGTCGGGCCGTTCCTGCGCAGTGTCAACGGCCCCTACACCGAAGGCAACGAGCGCTTCATTGGTGACCCGAACCTGGAAGAACGGGTAACGGGCAGCCCATTCAACACCAACTACGTCCGCATCGAAGGCCCTGGTGGCATCGACCTGCGCACCGAGCTGTTCGCTGTCTCGGGCAAGCTTTCCGAAGTGGCCCTGCCAACCCCGCTGATGCCACAACGCAGCACTTACTCACGCCATACCGAGAACGGCGACCTGATCGCCCAGCAAGACATCTTCGTGTTGGCCCCGCCGCCACCGGCAAGCGTCACCCTGACCAGCCAGACCCCCAACCTGAGCCTCACTGAGGCCAACGGCACCGGCGCCTGGTACGCCCAGTCAGCCCTCAACCCGGCGGCCGGAACCATCGTGACACTGTCCGCTGACAACAGCGTGGCAATCCCGACCAGCAGCCTGACCACCAGCAACGTTCCCCTGACCGACCTGGTCACCATCACGCAGGCCCAGTACCGCCTGTCCACCGGCGAGCTGACCCTGGTGGCCAGCACCAGTGACGAAACAACACCTCCAGTACTTACCGCACATACCGGCAACGGCACGCTGATCGGCAACCTGGGCGGTACCGGCGCCGTGAAGACGTTGAGCATGACCCTCTCGCCCATTCCGCCGGCCAAGGTGCAGGTCACCAGCGCCAACGGTGGTAGCGACTCCGAAGACGTGGTGCTGGTGCCATGAACAGACAAAGGCTCAGCCTTCAAGGAGGCAGCATGAACACTTGGTCGCGCCGTGCGCTGTTGGCCGCCGGTTTCTCTCTTACCGTTACCAGCGCCGCGTTCGCCGCGCTGTCTGATGTCGATCCGGGGCCCTACACCTTCGCCACAGGTGGCTATCCGATGTGGTACAAGGACAGCCTCGACCAATCCCTGGAGCTGTGCCAGTCGCGTGCCACCAGCACCCGTGCGCCAGGCGCACCCGGGGCGCCCGCCTACATGTGCACCTTGTTGCCCGAGCCCGGGGTCTATGACGATGCCCTGCCGCTGGTATTTCCAGATAACTGGCCACCCGAGATGTTCTGGTTCCTGGCCGAAACCTCGATACCACAAGTCGGTAACAGCGGATATGAGCTGGAGGTCTACGTTGCCGGTATAGAGGCAGCCTTTGCTGCTGAAAACCCGGTAGACGGTGATCAGCAAAGTTTCGCCCGCATCCGTATCCGCGCATCGGTCCCACGCACCGGTACCTACACCATCACGCACCCTTACGGGGTGGAGACGGTCAACGTCACCACGGCAGGTCGTCGCGCGATCAACATCACCCGGGACATCGGTATCGGCGCTCCGGGCAACTTCCAGGGGGCGCTGGCGGGGGCGATCGGCCCTTGGCTGAAGGGGGTTGGCGGGCCATATACAGAGGTCAACCCCGACACGGGCACCACCGAAACCTTCATCGGCGACCCCAATATCACCGAAGCGGTCACGGGTAGCCCCTTCAATACCAACTTCGTGCGCATCGAAGGGCCCGCGGGCGCCATTCAGACCAACACGTTCACCGTGTCTGGCAAGGTGCTGGACCAGCGAGCACAAACCCCGGTCACCCTGGAGCGCGCCACCTATTCGCGCAACGGCAGCGGCACCCGCGTGGAAGTGTTCGCCAAAGCCCCGAGTGAGGCCAGCCTGTGCATGCGCAATGGCCTGGCACTGATCGGCACGCCGCCTTCGCCTTGTCAGTTCACCCTGACTTCGGACAACAACGGGTTGTTCTTCAGCCAGCAGTTCAACCAGTCGGTGCCGCCAGCGGTGGTGGTTGTCACCGCCAGCAACGCAGTCGGCGGCACCCAGCCGACTGCGCTCTCGAGCAAACTCAGCGACGTGGTCAAAGTCAGCACCGCACGCTATGACTGGGCCAACAAACGTCTGTTGATCGAGGCCAGCTCCAGCGACGAAGTAGCGGTCCCCGACCTGCTCGCCCAAGGCTACGGCCGCATGTCGAAATCGGGCACGCTGCAAAGCATCACGGTCAACGATTTGGCTCAACCGCCCGCTACCGTTACGGTCAAGTCTGCCCATGGCGGTAGTGATGTGGAGCCGGTGATCGTGGTCGGCAGCGCCCCGGTCGAGGCCGCCAACCAGCCACCGCTGGCCCAGGCCGATGTTGGCAGCACCAGTGTCGGTGTACCGATCACACTCAACCTGCTGCTGAACGACAGCGACCCGGATGGCGACGTGCCGCTGACCATCAGCGACCTGACCCAACCCGGGACCGGCCTTGGCGGCGTCGTGCTGAACGGCACCACCTCGGTTACCTACACACCGCCGACCGGGGCCACACAACCGCTGGTAGCCAACTTCAGCTACCGGGCGGTGGATGCCAAGGGCCTGAAGTCGGAACCGGCCACGGTCACCATCAACGTCGCACCTAACCAGGCACCGACTGCCAACCCGGAAACCGTCGCCACCTTGGGCGTGCCATTGACCATCAACGTGCTGGCCAACGACACCGATCCAGAAGGCAACGTACCGCTGAGCGTGGCCAACATCACCCAGCCGGCCGCCGGCCGTGGCACGGTCAGCACCGACGGCACAACCGTGACCTATACCCCACCGGCCACTGTAACCACAGCCTTCACCACCACCTTCACCTACCAGGCACGTGACTCGCTGGGGGGTCTGTCCACCCCAAGTACGGTCACCGTCAACGTGTCGCCTCGGCCTGCCGCTGAAACCTTCGCCGTCACGACAGCCACGGTCACGGCGCGCTCCAACAACCGTTACAACTGGGACATCAGTGGCACCTCGTCGGTGACCACCGGCAATACCGTAACCGTGCGGGTAACCACTACCACGGGCGTCCAGACCTTGGGGACGGCCACGGTAGCGCTGACCGGCCGCTGGCGCCTGGTGGTAAGCAATAGCACCACGATCATCCCGACTGCGGCACCGACGGCGACGATCACCACCAGCCAAGGCACCACGCGCACCGTCAACGTAGTCGTGCAGTAAAGGCCGGAGGCTTCGATGAAACGGCTGTACTCCCTGTTGCTCTGCCTGGCCCTGGCGGGCCAGGCCTGCTGGGCAGAGGACCTGATGGACAATGCCGACCTTGCACCCGGCAACGACCTCGGTGAACCAGTGATCATCCGCCTGCTGCCGGCCGGTGCCGGCCAGGCTGCGGTGATCGAGCAACAAGGGTTAGGCAACCGCGCCGCCCTCGACCAGAACGGTCAGGCCCTTCTGGGCCGTATCGTCCAGTCCGGCGGTGCCCAGGAAGCGTACATCTTGCAGGAAGGCAGTGACCTGATGGCCATCATCAGCCAACAGGGAAATGGCAACAGTGCGTCGATTCGCCAGAGCGGCAGCAGCAACAACGCCGCCATCGAGCAGATCGGCAACGACAACAGCGCCAGCATCGTGCAGTCCGGCTCAGGGCTCAACAGCTCCGTGACCCAGGCTGGCAATGGCCAGCATGTTCAGATCACCCAATACCGATAGACCTGGAGGCACCACCATGTACAAGCTCGCTCCGTTAAGTGCCGCTATCGTCCTGGCCCTCGCAGGTCAGGCCATGGCTGCTGACAGCACCTCGTCCCAGACCCAGGACGGCAAGGAAAACATCGCCGAAGTCTCTCAGACCCAGGCATCCTTCGCCTCGGCCACCCAGAACCAGACTGGCATGGGCCACAACCACCTCGCCGTGCAGGCCGAAAGCACCAGCGATATCCAGCAGAGCGCCACCGGCCAGTACAACGCCGGCTACGCCGAGCAACTGTTCGAGAACGGCAGCCAGATCACCCAGCACGCCGGAGGCAGTTACAACGATGCCTTCGCCAGCCAGTCGCTTGGGTCGAACAACGAATCGCTGCAAACCCAACAAGGCGTCGGCAATAAATCCACCGTGTGGCAGGACAGTCAGGAAGGCAGCAAAGCCACCAGCGGGCAATCCGGCCAGCGCAACGAGGCTTTCATCGAACAGACCTTCGGTGGCAGCAACAATCGCAGCACCGTCAACCAGACCGGCCAGGACAACTACGCCACCGCCGAGCACCTGAACCATGTCGATGGCGATATCCAGGTCTATCAGGAAGGCCACGACAACTGGGCCTATGGCGACCAGCGCGAAGGCACTGGCGGCACCATTGCCATTGGCCAGTACGGGGGCGGCAACTCCGTGGAAGTGTGGCAGGACACACAGATCGGTAGCCAGGCCTCCGTGGTCCAGACCGGCCAGTCGAACGAAGGCTATATCGACCAGAGCTTCGGCGTCAGCAACAAGGTCAGCCTGTCGCAGCAAGGCAATGCCAACGCCAGTTGGTCGGACCAGTTCGAGACCAACAACTCGACCACCACCATTACCCAGACCGGCAACAACAACCTGCATTTCACCTATCAGAACGGTGAAAACCTCAACCTGACCATCAACACCCAAGGCAATGGTAACAGCATCACCGCCAGTAACTGGAAAGGCGCCAAGATGGGTGGCCAGTTCGGCACCAACCAGAACGCCACCATCAACCAGGCTGGCAATGGCAACGGCGTCAATCTGACCCAGAAGGGCGCTGACCAGCTGGCCACGCTGACCCAGACGGGTAAAGGCAACCAGATGTCGACCAAGCAGGATGATGTCAGCAACGAGCTGTACTTCGAACAGAACGGCACTGACAACATTCTGATCGCCGACCAGCGTGGGACCGACAACTATGCCTACGGCAGCAGCCAGGGCACCGGCAACACCATCACGCTCGACCAGTCCGGCTATAGCAACCAGAGCTACACCAACCAACTCTACGGAAGCGGAAACGAAGCCACCATCAAACAGACTGACAGCATCAACGTCGCCTACGTGACCCAGGGAGGCCAAGGCAACAAGGCGTTCGTCGACCAGAGTGGTGTCGCCCAATCCGCCACCATCACCCAGCTGGGCAGCGCGAACCTGGCCACTGTGACCCAGCAGTAAACCGCTCCCCCTTGAACCGCGGTGCTCCTCTCCCTGGTGCCGCGGTTCCTTTTTCTGTCATCCCGTCCTCTGCCATCGTTCGATCCGGCCGGCGCGTGTAATCCCCTGACGTGTAGCTGTCGGGTACAATGGCAAACCGCTCGAAGATGTGCAGCCACATGATCCAGTCCGACCTCGACCTGTTCGGCCCCCAGCCGCAACGCCTGGCCAGCCACACCGTGCTGCTGCCCGGCTTCGCCCTGGCCGAAACCGAGGCGCTGCTCGATGCCCTGCGTCCGGTGCTGCGTGCTGCGCCGTTCCGGCACATGTACACCCCAGGAGGCCTGCGCATGGCAGTGGCCCTGACCAACTGCGGTACGCTGGGGTGGGTGAGTGATCAACATGGCTACCGATACAGCCCCAGCGACCCAGTCAGTGGCCAGCCCTGGCCCGCCCTGCCCCCGGTTCTGCTCGCCTTGGCCTCCCGCGCCGCAGCCATGGCCGGGTTTGACGGTTTCGTGCCGGATGCCTGCCTGGTCAACCATTACCTGCCGGGCACGCGCCTGAGCCTGCACCAGGACCGCGACGAGCAGGATTTCGGTCAGCCGATCGTGTCGGTGTCGCTGGGCTTACCGGCGGTGTTCCTGTTCGGCGGCCTGCAGCGTGCCGACAAGGCTCAGCGCATTGCGCTGAGCCACGGCGATGTGCTGGTCTGGGGTGGCGTAGACCGCTTGCGCTTCCACGGCGTGCTACCGATCAAACCCGGCGTGCATCCGCGCCTGGGCGAACGGCGGATCAACCTGACCTTGCGCAAGGCGGGTGCCTGAACAGGGGCCGTCATCTGCCACCCAGCGCAAAACAAGATGAACGCACATGAAACACATTGAACATCTTGGCCAGGCAAGCTTCGAATGATAAGCCGCCTTTCTTTTGTATGGAGCCTGCCATGCCCAACCCGTGTGGTTCTTCGAGCCGTTGTAACGGAGCCATGTACCGATGAAGATGCCTGGCCGCGCCCCCAATGCTTCGCTGCAACTCGATTACGTACGCGACACCCTGTTCGGCCCGGTGGCGCAACGAGTGGAATGCCAATGCCAGCTCGCCGCCCTCAACCTGCAAGGTCGCCCAGGGCTGCGCCTGCACGTTTGCCCCCCACTGCCTGACAAGATCGACCGAGCTCACAGTGTGGCCTTCGTCTGGGATGGGCGGAGTTATCACGGCGTGGTTCGCGAGAAGGGAAAGTGCGGCGACGGTGGCCTGAACCTGCTGCTGGAACTGCAATAAGCCGATCAACGGCGGCCGTGGCCGCGCTCGTGGCTGCTTATACCCGGCCAGCCTGGGCTGACCGGGGCACGACAGGCGCGCTCAGGCAATCGCCTTGAGTGGCGCCGGGTGGCTATCACGCAACGCATGCAGCTGCTCCACCAGGTTGACCAGGTCACGACAACTGTTGAGGTCTTGCAGCGCGACCCCGCTGAGGGTCACGCCTTGGTCGAGATCCTGGCCCTGGCCCAGGCGGATGATCAAGTGCGCGCCATCCGGGCAACTCACTTCACAGCGGTCTGGCAAGCAGGCCTGCTCGATCAGTTGCCGCATCTCTAGCATAGAAACGCCTATCAACGACATGGTACGACCCTCTCTGTGGGATGGCCTGTTGTATGGAAGTACGCCTTTGTCGGGCGGGGCGCCAATTGATATTGCGCATGCTCGGCCAGCTGACCATGCTCCCCGGCAATGAGCATGCGGGGAATCCTCTAGCACCTTAGTGGAAGATTCCCCGCGGCGGCCGAGTGTTCGAATGCATTAGCAGACTTAACGACGAGTGGTCTCGGTCAACTAGGCGTTGGCCAGGCCCCAGCCGGGAAAGGCCAACCAATTGCATCAGTGTGCGGCGCCTCCCCTCTCGTCCTGCATCTGCCCAAACCGCCCGGCATGGAAATCATCGAACGACTCGGCAATCTCCGCCTGGCTGTTCATCACGAACGGGCCGTAGCCAACGATCGGCTCGTCGATCGGCTCACCGCTGAGCAGCAGCACACTTGCGCCGTCCAGCGCCTCGACGGCTACATCTACACCCTCCCGGTCGAGCAGTACCAGGCTGGACGGGCCTGCTTCGCGCTCGCCGTTGATTCGAACGTTACCACGCAACACCACCAGCGCCGCATTGCGACCGGCAGCAACCGGCAACTGCAAGGCCGCGCCGGCGTTGAGCCGCAAATCCCACACGTCCATCGCGGTAAAGGTTCGAGCCGGACCCTGGTGGCCGTGGTAGTCACCGGCAATCACCCGCAAGCTCCCGGCATCACCGTCGAGCGCTACCACCGGAATGTCGCCGGCCAGCAGCGTCTGGTAGCCGGCCGCTGCACGCTTGTCCCGCGCCGGCAGGTTCACCCACAGCTGGACCATTTCCAGCGTGCCGCCACTGCGTGCAAAGTCGGGGGAATGAAACTCCTCATGAATGATGCCGTTGGCCGCCGTCATCCACTGCACGTCACCTGGACCGATCAACCCGCCAGCACCGGTGGAATCAAGGTGCTCCAGTTCACCTTGGTAGACGATGGTCACGGTCTCGAAGCCGCGATGCGGATGCTGGCCTACGCCGCGTCGTGCTCGGGTCGGGGTGAAATCATGTGGACCGGCGTAGTCCAGCAGCAGGAACGGGCTGATCTGGCTGGCCAGGTTGTCGTAGGTGAACAGGCTGCGCACCGGGAAACCATCACCCACCCAATGGGCGTGGGGGCTGCGGTGAATACCCAGAATCTTTTTCATGAGAAGGCTCCTCTCTTGGTTGAGGTAACCTTATCAATGATGCCAATCAAGCGGTAGACGGCTGAAATGGCATGCATCGTCCCACCTGCAGAACAGTCAACCCTGCAAGAAATCGAGCACCTGCTCGGCCGCCATGGCCGGGTCTTCCTGCATGAAACAGTGCCCACCAGGAACTTGCCGTGCGGTCACATTGCGGTTCAGCAGCGCCAGGCGATTTACCGAATGTGGCACAAAGGGATAGGTGTCCTCGCCATACAACACCCGTGTCGGCGTCCTGATTGCGGCCAGACTGGCCCACATGCGTTTAGGGAATGAGCTGAAGATCTCCACTTCACGGCTGGGCCGGCACTTGAGCACCACGGCCTCGCCACAATCACCGATGGCATGCTCGACATAGGCCTGCAGTGCCGCATGGGTCCAGCCTTTGAAGATGCCGCGCCCTTCCAGCGAGGCCAACGCCGACTCGCGATCGGGCCAGTGGCTACGGCGGCTGGCGGCCTTGCGGGCCAGGGCGTGACGCTGATGCAGGCCGACCAGGGCTGCCGCCCCCATCACACCGATCATGCGTCGGCTGAACAGTACCGGGTCGAGCAGCACGGCACGTGCGAACAGTTGCGGCTCACTGCCCAGGATCAGCCCCGTGAGCACGCCACCAAAGCTGTGCCCTGCGGCAAACCGCTGTACGTCGCCATACTCGCCACGTCCGCCCTGAAAGGCCTCCACCGCCAGGGCAGCGGTGCGGTTCCAGCCGCGAAACACCCCACCATGATCACTGTCCCCATGGCCCTGAACGTCGCAGAGCCACAGGTCGAAATGCTCGCCCAGGCGCATCAGCAACGGTTGGTAGGCCAGGCAACAGAAGCCATTGCCATGCAGAAAGTGCAGCAGTGGTTTGCCACTGGCCGGAGTTCGCCAGCCACGCAGGGTGAAACCTTCGGCGCATTCGTGGGACCAGGGAATCAACTGCATCGGCTTACTGTACTCTCGGGGTCAGGAAAATGCTGATTCTACAAACAGCAGCGGGTACAGGGAAATCACCAGCAACAGGGCCATCACGACATTGAACAGCATCAGCCAGTGCGAATTCTGCAACAGGTTGCGCAGGGCGCTGCCGAACATCACCCATACCCCCACGCTGGGCAAGTTGACCAAAGCGAACAAGGCCGCAATGACGATCACGTTGGTTACATAGCCTTGCGCTGGCGTGTAGGTGGTAATCGCCCCTACCGCCATCACCCAAGCCTTGGGGTTGACCCACTGGAACGCCGCCGCACCCCAGAAGCCCAGCGGTTTGCGGGCACTGGACGCGGCCGTGCCGACCGGCCCGGAAGTGGCGATCTTCCAGGCCAGGTAAAGCAGATAGGCGGCGCCAGCGTAGCGCAGCACCGTGTACAGGGGTGGCCAGGCCTTGAATACCTCACCCAGCCCCAGGCCGACGGCCAGCACCATCATCATGAAACCAAAACTGATACCCAAGGCATGAGGGACCGAGCGGCGCACGCCGAAGTTCACCCCCGAGGCCAGCAACATGGTGTTGTTGGGGCCAGGCGTGATGGAAGATACGAAGGCAAACAGCACAAAGGCGGTCAGCAGGTCGGCAGAGGCAAGCATGGCGGGCATTCCACTTTCTTTATAGGTGCTGTCACACTACCGGAGCCGCCACTCCCAGCGACCGTTACAGTTTGATTAAATTATGCAGATACAAATCACTGTATCGCCAATCCGGACCAAGGAAGCCGTCACCATGAGCCTCACCTTTCGCCCTGCCGTGCGTACCGATGCCGAGCAGATCCTCACCTTCATCACCGAACTCGCCGAGTACGAACGCGCCCGCCACGAGGTGGTCGCCACCCTTGCCGACATCGAGCACAGCCTGTTCGACGAAGGCAGCACTGTGCACGCCCTGATGTGCGAGCGTGATGGCCGTGCAATCGGCTTTGCCGTGTACTTCTACAGCTACTCGACCTGGCTCGGGCGCAATGGCATCTATCTGGAAGACCTGTACGTAACCCCCGAACATCGCGGCGATGGTGCCGGCCGGCAGTTGTTGCAGCACATTGCCCGCGAAGCGGTGGCGAACAACTGTGGGCGTCTGGAATGGAGTGTGCTGGACTGGAACGAGCCAGCGATCGGCTTCTACCAGAAACTGGGGGCCGAGGCGCAGGATGAGTGGGTGCGCTACCGGCTGGATGGCGACAAGCTGGCGGCATTCGCCCGCGGGTGATCACCCGGTTTCTGCACTTCTGCCTGCTGGAAGAGGACTTCAGGCCTGAGCCTGTCGTACCTGCTGTTCGACAGCCTCGCACGCTGTATGACATTGACGCCAAGCCCGCCCCATGCTCTCCTTATGCCTCGCGTTCAGGTGCCCCTCAGGGGGTGAAACGGGAAACCGGTGCGTCCCAGGCCCTTCAGCAGGGCCGGACAATGCCGGTGCTGCCCCCGCAACGGTAAGCGAGTGAAGCGTCTGTACCACTGTGCCTCGTAGTACGGCATGGGAAGGTGACGCGTTCCAGGAGCCCAGCTCTTCCTCGCAAGCCCGGAGACCGGCCTGGCGTTCATGAACACCCCGCGGTGGGCGGGCGCTGTTGCATTCCCTTGGGCGACCACGTCCGGGGCTGCCGCGCTCGCCTATTGCCCACAAAAAGCAGAGGATCGCGTCATGCCCGTCACCAGCGCCAAACAACACAGCCTTGCTACCCCCGTTACGCTCAGCCAGCGTGTAACCATCGCCGTCGGTGCCAGCTTGCTGGGTCTGTGCCTGGTCTACTTTGCCGGGTTCTCGCACATCGAGGCCGTGCACAACGCCGCCCACGACACCCGCCACAGCGCCGCCTTCCCCTGCCACTGAGTACGCCTGATGATCACGCGCATTGCCCGTACTGCGGGCTTCAGCGGGCTCCTTGCAGCCCTGTTGCTGACCTTGCTGCAAAGCTTCTGGGTGGCTCCGCTGATTCTGGAGGCGGAAACCTACGAGTCCTCGGCCCCGGCCGTACACCACGAACACGGCAGCGAAGTTGCCGCTCATGAACACAGCGCTGAAGCCTGGTCGCCGGAAGACGGCTGGCAGCGCGTGCTGTCCACCACAGGCGGTAACCTGGTGGTTGCGGTCGGCTTCGCCCTGATCCTCGCCGCCCTGTACAGCCTTCGCGAGCCCAAACGCGCCGCCACCGGCGCATTGTGGGGGTTGGCTGGCTTCGCCGTGTTCTGCCTGGCCCCAACCCTGGGCTTGCCACCAGAACTGCCGGGTACGGCGGCCGCCGACCTGGGGCAACGCCAAACCTGGTGGGTCGGTACAGCCAGTGCCACAGCGCTGGGCCTGGCCTTGCTGGTGTTCGCCCGCCACTGGCTGCTGAAGGCGCTGGGCGCCGTGCTGCTGGTCATTCCCCATGTAATCGGTGCACCGCAACCCGAGGTGCACGAAAGCCTGGCCCCTGAAGCATTGGAAACCCAGTTCAAAGTCGCCTCCTGGCTGACCAACGCCGCCTTCTGGCTGGCCTTGGGCCTGCTCAGCGCCTGGCTGTTCCGCCGTTCCAGCCAGGCTTGATGCCTGCCTTCTATGCCGGTTTTGGCTGCCGCCGGGGTTGCCCGGCGGATACCTTGCAACGCTTGCTGTGCCAGGCCCTGGACAAACAGGGCCTGGCATTGGCTGACCTGCGCGGTATCGCAAGCATCAGCCTGAAGGCCGACGAGCCCGGCTTGTTGCAACTGGCAGAACACCTCGGTTTGCCGTTGGTGCTGTACCATGGCGCGCAACTGCAACCCTATGAACCACTGCTCAGCCACCGTTCCGCCGTTGCTCACCGGCACAGTGGCTGCTGGGGCGTAGCCGAAAGCGCGGCTCTGGCCCTGGCCAGCCAGCGGCAGGGTACGGCCAGGCTGCTGCTGACGCGCCAGGTACTGGGCCCGGCGACACTCGCCCTGGCCTGCTGAGCGTTTCGCCCCCTCTTTCTTGCCAGGACTTTGCATGACCATCTACTTTATCGGTGCCGGCCCCGGCGACCCGGAGCTGATCACGGTCAAGGGCCAACGGCTGATTCGCCAGTGCCCGGTGATCATTTATGCCGGTTCACTGGTACCCGCCGCCGTGCTCGAAGGCCACCAGGCCGAAACCGTGATCAACAGCGCCGAACTGCACCTGGAACAGATCATCGCCGCCATGCGCAGCGCACATGAAAAAGGTCAGGATGTGGCCCGGGTGCACAGCGGCGACCCCAGCCTGTACGGCGCCATCGGTGAGCAGATTCGCCACCTGCAAGCGCTGGGCATCGATTACCAGATCATCCCCGGCGTTACCGCCACGGCAGCGAGCGCCGCCCTGCTCGGCTGCGAGCTGACGTTGCCTCAAGTGGCGCAGACCGTGATCCTCACCCGCTATGGCGACAGCTCGCCCATGCCGCCGGGTGAGCAGTTGGGTGACCTGGCGCGCCATGGCAGCACCCTGGCAATTCATCTGGGGGTCAAGCACCTGTCGCGCATTGTCGCTGAGTTGATGCCGCACTACGGCGCGCACTGCCCGGTTGCGGTGGTGCATCGGGCCACCTGGCCAGACCAGGATTGGGTGTGCGGCAACCTCGGCGATATCGTCGAACGCGTAGCGGCCAAGGATTTCCGGCGCACGGCGCTGATTCTGGTAGGCCACGTCCTGGGGGATACACCGTTCGCCGAATCGGCGTTGTACCGTGCCGGGCATGCCCACCTGTACCGCCCTGGCGACTGAACATTGCCAGCCTTGCCTCGGGCGTAGCAGACTCCGGGTTCCCGCCTGCGAACAGGAGTCATGCCCATGCTGGAACTAAGCCCCAACTGCGAGTGCTGTGATGCCGACCTGCCGGGTGACAGCCCCGACGTCATGATCTGCTCCTTCGAATGCACGTTCTGCCGTGCCTGTGCCGAAACCCGCTTCCAAGGCCGCTGCCCGAATTGTACCGGGCAGTTGGTAGCCCGTCCGACGCGGGTCGGTCAGGCATTGGCCAACAACCCTGCCTCCACGCTGCGGATACACAAACCGCACGCTGCCTGCGCCTGAACAACTGCAAAGCACCGGCATCACCGCTGTTTCAGGGTGATGTCTTTCCTGTTTCTTGTAGGACTTTCCAACAATAAGCACTGGGGATTTCAACACTTCTATACTCGGCATTACCAAACCTCGGGAATGGTCGTATCGTGCAGCGCTTCCGATAACCCCACTTGCAGACGTATTCCTGAGTGTTCCAGGAAGCGGACCACATCCCTACAGGAGTTTTCCTCATGACAACCGTGCTGATCGTCGACGACCACCCTATTGTCCGGCTGTCGTTGCGCCTACTGCTCGAGCGCGAGCGCTTCCATGTCATCGGCGAGGTCGGCAATGGCAGTGAAGTGGCTCAGGTAGCCCGCGAACTGCGCCCGGACGTAGTCATTCTCGACATCGGCCTGCCTGGCCTGGACGGCATGGAAGTCATCAAGCGATTGCAGAGCCTGGAGCCGGTACCGAAGATCATGGTGCTGACCGGCCAGGCCACCGATCTGTATGTGCGTCGCTGCCTGGATGCCGGGATAGGTGCCTTCGTCACCAAGGAAGAGGACCACGAGGCCCTGCTGTTCGCCCTCAAGGCCCTGACCAAAGGTTATTCGACCTTTCCGCAAATGTCGGTCAACAGCAACTCGCTGGAGAGCGAGCCAGTGCGCCTGGCCAGTCTCTCCAACCGAGAAATGGAAGTGCTGCGGCGCCTCGCGCGCGGCGAGAACAACAAGAACATCGGCACTTGCATGAACCTCAGCGCCAAGACCATCAGCACCTACCGGGGCCGTATCATGGAAAAGCTCAAGACCGAGTCACTGGTGGAAATGGTCGACCTGGCCAAGCGCAACAGCGTCTATTGAGCGCTCGGCTGCCATGAAACAGTTGCTGGCGAGCGTCCTTCTGGCTATCGGTCTGGCCAACTCCACGGAACTGCAGGCCAGCAGTGAACCACGCCATCTGCTGGCGCGCTCGATCAGTGCCGCTGCCCCACTGACGTTATCCGGCGATGATCGCCACTGGCTGAAACAACGCGAACGCCTGGTAATGGGCAGTGCGCGCCCCGATTACCCCCCGTTCGAAATCAACGTCAGCCAGCATGACTATGAGGGACTGAGCGCAGACTACGCCGGCATCATCGGCGAACAGCTGGACATCCCCATTGAAGTACGTCGTTTTGACAGCCGTCACGAGGCCATCACTGCCCTGCGTGATGGCCGTATCGACTTGTTGGGTAGCTCCAACGCCTTCGAGGCGGCGGACGCCCAGCTAAGCCTCAGCACCCCCTATGCCGACGACCTGCCAGTGATAGTCACCCGTGAAGGGCGCAGCTTGAAAAGTACGCCCGAGCTCGCCGGCCTGCGCCTGGCGATGGTCGATCACTACCTGCCGGCCGCCAGCGTTCGCACACTGTACCCCAAGGCGCAACTGAGCCTGTACCGCTCGACCCTGGCCGGGCTCGCTGCCGTGGCGCTGGGCGAGGCAGACGCCTATCTGGGCGATGCCATCAGCACTGACTACATGATCGGCAAAAGCTTTCAGGGCACGTTGAAAATCGACCATTTTTCCCAACTGGCCCCAGAGGCTTTTGCCTTCGCCATCGCCAGCGACAACCCGCGCCTGCATCGGCTGGTGGACAAGGCGCTGTCACGCATAAGCGAAAGTGAACGCCTGAACATTCTGCGCCGCTGGAGCAGTGGTAACACCAGCCTGCTGCTGCAGCGCCACCTCACGGCCTTGAGCGAAGAAGAAGAATCCTGGATCACCGCCCACCCCACTGTCAGCGTACTGGTCAATACCTCGCTGGCACCGTTGACGTTCAACGATGCTCAGCACCGCCCTAGCGGTATCACCCTGGACCTGCTCAAGCAGATCTCGCTGCGCACGGGGCTGCAGTTCACACCCGTCGAGAGTGCTTCATCGCAGGCCATGATCGACCGCCTGGTGCGGGGCGAGGCACAGATGATCGGGGCGCTGGGCTATGGTGCCGACCGCTTGAAGCAACTGCGCTACACCCGCCCCTACCTGGTCAGCCCGCGCGTGCTTGTTACCCGCAACGACGGTGAATCACCTGCACAGGCCAAGGCTCTGGATGGCAAGCGCATCGCCTTGGTGCGCGGCTCACCGCAGCAGGCCGTTTTGCAACAGCGGTACCCGCAGGCCGAGATAGTCGAAGTTGACAACCCACTGGGCCAGATGGAGGCCGTGGCCAACGGTGTTGCCGACGCTGCCCTGAGCAGCCATATCAATGCTGCCTATTACATCAGCCATGTGTTCAAGGACCGTTTGCGCATCGCCAACATGCTCGACGACGCTCCGGCCATTGCCGCCTTTGCCGTAGCCGCCGACCAGCCCCAATTGCAGGCCATTCTCGACAAGGCGCTGCTAAGCATTCCACCTGAAGAACTGGACCAGTTGATCAACCGCTGGCGCACCAGCACACTGGTGAGCGACAGCCCCTGGCGCGACTACCGCACCCTGGCTTTGCAGGTGCTGGTGCTGTCGGCCCTGCTGCTGGCCGGGGTGGTGTTCTGGAACAGTTACCTGCGCAAGCTGATCAACCAGCGCACCGAGGCACAGCACGCGCTTCAGGCACAGCTCGCGCTGAGCCGCGGGCTGCTGGAACAGTTACGCCAGGCCAAGGACGATGCCGAACAGGCCAGCCAGACCAAAAGCACCTTCCTGGCCACCATGAGCCATGAGATCCGCACCCCGATGAATGCCGTGATCGGTCTGCTGGAACTGGCCCTGGAAGATAGCCGCAGCGGCCGCAGCGACGCCCAGACCTTGCAGACCGCCCATGATTCGGCCATTGGCCTGCTTGAGCTGATAGGCGATATTCTCGACATTTCCCGCATCGAATCCGGGCACATCAGCCTGCAGCCAGTACCCACCAATCTGGTCGAACTGGTGCGCGCCACGCTGCGGGTGTTCGAAGGCAATGCCCGGGCCAAAGGGTTGCATCTACACGGCGAGCTGCCTGCAGAGCCGGTATGGGTGCTGGCTGATCCACTGCGACTCAAGCAAATTCTGTCCAACCTGATCAGCAACGCCATCAAGTTCACCGACCGTGGTGAAGTGCAGGCATGCCTGCTGCTGCCCAAAGTTGCCGGCCACGGCATTCTGGCTATCGAGCTGAATGTGCGCGACACCGGCATCGGCATCAGCCCCGCCGACCAGGCCAGGCTGTTCAGTGCCTTCGTTCAGGTCGATGGCCCGAGGGCACGTCAAGGGGCAGGCCTGGGGTTGGTCATCAGCCGTACCCTGGCCGAACTGATGGGCGGCGCCCTGAGCCTTCAGAGCGTCGAGGGTGTTGGCACCCGGGTACAAGTCAGCCTTCGGTTACCTGTCTGCGAAGCACCGGCACAAGCGGACCCGCAACTCACCACACATGAAAGTAACAGCGGCCCGCTCAATATCTTGGTGGTCGACGACTACCCGGCCAACCTGCTTTTGCTGGAACGGCAACTGCAAACCCTGGGGCACCATGTGACACTGGCGGAGAATGGCGAGATCGCCCTTGCACGCTGGCAGGAAGCGCGCTTCGACCTGGTGATCACCGATTGCAGCATGCCGGTCATGGACGGGCATGAACTCACCCGGCGCATTCGCAGCCTGGAGGGCGAGCGCGGCCTGCCAGCAGGCCGTATTCTTGGCGTGACCGCCAATGCCCAGGCCGAGGAGCGTACTCGCTGCCTGGCCAGCGGCATGGACGAATGCCTGTTCAAGCCGATTGGTCTGCGCACGCTCAAGACCCACCTGCCCCAGGTGCGCCCTCAGCAGCCGTCGCCGGAGCCTTTCCATAGTGGGTTCGACCTGGCCGAACTGCGTCACCTGACCCAGGACGACGAACAGTTGACGCGGCATTTGCTGGAGCAATTGTCGATAAGCGTCGGTGAAGATCTGGCCGCCCTGCGTGCCTTGTCAACAGACGCCCCTGATGAAACCGTGCGCGCCCTTGCCCACCGCATCAAGGGTGGCGCCAAAATGATCAGGGTGCGCACTGTGGTCAAAGACTGTGAAGCTATCGAGCACGCCCACGCAAAAGGGCTGCCGACCGTCGAACAGCGCGCGCAACTGCAAGTCAGCCTGCAGGCACTGCTTGACGAGATGCGCGAGGCGCTCAATGCAATTGCAGCGTCGAGGTTATCTGGCTGATGGCATCCACGACGTGCCGTGAGCCTTGCTGGATTTCCATGATCACCGTCCCCGCCTCATTGGCCAGCGCCACGCCGTGACCGGTGCGGTTGAGGCTCGATTGCATGCTGGCCACTGCCAATAGCGACAGGTCGTGGTTCTGCCGCACCACATCGACGATTTCCAGGGTGGCCTTGCTGGTTCGCGCGGCCAGGTTGCGAACCTCATCGGCCACCACGGCAAAGCCGCGCCCGTGCTCGCCGGCACGCGCTGCCTCGATGGCTGCATTAAGGGCCAACAGGTTGGTCTGGTCGGCGATGCCCCGAATGGTCAGCACAATCTGCCCGATCACATCCGACTGCCTGTTTACCGCGTCGATACTGCGCGCAGCGTCGTTAAGCTCCTGGGAAATCTGCTCGATTACCTGCACCGCCTGCTGCACCACTTCGGTCCCCTTGCGCGCGCAGGCATCGGTCTGCACCGAGCTGGCATGGGCGGCATGGGCGGCGCTTTGCTGGGTGCAGACCTGATGGGTGATGTCGCTGGCAAACTTGACCACTTTGCACAGGCGGCCCTTGCTGTCGAAGATCGGGTTGTAGGAGGCCTCCAGAAAAACGGTCTGGCCCTGCTTGTTGACGCGTTCGAAGCGGTGCGAGTGGTATTCGCCACGGTTCAGCGAAGCCCAGAACTCTCGGTACTGGGCCGATTCGCGTTCATGCGCCAGGCAGAACAGCCCGTGGTGGCGGCCAACCACTTCATCGAGGCGGTAGCCCATGGTGTCGAGAAAATTCTGGTTGGCCTTGAGCACCCGGCCTTGCGGGGTGAACTCGATCACCGCCATGGAGCGGCTGATGGCCTTGAGCAGGCTTTCGCTCTCGTGCTCCAGCACCACCCGCTGGGTGATGTCCGACGCCACCTTGATTACGCTGGTGACTTGCCGGTGCTGGTCCAGCACGGGCATGTAGCTGGCTTCCAGCCAGACCTCGCGCCCCGCCTTGTCGATACGCTCGAACGTACCGCTGATAGCCTTGCCCTGCCCCAACTCGCGCCACAGTTGCTGGTACTCGGCGCTTTTTGCATAGTCCGGCTCACAGAACAGCCGGTGGTGCTTGCCACGCAGCTCGTCGGCGCTGTAGCCCATGGCCTGGCAGAAGCGCTCGTTGGCGTCGAGAATAGTACCGTCAGGGGCGAACTCGATCATCGCCATGGAACGGCCGATAGCGGCCAGTTTGGCTTGCGCATCGGCCAACGCCTGGCGGGTGCGCTGGATTTCTGCCAAATCAGACTTGCGATGGAAATCGAACATGACGCGGGGCTCCCTATGCACGGTTTTCTGAGCATAGATCGCCGTTGGCAGGTCGTGGCATTTGTGGCGCCTCAGAGAGCCAGCGCCGCCCGCGCGGCGCATCGCGAGCAAGCTCGCTCCTACATTTGTTTCGGGCCAGTATCGCCTGTGCCTGCGCACGCGACCGCCCTGTTTGTTCTCCGCGATACCGAGGTGAGCGCCAAGGGGACGTGCGCGTCTGCCCCAAGAATA